>CAZIVB010000071.1:0-11306 GCA_964542565.1 uncultured Hyphomicrobiales bacterium | reverse complement strand
TGAACCGCATTGATCTGATCCGGGAAGCCGGGATTGACCGGAAAAAACTGGCCGACACCATCATCCGCTCCTTTTTGCGCCACGCCATGCGCGATGGTTTTTTTCACGCCGATATGCATCAGGGCAATCTGTTCACTGACAAGGACGGTAAGGTCATCGCGGTTGATCTGGGCATTATGGGGCGCTTGTCGCTCAAGGACCGGCATTTTCTGGCCGAAATCCTCTATGGCTTTATTCACGGCGAATATATGCGCATATCGAAGGTTCACTTTGACGCCGGCTATGTGCCCAAACACCGCTCGGTGGAAACCTTTGCCCAGGCTCTCCGGGCCATAGGCGAGCCCTTGCTGGGCAAACAGGCGGAAGATATTTCCATGGCCCGCCTGCTGGGGCAGTTGCTCAGCGTGACCGAACAGTTTGACATGGAAACCCAGCCCCAGCTCATCTTGCTGCAAAAAACCATGGTGGTGGTGGAGGGCGTGGCGCGCAGCCTCAATCCTGACCTGAACATGTGGGCATCCGCTGCGCCGGTGGTCGAGGAATGGATGCGGGCGCATCTGGGCCCCGAGGGCATCTTGAAGGAGGCGAAAAACAGCGCCGCCGCATTTGGAAATGCGCTTATCCATATGCCCGATATTCTCGATGATGCGCGCGAGGGCATGCAGCTTCTGGCGCAGATGGGCCGCAGCGGCGGCATTCATCTTGATCCGGCCTCCATTGAGGCGCTGGGCAAGGCAAATCACACAACATCGAATTCGTTTTCATTCTGGCTCGGTCTGGCCATCGTTCTGCTTGCCGGCAGCTGGCTGCTGTATTGAACCCGGGCGCGGATGTTCTTTCAGTTTAAAATGTATTTTTCCAAAATCATCCCGAAACTCATATTTGGGGCTTGATTTACGGTCAATTAGTGTGAATTATACACCCACGGCACGATAAGAAAAAATCTGAAGCGAGGCGTGCGTGTTTGCGGGTAAACGCATATTGCTGGTTATAGGCGGCGGGATTGCCGCTTATAAATCCCTGGAGTTGATACGCGGGCTGAAAAAGCGCGGCGCATCGGTGCGCGTTGTCCTCACCCGCGCCGCGAAGGCGTTCGTCACGCCGCTTTCCGCCGCTTCCTTGTCGGGGGAGAAGGTTTACTCTGACCTGTTTGATCTGGGTGATGAAACCGAGATGGGGCATATCACGCTTTCGCGCCTGTCCGATCTTGTTGTCATCGCCCCGGCCACGGCTGATCTGATGGCCAAGCTGGCCAATGGGCTGGCCAATGATCTGGCCAGCACCTTGCTGCTGGCCACCGATACGCAGGTTTTGATGGCCCCGGCCATGAATGTGCGCATGTGGGAGCACGCCGCCACCCGGCGCAATGCAAAAACCCTTGCGCAAGACGGCATTTTGTTCATCGGCCCTGAGGAGGGCGAGATGGCCTGCGGCGAGTATGGCTTTGGCCGCATGGCGGAGCCGGCGGATATACTCGCGGCCATGGAAAAAATCTTTGTTGAACAAGCAGCAGACCAGCCGCTGAAGGGCAAGCGGATTATCGTCACCTCGGGGCCAACCCGCGAGCCGATTGATCCGGTGCGTTTTTTATCCAATCATTCCTCGGGCAAGCAGGGCGCGGCGATTGCCGAAGCCTTGGCGGGCCGCGGCGCGCAGGTGGCCTTTGTCACCGGTCCGGGAGCGGTGATCCCGGCGCATGAAAATATCCGGATTATCCCGGTTGAAACCGCCCGCGACATGCTTGCAGCGGTCACCGATGAACTCCCCGCCGATGCGGCCGTTTTTGTCGCCGCGGTGGCCGACTGGCGGGTGGATGAGGTTGCGGCAAACAAGAAAAAGAAAGGCGCTGCGCCCGCAACGCTCCAGCTGGTCGAAAACCCCGATATCCTGGCCCATGTCAGCCGGTTAAAACCGGAGGCGCGCCCGCAACTGGTTATCGGCTTTGCCGCCGAGACAGAAGATATGCTCAACAATGCCACTGAAAAACGTATCCGGAAGGGCTGCGACTGGATACTTGCCAATGATGTCAGCCGGCCCGGCGTCATGGGCGGCGATGAAAACCGGATCAGTCTCATTGACAAGGACGGCGCGGCGCAATGGCCCGAAATGCGCAAAAGCGAGGTTGCGCAAAAGCTGGCGGATAAAATCGCCGCCACTCTTGCTCCGGAGGAAAAAGCCCGTTGAGCGAGGTCAGGCAAATCCGCATCCGGCAACTGGCGCATGGCGAGGGGCTGGAACTGCCGCGTTATCAGACGCCGGGCGCCTCGGGGCTCGATCTTTGCGCCGCTTTGGGGGCCGATGAGGTCTTGACCCTTGCGCCGGGAGACATAGCCCTTGTCCCCACCGGCCTGATCATAGAGATCCCGGGCGATATGGAGGCGCAGGTGCGCCCGCGTTCGGGGCTGGCGGCGAAATCCGGCATTACCGTGCTCAATGCCCCCGGAACCATCGATTCCGATTACCGGGGCGAGATCAAGGTCATTTTAATCAATCATGGCAAAGCGCCGCAGCCGATTGCGCGCGGTATGCGCATTGCCCAGCTTATCTTCCAGAAAATAGAAAAAGTCCGGCTGGTCGAAACCGGCGAACTGTCATCCAGCAAAAGAGGAACAGGCGGGTTTGGCTCGACCGGACATGGCAATAAGGAAGGGGAGGAAAACAATCATGCTACGGGTAACCCGTAAAACTCTGCTGGCGCTGGAGGCGGTCACCGATGTGGCCTATAATTCAAGGCCCAACCCGGTGCGGGCGCGCGATATCACCAAACGCCAGGGGGTGCCGCAGCGCTATCTTGAGCAGGTCATGCAACAGCTTGTGCATGTCGGCATTCTCAAGGGGGTCCGCGGCCCCCAGGGCGGCTATGTTCTGGCGCGCGAACGCCGCCGGATTACAGCCGGAGACGTGGTAAGGGCCGTCGCCTTTCTTGAAATTGAGGATGAACCCAAATTTACCGATAAATCGGATCTGGGAAAACTGGTCGTGCATCCGCTGTGGAAGAATATGGAAGAGCAGCTCCTGACCGGTCTCGACGCCATCACGGTCGAGGATTTGTGTCAAAAGGCCACCCAGCTGAAAATCGGCATTCGCGGTGATGAAAAGGAAAAAACCCATAAGGGGAGCGACTATTCAATTTGACGCCACAGGCAGGAAAACAAAATCATGACGCAAACAACATTTTCACATTCGCAAATGCCCAAACACAACCGGATTTATGGCAGCATAACCCAGCTTATCGGCGCAACGCCGACGGTTCAGCTGGGCAAACTGGCCATTGCCGAGAACATCACATCACGAATTTTGCTCAAGCTCGAATTCATGAACCCGCTCTCAAGCGTCAAGGACCGCATCGGCCTGAGCATGATCGAGGATCTGGAGCAATCGGGAAAACTGAAACCCGATTCGGTCATCATCGAACCCACCTCGGGCAATACCGGGATTGCGCTGGCCTATATCTGCGCCGCGAAAAATTACAAACTGATCCTGACCATGCCGGACAGCATGTCGGTGGAGCGGCGGCGCATGCTGGCCTTTTTAGGGGCGCAGATCGTGCTCACCCCGGCCGCCGAGGGCATGCGCGGCGCGGTTGACAAGGCAGCCGAGCTTGTGGAGATAACGCCCGGCGCCATCATGCCGCAACAATTTGAAAACCCGGCCAATCCGGCCATTCACCGCATCACAACAGCCGAGGAAATCTGGGACGACACCAATGGCGAGGTTGACGTTATCATCTCCGGAGTGGGCACCGGCGGCACCATTACCGGGATCGGCGAGGTTCTCAAAGCGCGCAAACCGGAGCTGAAAATGGTTGCGGTCGAGCCCGAAGACAGCCCCGTCCTGTCCGGCGGCAATCCCGGTCCGCACAAGATTCAGGGTATCGGCGCCGGGTTTATTCCCGGCGTTTTAAGGCAGGACCTCATTGACGATATCATCACCATCGGCAATGAGACCGCCTTTGAAATGGCGCGGCGCATGGCGCGGCTCGAAGGCATTCCGTGCGGCATATCCTCCGGCGCGGCGGTGGCCGCCGCACTCGAGGTCGCCCGCATGCCCGGCATGTCGGGGAAAACCATTCTTGCAATCCTGCCCTCAATGGCGGAAAGATATCTCTCCACCCCCTTGTTTGAGGGCGTGTAGGTCTTTGAGGCAGATCAGCCATGGGCTTTAACGATGAAGAACTGGAGCGCTATGCGCGCCATATCATCTTGCATGATGTGGGCGGCGCGGGGCAGCAAAAGCTCAAAAACGCCCGCGTTCTGGTGATCGGCGCCGGTGGGCTGGGTTCACCGGTTCTGATGTATCTGGCGGCGGCAGGCGTTGGCACATTGGGGGTCATCGATGATGATGTGGTCTCCCTTTCCAATTTACAGCGCCAGATTGTGCACAAAACGGAAAATATCGGCGAGCCCAAGGTTAAAAGCGCAGCGCGAACCTTAAAAGCCCTTAATCCCAATGTTGAGATACTCACCTATCAAGAACGTCTTACGGCGCGTAATGCGCTGGAAATATTTGCGAATTTTGACCTGATCGCCGATGGCTGCGATAATTTCGATACCCGTTTTTTAGTCAATGATGCCTGTTTCTTTGCCAGAAAACCGCTGGTTTCAGCCGCTGTAGCCCAGTTTGAGGGCCAGATTGCCACCTACCGGGCGTTTGAAAACGACAAATCAGGCACCCCCAATCCCAGCTATCGCTGCTTGTTGCCGGAGCCGCCGCCGCCCGGAATGATACCGGGCTGCGAGGAGGCCGGCGTTTTAGGGGTTCTGACCGGGATTATCGGCACCATGCAGGGGCTGGAAGTGATCAAGGAAGTGCTCGGGATCGGCACATCCCTTGTCGGCAAGCTTTTGATCTATGACGC
Source organism: uncultured Hyphomicrobiales bacterium (assembly GCA_964542565.1). Taxonomy (GTDB): domain Bacteria; phylum Pseudomonadota; class Alphaproteobacteria; order Rhizobiales; family BM303; genus BM303. Next base: position 6,448 of record CAZIVB010000071.1, on the reverse strand, counting down.
CCTGAGTGCAACTTCCACCCTGATCGAGATTCCGTGGAACCCGGATAACCCTTTAAACGGAGCAAAGCCGAGCCTGCATGATCTCTCCGTCCATGAAGCGCGCCGTGACGCCGAAATCTGTCCGGCCCGCGATTTATGATCAGGCGGCCTTGACGGCCGGTTTTTTCATTCTGCTTTTGATGATTGCCAGCAGTTTTTCACGCACGCTTTGCTGTTTGTCCGGGTTGGTGATCTTGTGGCCGAAACTGTCCTTGACATAAAAGACATCCACCACTTTTTCGCCATAGGTGACGATATGAGCCGAGCCGATATTGAGGTTAAGCTCATACAATCCCTGGGTCAGGGCGTAGAGCAGTCCGGGCCGGTCGAGGCCGTTGATCTCGATCAATGTGAAGATGTTGGACGAATCATTGTCGATAATCACCTGCGGTGCGATGGTGAAGGGGCGGATGCGCCGTTTGCCGCTGCGCCGCGCCTTGAGGATATCCTCCAGCCTGACTTCGCCGCGCAAGACTTTCTCGATGGTTTTTGCCACCTGTCCGGCGCGGCGGTTTTCATCGGCGTCATCGTCAAACTGGCGGTAAATGGTGATGATATCAAGCGCGAAACCGTCCGAGGTGGTATAGACCTGCGCCCCTGAAATATCGGCGCCGCTGGCGGCGCAGGCCCCGGTGATGATTGCCAGCAGATGCGGATGATCGGGGGTGTAAACGGTAAGCTCGGTCACGCCCTGGAAAGCGTCCGTTTTGGCGCTGATGGTCACCGGGGCATCTTCGCTTCGCGCCTTGCGGATCAGCTCGGCATGGGCGATCTGTTTCTCAAGCGGCACGTTGAGCAGATACGCTTCATAGTGGGAATCAAGAACCAGCGCCTTGTCTTCCTCGCTCCAGTTTCCAAGCGCATCGGCCAGAATCTGCCGCGCCGAGCGGGCCCGTTCCTTGCGGCTGATCTGGGTAATGCCGCCGCCCAGCAGCGGCTCGGCTTCATAAAACAAAGTCCGCAGCAACTGCCCTTTCCAGCCGTTCCAGACACCGGGGCCAACCGCCTTGATATCGGCAACGGTCAGGATCAGCAGCAGTTTCAGCCGCTCCGGGCTTTGCACTTTGTAGGCAAAATTCTGGATGGTTCTGAAATCATGCAGATCACGCTCCTGCGCCACCCGGCTCATGAGGAGGTGATTTTCCACCAGCCAGGCGGCGGTTTCGGTCTCGCCCTCCTCCAGCCCGAGGCGGCGGCCCAGACGCTTGACGATCCTGGCCCCGGCGATGGAATGGCTCTCGGGCCTGCCCTTGGCGATATCATGGGCGAAAACGGCCAGAAACAGGGCCTTGCGGTTCTGGATGGTATGAATGACCGCATCGGCGAGCGGGTGTTCGCGTGTCAGCTCGCCGCGCTCGATTTCCGAGAGCACGCCAAGAGCGCGCAGGAGATGCTCATCAACCGTGTAATGATGATACATGTTGAACTGCATCAGGGCGACAATACGGCCAAAATCGTAAATGAAGCGCCCCAGCACGCCGGTTTCGTTCATATTGCGCAAAATGGTCTCCGGATCATTATGCGTGGTGAGGATCTCTATGAACAGCCGGTTGGCTTCGCGGTTATGGCGCAGCGACTTGTCGATCAGTTTCAGCGAACGTGAAATCAGTTTGACCGCTTTGGGATGCAGCAGCAGATTATGCCGGTCGGCAAGATAAAAAAAGCGGATGAGATTTACCGGATCATTGGCAAATACGTCATCGGATTCAATATTGATCCGCCCCTTGTCGATAATAAATCCGGGGGCCTGAAGCTGTTTGACGCCCTTGAAGCGCCAGGATTTGAAAAACCGGCTCAGACCCGGTGTTTCCTTCGCCTCTTCAAACTCCAGCACGGCGCAGATGATACGGGTGAGATCGCCGACGCTTTTGGCAATCAGGAAATAATGCTTCATAAAGCGCTCGGTCGCCGCCAGACGGCCGCGCGCCGTATAGCCGAGGCGTTTGGCAAGCTCGCCTTGAACCTCAAAGCCAAGACGCTCTTCGGCCCTCCCGGTGAGAAAGTGCAAATGGCACCGGACCGCCCATAGAAACGCTTCACATTTGGCAAACAGCAGGCGTTCCTCGCGGGTGATGACGCCGCGCTGCTCCAGTTCGGCATAGCTTTCGACGTCGAAATGCGCCCGCACAATCCACATCAGGGTGTGAAGATCGCGCAAGCCGCCCTTGCCCTCCTTGATATTGGGCTCAACCAGATAACGCGATTCGCCCTGTCTCTTGTGGCGGGCATCGCGTTCTTCCAGTTTGGCGGCGACAAAATCAGCCCGGGTTCTGGCAACGACTTCATTCTGGAATCTTGTGCTCAGATCATCGAAAAGGGAAATATCGCCCCACAGATAGCGCGCTTCGAGAATGGAGGTGTAAATGGTGTAATCGGCCAGGGAAAGACGGATGCATTCGGTGACATTGCGTGTGGCGTGCCCTACCTTGAAGCCCAGATCCCACAGCATATAGAGCATATATTCCGCCACGCTCTCGCACCACGGCGTCTGTTTGTAGGGAAACAGGAACAACAGATCGATATCGGAACCCGGCGCCAGCAAGCCGCGCCCGTAGCCGCCAATAGCGACGATACAGATGCGCTCGGAGGAAGAAGGATTTGTCGCCCGGTAAATATGGCTGACGGTAAAATCATATAAGATACGCAGCAACTCATCCTGAAACCGGGACAGATCTAGCGCGCATTCCAGACCGCGCGCCCCGGCCAGAAGTCGCGTTTCGGCCTCGCGTCTTGCATGTGAGACAACGCCCTTGAGATGTTCAAGAACCGCATTTCGCAACGCCGCGTCATGTCCTTTATGCTCGCCCGCCAAGGCATTGAGACCGGCGCGCAATGCGTCCGGGTCAATCATCGCGGCTGGATGTGCAATTCGTTTCGCCATGGCTCATGCTTCTAACATGCAAGGTAAAAAGTCACTATTTTTTTATCATTTTTCAACCGGCATTCCGGGCAAGAAGATGTTGATTGCGGCAAATCAGATTGAAATTCCGGCTAAAACGGGGCAGGCATGACGCCTCGTGTGCAAAAACCGCCAGTGCCGCCATGCTCTGGATGAGCAAGAGACGCAAAATGAATTTGCGCTCAGGAAACTGGAAGAGTTTCACGGGAGGTCCGGTTGGCTGACGCCCGGCTGAAACCGTGGCACTACGCAGCGCGTCAAAGACCATGGAACCGGGTATGGCATCAGGCAGATTATTTCGGGTTTTGCCGCCGTTCTCGCCGCAGTTTTACCTTTCCGGATGGGCCCATACACTCACTTGCGGCGATGCCGGCGGGCTGAACGGCCCCATGATCGGCCTTGGCCTGAAGACGGATTTCACCACGTTTTAAATCTTCTTCGCCAGAGGCAGGAAGATACAGACGCTTGTGCCTTTTTCAGCCGGTGCGATTACAACCCGCCCGCCGTGACTTTTGACAATGGCGTGCACAATGGACAGTCCCAGCCCGCTGCCCGTACCCGGTTCAATCTGGAGAAACCTGTCGAAGGCGCGTGTTTTGTCTTCATCGGCAATGCCCTTGCCGTCATCGCGGACGGTAATTTGGGCCTCGGATCCGGCAATGGCGGCTTCAATGGAGATATGCGAGAGGAGCGGGCCGGCGTGAACCAGGGCATTATCAACAAGATTTTCTATGGCCTCGGAGATCAGCACTTCATCGCCCGTAACCGTTATGGTTTTTTCCCGGGTAATAAATTCCAGATCAATATCGCGCTTCATCACGCGCTTTGCGTTGTAATCGAGGACGGATTTCACCGCCGGTAAAAGATCAAAGGATTCATGCCTTGAGCCTGAAGGGCGCGCTTTTACCCGTTCATAGCTCAAAAGCTGGGTCGCCAGACGGCTTGCGTGTTTTGCCGCTTCCACTAGCTCGGCGGTGCGGGTTCCGGCATCTTTCAGCGTTCTTGCCGAATGCACCGCCTCGGCCATAGACAACACACCCGCAATCGGGTTTCGCAACTGATGCGCGGCATTGGAAATAAAGACATCTTTTGATGTCATGGCCCGGGCCAGTTGATCAAACAGACTGTTCAGGGTTTGCACCAGCTCGCTGATTTCGCGCGGCAGCGGGCGGCGGATGAGGCTCAGATCGTCCGACGAGCGTTGCGAAACCGCCGCTTGCAAATCGGTCAGGGGCCGCAAGCCCAGTTTGATGCCAAACCAGACCACCGCCGCCACGGTGAAAGTCAGGCTGGCGATAATCGCCGTTGCCCTGAGCGCCAGATCGCGGACAAACCGGTTCCGGCCCGAGAAGGTCTGCCAGACCGTCACGGTTGAATAGCCTGAAATTCCGTCCACTTCCCCCATCTCTTTAAGCTGGACGACGCGAACTTCCTGATTGCGATAAACCGAGCGGAAGAAAACCGGCTTGTTGCGGCTTCTGACCAGATCGGGCGGCGGGACGGGCGGCGTGGCGTAGCCCGTGACAAAAACGCCGTCCGGCCCGTGGACATGGTAATAAATCGGCCCGCCGGAAATATCGCGCATCAGATCGCGCGTTGTAACCGACAAGGCATCCCCGCCCGAAATGGCGATATCGCGCGCGATCGCCAGCGAAGAGGCCAGCAGCGTCCGGTCGAACAATTCCTCAACCGTCTGGCGCGCCATGCTGAAGCGCCAATAGCCAACAAGAGCCGAGATCAGCACCAGCGGCGCCAGAATGATAATCGCCAGCCGGGCGCGAAGGGAAAGAACGCTCATGAAGGGGGCTCTTCTTCCAGCAGATAGCCAAGGCCGCGGGCCATTTTAATACGCACCCCGTATCCGGACAGACGCTTTCTCAGACGTGAGATATAGATCTCGACAACCGATTCCGCCACTTCGCTGCCAACCCCGTAAACATTGTCGAGCAGCGCTGATTTCGACACCAGCCGGCCCCGGCACTCGAACAGGCATTCAAAAACCGCCAGTTCCCGGCGCGGCAGCTCAAGGGGTTGCCCCTCAAGGAGCAACTGCCTTGAACCGGCGTCAAATTCCAGCGCCCCGATGGGTTCGCGCAACAATCTGGCCTCGGGCCGCCGCCGTGAAAGCGCCCGGATGCGGGCCTCAAGTTCAATCATCTCAAAGGGTTTTATCAGATAATCATCCGCCCCGGCATCCAGCCCCTTGACCCGGTCTCCCGTTTCTGAACGGGCGGTAAGCAGGATGACGGGAGTTGCGTTCCCCCGGCTGCGGATATTGCGCAGAATGCTCAATCCATCAAGATGGGGAAGATTGATATCGAGAATAATAATATCGGCGCCTTCCTGCCTGAGGAAATTGTCCGCCTCGGCGCCGTCGCTGAGATGATCCACCGCGTGACCGCTATCGCGCAGACGATAGGCAATTCCTTTTGCCAGGACCTCATTGTCTTCGATCAGAACTATGCGCAATTTCCCTTCCCCCTGAAGGCTTCATGAAAGATTGGCAGGCTATTGTGGTAAGATCAATCAGAGAATTGAGCTTCTCTGCCGGGTCGCCGGAGCGTCCGAGCGCCCCCGTGTTATTAAAATTATGGGAGGAATCTGATGTCCACAGGAAAAAACACGCGTCTGGCCGCCTTTGGCCTGGCCGCCGCCACGGCTCTTTTTGCCAGCGCCGCGCTGGCGGAAGTCGATATGTCGGGAAAAACCGTTGAATGGACGATCCCGTTTTCCGAAAAAGGCGGTTCAGCCAAATGGGCCAACTTTTTCGCCCCGCTGCTAAGCCAGGCCTTGCCGGGGAATCCGACGGTCGTTGTCAAATTCATGCCCGGCGCCGGCTCCACCAAGGGCGCCAACTGGTTCCAGAGGCAAAAAAACGGTGACGGAACGGTGATGTTCGGCTCTTCCGGCTCCACCCAGTTTCCCTATCTGCTGGGCGATCCGCGGGTAAAATACGAGTATAACGACTGGGAACCGGTCATGGCCACCGGCACCGGCGGCGTTGCCTATCTGCCGCCAAAGCTTGCCGCCAAATTTGACGGTACCGCCAATAATCTTAAAGATATCAACTTCATATACGGCTCGCAAGGGGCAACGCGCCTCGACCTCGTGCCGCTGCTGGCGTGGAAAATGCTGGGCATGAAGGTTGAGCCCGTCTTCGGCATCAAGGGCAGGGGCGATGGCCGGCTGATGTTTGAGCGCGGCGAGGCAAATATCGATTACCAGACCTCTTCAAGCTATCTCAAGGGTGTGGTGCCGCTGGTGAAAGCCGGCAAGGCGGTTCCCATGATGACCTGGGGATCGCTGGATGCTGAAGGCAGTGTCGTGCGTGATCCGACCTTCCCCGATGTGCCGACATTCAAGGAGGTCTGCAACGCCACCCTCGGCTGCAAAACCTCCGGTGCGGCCTGGGATGCGTGGAAGGCGTTCTTTACCGCGGGATTCCCGGTGCAGAAGATTGCCTTCCTGCCGCAGGGCACCTCGAACGATATCATCGCCACCTTTGTCAAG
>CAZIVB010000070.1:1569-11387 GCA_964542565.1 uncultured Hyphomicrobiales bacterium | reverse complement strand
GGTTTTGCTCCAGCCCGTGCGAGGAGGCCTCCATCGCCAGATGGGAGATGCCTTGCGCATCAAGATCATGCAGGATTTCATGCAATTGCACCGGCCCCGGCGTCGTCAGGCCAAGATATTCATGGCCGCGCGGCCCATGCACCCCGGTCGTGCCCAGATTGGCGGCGCTCAGGCCCAGATCAGCCCAGATCTGGCGCAAGAAGGAGGCAACGGAAGTTTTGCCGTTTGTCCCCGTCACCGCCGCGATAATCTTCGGCTGCGGCTCATAAAACCTTGCCGCCGCCAGCGCCAGTTCGCGGCGCGGGTTCTGCGCCCTGATCAGCGGCGCACCGATATCGGCAACATCCATGCCCGCCAGAACCGCGACCGCGCCCTTTTCAAGCGCCTGCGGAATAAAGCGCGCCCCGTCAGCCGCAACCCCGGGAAGGGCGGCAAAAAGAAAACCGGGCCCGACCTGCCGGCTATCGGCAGTGAGCCCTTTTATGTCCATACCCGCCCATTCCCCGGGCAAATTCCGGCCAGCGCCGAAAAGCTTCTGCAGTTGCATATCACCTTGGTTCTTTCTCAAAGGCCGCCAGCATGGCGCCTGATGATGGCTCCGCCGTGTTTGACACCGGCAAAACCCCCAGCATCGGCGCGATGCGGGCAATAATCCTGGCGCTCACCGGCGCCGCGTTCCAGCCGGATGTTGCATACCCATGGGTTTGTTCGATCCCTTTTGGCTCATCAAGCACCACAAGAATAACGTATTTGGGCGCATTGACCGGGAAGGTACCCATGAAACTTGTCAGCAATTTGTTTTTTGCATAGCCGTAGCGGGTGGCTTTTTCCGCCGTGCCGGTTTTGCCGCCCACCAGATAGCCCGGCACATCCGCCTTGCGCGCCGTACCCTCGGTCACATTGAGGCGCATGAGATAGCGCATTTTGGCGCTGGTTTCAGGCTTTAGCACCTGCCGGGCGGAAAACAGGGCGGCGGCTTCCGAACGTTTCAGGAAAGTCGGCGTAATCAGCTTGCCGCCATTCACCAGCGCCGCAGCAGCGCTGGCCGCCTGCAGGGGCGAGACCGCCAGCCCGTGCCCGTAGCCGATGGTCATCACATTCACCGGCCGCCAGGTTTTGGGAAACATGGGCTGGCGCGATTCGGGCAGTTCCGTTTGCAGACGGGTCAGCAGGCCAATGCGTTTCAAAAAAGCCTTTTGCCGCTCCATGCCCACATCAAGGGCGATTTTCGCCGCGCCGATATTGGAGGAATAGATAAACACTTCCGGCACGGTGAGAATGCGCCGCTTGGCATGAAAATCATCAATCTTGAACGAGGCCTCCCTGATGGCGGTGCGCGCATCATATTTACTCTTCAAGGTGGCGGCGCCGACATCAAGGGCCATGGCGACCGTAAAAGCCTTAAAAACCGAACCCAGCTCGTAAACCCCGGCTGTCATGCGGTTCAAGGTGTTTTTATTCAACGATTTGGCCGGGGCGTTGGGGTCGTAATCGGGCAGCGAGGACATCGCCAGAACCTCGCCGGTATGCACATCCAGCACCACCGCGCTGATGGCCTTGGCCTTGTAGAGCTTCATGGCGGCAATCAGCTCTTCGCGCATGGCGTGCTGCGCCCGAAGATCAATCGAGAGCCTGACCGGCGCCAGCGCATCCGTGTTGCTCAGGCCGATAGTGTCGATATATTTCTCAATTCCCGCCGTGCCCTTGTTGTCGACATTCACATGCCCCAGAACATGGGCCGCAATCTGGCCGTTTGGATAAACCCGGCTGTTTTCACGCTCAAATTCCAGCCCGGGAAGGCCAAGCTGGAAAATGCGCGCATGCTGGCGCGGCGTCAGCCCGCGCTTGATCCAGATAAATTTGCTCTTATGGGCCAGCTTGGCCCGCAACCGGCGCGGATCAAGCTCCGGCAATATGGCTGTCAGCCTTTCCACCACCTCGTCAACGTCAATGATCTTGGTTGAATCGGCATAAAGCGAGGTCTTGTTGAGATCCTTCGCCATGATGATATCGTTACGGTCCGTCAGATCGGGACGTTTATAGCGAATTTTCTGCGCCGCGCCCGTGGTCTTGACCACTCCGGCCGACTGAACCGCCGTCACCCCGACAAGCCGCAGGGTAATCGCCCCGAAGCACAACGAACACGCCGCCATGACAAAGACAAACCGCGCCCGGCTGCCCACCGGGGCGGTCATATTGCCGCTCCCGCGCCCCGCAGAGGCAGCCCTTACAGGTGCCCTGCCATGACCGATGGGTGTAACGACAGGCTGACGCTTGAACATACTCATATTTACTGTATCCGGCTTGTAGCTGACCCAATCCCCGCATAGCCGCCTAGCGGGGCTGAAAGGTCAGGTGAAAAATCGCGTGTGCGCCCCGGCAGGTTTTTCATGGTGACAATTTGTTCCGCATGCACCGGCTCCAGCGCAAGATAGCGCCCGGCAAGCACTTTCAGACGCTCGGGACGATTGAGATATGACCATTCCGCATACAGATCATTTATCGCCTCACCTTCGGCAACAACCTGATTTTCCAATGTTTTTAAATGAGTGCGATAGGCCGCCACCTCATATTTGACATTATAGAGATAAACCGCCCCGGCAAGGGTTGCCGTCACGAGCACCGTATTTACAACCTTCAGGAACACAAAACATCTCCCCCAGCCAGATTAAGCTCCGGTACGCCCAGAGCCGCCATATCCAGATCAAAAGCCTCTCCTGCAAGCCTCGCCCCGGCCCGCAGCCGCGCCGAACGCGCTCTTGGATTGCGCGCCAGCTCGGCCTCCGACGCCGTCAGCGCGCCCTTGTGAACAAGCGCAAAGGAAAGCGCCTTTTCATTACCCGCCATGATGGGCGCGTGGCGCGAGGGCTGCGGCGCGCGGCGCGAACGCTGATTGAAAAACCGCTTCACAATCCGGTCTTCGAGCGAATGAAACGTCACCACAACCAGCCGCCCGCCCTGTTTGAGCAGCGTTTCCGCCACTCCCAGCCCGCGCGCCAGCTCCTCAAGCTCCTGATTGACAAAAATACGCAAGCCCTGAAAGGTCCTCGTGGCGGGGTGAATGCGCAATGGCTTGCCGCCCGCGACCGCCTTTTCAACAATCGCCGCCAGCTCCGAGGTGCGCCGGATCGGCGCATCAGCCCGCGCCTTCACGATGGCTCTCGCCACCCGGCGGGCCTTGCGCTCCTCGCCCAGCACGGCGATAATCCGCGCCAGATCGCGCTCGGCGACCCCGTTGACGATATCGGCGGCGCTCGGCCCCTGGCGCTCCATCCGCATATCCAGCGGCCCGTCGCTCATGAACGAAAAGCCGCGCCCGGCGTCATCAAGCTGCATGGAAGAAACCCCGATATCGAGCACAACGCCGTCCACACGGTCCAGATCATATGAGCGGAGCAATTGCGCCATCTGAGAAAAACGTCCCTTTACAAGCGTGAACCTGCCGCCAAATTCATCTTCCATCCCGCCGCCGGCCTCCAGCGCCTGATCATCGCGCTCGATGGCAAAAACGCGGCAATCCGCCGCCTTTAAAATGGCGCGGCTGTAACCGCCGGCGCCGAAAGTTCCATCGATATAAACCCCGCCATCGCGCGGCGAGAGCGCCTCGACCACTTCATCGAGAAGCACCGGAATATGACGAACCGGTCCGCCAGCGGCCCCCCGGCCGCAGCCCGTCATGTTCCAGCACCCCCGATAGCCCCCGCCTGCCCCCTCGCAGCATTGCGCAACAGCTTTTTCAACTCGACCACCCGCCGGCGCGCCCCCTGGCGCCGCGCCTCGAAGCGCTCCGGCGACCAGAGCTGAAACTTGTGCCCGACGCCGACAAAAACAGCGCTGTCGGTAATTCCGGCATGCTCGCGCAGCCGCGGCGGCAGAACCACCCGTCCATCCTGATCGATTTTAAGAATTTCGCTCTCGCCGAACAGCGCCAGTGAAAGCTCGTCGCGCTCGTCGGAATAAGGATCAAGCCCCTCAAGCAGGGCATGGATTTCATCAATCAGCGAAGAGCCGCCCGCATCAAGCGTCTGGCTGTCAAGCGAGGGATAGCAGAACACACCGTCAAACCCGTCACGCGTCAAAATCGAGCGAAAAGAAGCCGGAACCGAGACGCGCCCCTTGGCGTCCACCTTGTTCGTGTAAGACGACACGAACCGTTCCATTTGTTCCCTCCCTTACGCTTCGCCGCATCATCGCAGCCGAAAAACCGCACGTATTTTCCGGCATGACGCTGTTAAAAAACTCACAAGGGGCGGCCTGAAAGATCAGGACCGCCACCTCTAAAAACAATATTTCTTCGATTTCCAAACCCGGCTTTAGATAAAAACCGCAGTCGCTCATGGAAAAAATACTGAATACCATGGTCTATCATGGAATTTTATGGGCGTCAATGGAAACAATATGAGCGCTGAGGTTGAGGCTTGGTAAATATTTACCTGATTTCAACAGCTTATGGTTAATATCCGGTTAGGAAATTTTATCGCCGCAGGCGCTTCACAAGGAGGTGTCTGCCTGACAGAATCGGGCCTGCGCCCGTCTCGTCATTTCCCGGTTTCTTTAAAAAATACGCCAGATGGCCTGTAAGCCGGGTTCTGTACATGAAGGCCAGGGCCTCCATGTGATGACCATTCATCTGGAGCATGTCTTGCGGCATGCTTCATGCAACCAACCCGGACGGCTGAGCCGGAAAACAGGCTCTGGGCGTTGAGCCCGACACCGCCCCTATTTGGTTTTGCTCCCGGCGGGGTTTACCATGACCGCTTGCCGTTGCCGGCAGCGCGGTGCGCTCTTACCGCACCCTTTCACCCTTACCCCCCGAACATGTTCGAAGGGCGGTTTGCTTTCTGTGGCACTGATCCCTGGGGTCGCCCCCGCCGGGCGTTACCCGGCGCCGTGTTTTCCTGGAGCCCGGACTTTCCTCCACGCCCATCCCCTAAAGGACGGACACAGCAGTCATCCAGCCATCTGGCAAAGCGAATGTGGGCTCAAGCCCCGCCCTCGTCAAGGCTTTGCAGCAGCGCGGCAAGAGTTTTTTGTGTCGAGATATCGGCAATGCCGTCAATTCGCGCCGCGCGGAAATGGCGCTGGAAAGCCTGCACCACATGAAAGGTGGCCTCGCAGTAAACCCCGCTCGCCTCAAGGCCATAGCCATAGCGCCGCAAACCGGCCTGCAATTCACTCACCCCGGCGCCGCGATCACCCGGGGCAAGCACGGGGCCTGAAACAACCGGCGCGGGCTCCACCATCAGCCCGGCCCCGGCCGCGCTCAGCCTCCGCCAGTCGAAATAGCGCCCCGGATCACTCTTGCGCCCCGGCGCCACATCGCTATGGCCCAGCACCCGGCGCGGCGCGATATGGCGGCGCGCCACAATATCGCGGCAAAGCGCGATCACCGCCTCCATCTGCGGCGGCGCAAATTCGGGCCTGGCGCTGTCCGGCCCGCCATTGGCGATCTCGATGCCGATCGAGCAGCCATTGATATCGCGCTCCCCGGCCCAGTATGCAGCCCCCGCATGCCAGGCGCGGCGCGCCTCGGGCACCATCTGCACGATGCGCCCGTCCTCAAAGATAAAATAATGCGCGCTGACCTGGCTTTCTTCCCGGCACAGCCAGTCAAGCGCCCCGTCCGCCTCGGGCATGCCGGTATAGTGCAGCAATAAAAGATCAATATCCAGACGCTGATCTCTTTCGCCGTGATTGGGCGAAGGACAGATATCCACATCAAGGGAAGTATCAGGCGTCATGGCTCGCTATATCACCCCGGGCCGCTCCCGTCACATCCCGCGTTCTTTTTCGATCCGGTCATAGGCGGTGTTGATGGCCGAAAGCTTTGCATTCGCCAGTTCAATAAACTCTTCCGGCATGCCCGCCGCGATATGCTTGTCCGGATGATTTTCCTTCACCAGCCGGTGATAGGCCTTTTTGATCTGCGCATCTGAATCATCACGGCTTACCCCCAAAATCACATAAGGGTCCTCTTCCTCGGGCGGCAGATAGCGCTCGCGGATACGGCCAAACTCGGCGCTGCCGAAGCCAAAAATAGACGCCACCGATTCAAGAAACCGCTCTTCGCCCGGATGCAGCACATTATCGGCCATGGCGATATGAAACAGCCCGTCCATGACATCTTCCAGCACCGGCGATCCGGGCCCGAACAGATCGGCAAGCTGGCGCGCATAGGCGTCATAACCGGCGATATCCTTCTTGGCCAGATTAAACACCCGCGAGACATTCTTCACCTCATGCGGCGGAATCTGGAAAACTTCCTTGAACGCATTGACCTCGGCGCGGGAGACATGGCCGTCCGCCTTGGCCATCTTGGCCCCGAGCGCAATCACGCCGATGGTAAAGGCAATCTGTTTTTCCGGCCGCGAGTGATCTTCCAGCTTCGGTCCCCGGCCCGGTTTCGCCGCCTTGTCAATGGCGTAATGCCCCGCCATGGCGCCCAGCAAACCGCCAATCGGCCCGCCAATCGCAAACCCCGCCGCAGCCCCCGCCAGTTTTCCCCAGATACTCATGAACGTAACTTTATTTGATTCCAACAAGTTTGGCGAGAGCGAGTTTTCCTTAACCCCGTCATTCCGGCTTTCGCCGGAATGACGAAATAAAGGGACCGGAATGACGCATCTCGACTATGACGCATCCCGACTATAGTGACGCCGCCGCCCGGGCCGCCTGGTCGTAGAGACCCGAGATCATGCGCAGCAGGTTTGCCGCCTTGCCGGTTTCCGGGTGCTGGCCGCCCAGCGCCGTCATGGAGCGCAGCAGGCATTTCTGGCGGATTTTGCTGTAGCGCTCGCACGCCCCGCGTCCCTTTGCCGTGCTGAGAAAAAACTTCTCCTTGCCGCGCCGCTCGCCGCGCACCAGCCCGAGTTTTTCCAGCTTTTTAAGCGCATAAACCACCGTATGGCTGTCCTCGACATTGAGCACAAAGCAGATATCGGCCATTTTCTTGGCCCGGCCGCGGTGATTGATCGAGTGCAGCACCAGAACATCCAGCGCGCTCACATCGGGCACGCCGGCCGCCGCCATGCAGCGCACGATCCAGCGTTCAAAGGCGTTATTGGCGATAATCAGCCCGAATTCAAACTCGCTCAACTCCTCCGAGCCCTCCACCGCCAGATGCGCCGAGGAGACAATCGGGCCGACCCGTTCAGATTTTTCAGTTTCCGCCATGGCCTCACCTCCCCATCATATCGGGCAAAACGGTGACGATTTCGGGCACAAAAACGATAATTACCAGCGCCGCCATCAGCAGGATAAAGAACGGCAATGCGGCGGCGGCCACCTGCAGGATATTGCGCCCGGTCAGCCCCTGAATGACAAACAGGTTAAAGCCCACCGGCGGCGTGATCTGCGCCATCTCCACCACGATGACGACAAAAATACCGAACCACAGCGGGTCGATCCCGGCCTGCTCCACCATGGGCAGAATGACCGATGTGGTGAGCACCACCACTGATATACCGTCGAGAAAACAGCCCAGAACGATGAAAAACACCGTAAGCGCGCCCAGCAGCGCATATTGCGACAGATGCAGCGCCCCGATCCACGCGGCGAGCATTTTGGGAATGCCGGTAAAGCCCATGGACACGGTCAAAAACGCCGCCCCGGCCAGAATAAAGGCAATCATGGCCGAGGTTTTGGTCGCCCCCATCAGACCATCGAGAAAGGTCCGTTTGTTGAGCGAGCCGGTTGACCAGGAAAGGATGAGCGCCAGCACCACCCCGACGGCGGCGGCGTCCGTGGGCGAGGCAATCCCGGCATAAATCGAGCCGATCACCCCGGCGATAAGGCCGATCACCGGCACGAGGCGGCGCGAGCGGCGCAGCTTTTCGCCCAAAGGCACCCCGGCGTCACCGGCCGGAATGCGCTTGGCGTTGAACATCGACCACAAAACCACATAGCCGACAAACATGAATACCAGCAAAATCCCCGGCAGAACCCCGGCGATGAACAGCCGCGCTATGGATTGCTCGGTGGCAACGCCGTAAACAATCAGGATGATGGAGGGCGGGATAAGCAGCCCCAAAGTGGCGGACCCGGCCAGAGTGCCCAAAATCATCTTTTCCGGATAGCCGCGTTTGGACAGCTCCGGGATCGACATCTTGCCGATCGTCGCCGCCGTGGCGGCGGATGAGCCCGAAACGGCGGCGAAAATCCCGCAGCCGAAAATATTGACATGCAACAGCCGCCCCGGCAGCCGGTTCATCCACGGCGAAAGCCCGGTGAACATATCCTCGGACAGGCGCGAGCGGAACAAAATCTCGCCCATCCAGATAAACAGCGGCAGCGCCGCCAGCGCCCAGGAATTGCTCGCCCCCCAGACGGTGGTGGCCAGAACCTGCCCCAGCGGCGCATCGGTGAAGATGTACATGCCGATCATGCCCACCATCATCAGCGAGAATGCCACCCAGACCCCGGAACCCAGCAGCGCAAACAAAATGACGAGCAGGAAAACCGTCAGGCCGATCTCGTTCATTTGCCGTCCCCCTGCCCCAGAACCGGTTTTTCGCCCTCAAGCAGGTTTTCCCCCTTGCCGTCATAGCTGGGTTTGCGCCGGCTAAAAAGCATGACAAGCTCATCCAGCAGCGCAATGGACAGCACCAGCAAACCGGCCAGAACGGCAGATTGCGGGATCCAGATCGGCACCGCGATAATGCCGGGTGAAAGATCGTTATAGGTAAAAGACTCGCCCACCAGCAGCGCCATATACCAGGCAAAATAGGACGATGCCGCCAGAGCCACGCTCACGCACCAGATTTCAATCGCGTGCCGCGCCCGCGGGGCGAGATTCTGGATCACCAGCGACACCCGGATATGCCCACCCTCGCGCAGGGTATAGGCCAGGGCAAGAAACGAGGCGGCGGCAAGAAAAAAGCCGGTAAAATCGCTGTAGGAGGGAATGGAAAGCCCGATCGCCGAACCGGTCAAAAGGGAGGAAAGCCGGTCCACCAGGTTGAGCAGCACCTGGGCAAAAACCAGCGCGCAGATAAGGGCGATAAATATGGCCCCCAACCAGCCGCTTGCGAGATAAAGTCTGTCCAGTGCTTTTCGCATGTTATTGCCCGTTTGAAATAACAGCCCCCGCCGTCATTCCGGCGAAAGCCGGAATCCAGTCCAATCTTACAACGGATTTGTGGCCGCGTAGCGGATTCCGGCTTCCACCGGAATGATGATGAAAAAGATACCGCGTTTCACGGGGAGGGAAATTCCCCCTCCCCGCAAATAAAAACCCTATTTGGCGTAATAGGCGTCCAGAATGGTCTTGCCTTCCGCCCCGGCGGCCTTTTTCCAGTCCTCAAGCATGGTCGCGCCGATGGCTTTGAGGCCCTTCATCAGATCCTCGCTCGGGGTGACGATCTTCATGCCGTTCTTGGCCAGAATGGCGGTTTTGGTTGCCGTTTCCTTGCGGCTCATATCCCAGCCGCGAATCTCTGCTGCTTTGGCGGCGCTCAGCACAGCCGCCTTGGTGCTTTCATCCAGTTTGCGGAATGCTTTTTTGTTCATCACCACCACATTCTTGGGCATCCAGGCCTGAATATTGGTGTACACGGAGACAAAGTCCCACGCCTTGGAGTTGGCGCCGGTTGAAGGCGAGGTGATCATGGCTTCAACCCTCCCCGTGGCAAAGGCCTGCGGGATATCGGGCACCTGCACCTGGGTCGGGGCCGCGCCCACCAGCCTGGCGAACTTGTCCAGCGTCGGGTTATAGGTGCGGAATTTCAGCCCCTTGAGATCGGAGACCTGATTGATCGGTTTTTTGGTGTAAAGGCTCTGGCCCGGCCACGGCACCGAAAACAGCACCATCAGCCCCTGTT
>CAZIVB010000070.1:0-1559 GCA_964542565.1 uncultured Hyphomicrobiales bacterium | reverse complement strand
TTTGTCAAACAGCTTTTCAACCACCGGACGCTGCGCTTTCCACAGCTTTTCCGCATCCTTGTAGGTGGTGGCGAGAAACGGCTGGGTATCAATGCCAAAAGCCGGGTTTTCATTGGCCAGAAGCCCCATGAAAAACTCGCCCACCGGCACCTGGCCGCTGCGCACCGCGCCCTTGATCTCCTTGTGTTTGAAGAGGGACCCGGCCGAATGCACTTTAATCTTGAGCTTGCCGCCCGTATCGGCCTCAACATCTTTCGCAAACTGAATGATATTCACTGTGTGAAACGTCTTGTCCGGATAAGGCGTCGGCATATCCCATGTCGTCGCGGCGAAGGCGCCAGCCCCCAGCCCCACCGAGAATGCACCGGCCAAAGCCACTGTTGCAAATTTGCTCATGTAAAAACCTCCCTTATAGAATGAATCTGGCGCGCCCTGTTAGGCACAAGGGCGTTCTGGCCCTCGAATAACATTGTTAACAGAGCCTTAATTGATGTCAATATTTTATTGACGTTTTATCGAGAAAATGTTTTTTGAACTATAACCCAAGTCACGGATGCTTCACATGCCCGATCAAGACCCCAAAGCAAAATGGCAATTCTGGATTGACCGCGGCGGCACCTTCACCGATGTCGTCTCCCGCGCCCCGGACGGGGTGATTACTGCGGCAAAGCTGCTGTCGCAAAACCCGGAACACTACAAGGACGCCGCCATTCAGGGTATCAGGGACGCGCTTGGTCTGGGCAAAACAGAGCCGATCCCGGGCGGGGTCATCGACTGCGTAAAAATGGGCACCACGGTAGCCACCAACGCGCTGCTTGAGCGCGGCGGCGACCGCACCCTTCTGGTCATCACCAAAGGTTTCGGCGATGCGCTGGAAATCGGCTATCAGGCCCGCCCGCACATCTTTGATCTCAACATCAAAAAACCCAGCATTTTATACGAGCAGGTGATCGAGGCGGATGAGCGTATCCTTGCCAATGGCGCGGTGGAGCGCCCGCTGGATGAGGCGGCGCTGCGAGATGGGCTGGAAAAGGCCTATAAAACCGGCATTCGCGCCTGCGCCATCGTCTTCATGCATGGCTACCGCTATCACAGCCATGAAAACGCCGCGGCGAAAATTGCCGCCGATATCGGCTTTACGCAAATCTCCCTCAGCCATGAGGCCAGTCCGCTGATGAAGCTGGTCGGGCGCGGCGACACGGCGGTGGTGGACGCCTATCTCTCCCCCATCCTGCGCCGTTATGTCGAGCAGGTCGCCTCCGAGCTCGGGGATAAAGAGAGCCTGATGTTCATGCAATCCTCCGGCGGGCTTACCGCAGCGCATCTGTTTCAGGGCAAGGACGCCATATTGTCCGGCCCGGCGGGCGGCGTCGTCGGCGCGGTGGAAACCGCACGCATCGCCGGGCTCGATAAAATCATCGGCTTTGACATGGGCGGCACCTCGACCGATGTGTGCCATTTCGCCGGTGAATATGAGCGCGCCTTTGAAACCCGGGTGGCCGGGGTGCGCATGCGCGCCCCGATGATGATGATCAACACCGTGGCTGCGGGCGGCGGCT
>CAZIVB010000069.1:0-11474 GCA_964542565.1 uncultured Hyphomicrobiales bacterium | reverse complement strand
GAGTTAGTGCTGTTTCAAGGGGGTTTTGGAGTCACGGGTTGGAACTGAGCGGCGTTTTAGCGCGCCTGATCCGGCTTTTGCAAAACGTGAAAAAACGATGAGAGCGTTTCGGGGGCATATAAAAAACTGGACCATCGCGCTGGCTGTATTCGCGATTGTGTTTCAGGCGCTTGTGCCTCTGGCCCAGGCGATCCCGCTTGATCGCGACCTTGGTCGCGACAGTGATTCTCCGTTTGATTCTCTGGTCATCTGTACCGCCTGGGGGCTTAAGATCATTAAGCTCACCACCGGCGAAGAGCCGCCGATTGACGAAACGACACCGGAAAAATGTCCCGTCTGTTCGGTTGTAAGCCTGACCGTGGCCATTCCGGTTGCCGATGTTTCGGCGGCGCCGCATTTATTCCTCGCCAGGGAACAGCTTCTGCCGCGCGCAAATTTCACCGCGCCCTATCTCGTTGTCATCCACAAATCAGCGATCCGCGCCCCCCCGGCGATTTCGGCCTGAAATCTCTTACCCGATTGTCTGCCCCTGACGTGCCGGCCAGCTGAGGATTCCGTGTGAATTCCGGTCCTGGCGCAAGGCAGCCGGTTCGCGTCATGCACTGTCATTTTGCACGATGCGCCCGCCGGGACGAGAGAGCGGCAAGGCCGACACTCCACCGTTAAATTTACCATAATCATCAGTATGTTAACAGGCTATGGGGCGAATCCATGAAGAGATATCTGCTTGCAACCACCGCTGCGGTGACCTGCGCGCTGGCGGGGGGTTTGACATCAACTCCGGCAATGGCGGAATGGGACGATAATATCACCATTCTGGATACGATTGTCGTTACGACTTCACGCAGCGAGGAAAAGCTCAAGGAGGCCACCAGTTCGGTTTCGGTCATCGAGCGCAAAGAGATTGAAAAGGTTAAATTCGTTGACGGGCTGAAAGAACTGCTGCCGCGCATTCCCGGCGTCTCCATGGTGCGGAATTTGCGGTTTCCTTTCGGCGACAAGAATATCACCGTCAATCTGCGCGACGGGATGAATATGCGCCCGTTTGGCAAGGGTTTCACCAGTTCGCTGAACGAGGTCAATCCGTGGGACATTGAGCAGGTTGAGATCATAAGGGGCCCGGCCTCGGCGCTTTACGGCTCTCACGCCACCGGCGGCGTTATCAATATCATCACCAAAAAACCGCCCAGAGAACCTGAATACCGGCTCTGGGCCGAAGGCGGCTCATGGGGCCGCAAACGCGCCGGGGCCTCGGCGGGCGGAACGGTGGGCGCCCTCGGCTATCATTTTGACGCCAATATTCTTGACATCAACGGCTGGCAGGACCGCACCGGGCAAAAGGACAAATCGGTGAGCGGCAAAATCCTCTGGGACATATCGCCCTCTTCCGACCTGACCGTGCGGGCCGAGTATCTTGACAGCTACAAGGAAACACCGGGGTCCCTGACCGCGGCCGAATATGCGGCAAACTGGCGTCAGGCTCATGATCCCGACACGTTCAGCGACAAGCAATATGCAACCTTATCGGGCACTTTTAGCCATGACTTTAGCGAAAAATCGAAGACCGAGATTTCCTATTCGCTGCGAAAATCATGGGAAAAGGGGATGGCGTCCTACAGACCCGTCCTGGCCGACAATGTCTTTCTCGATCATAATTTCAGTATGAAATATGAAAGGAATTTTGATCTTTTCCGTTCAAAACTGATTGTCGGCACCGATCTTACCCATAGTGACGTGAATGAAAAGACCTATAACGGCGTAACGCCCGCCACCGGTATCGCCAGTCACTGGGATATGATTGCCAGGGTTGGCTCGCCCTTTGCCCAGCTCCAGTTCTCCCCTCTTGAACGGATGCGCTTTACCCTGGGCGGACGTTTTGACTATGTCGGATACAGCGGCACGGATCTGTTCGGAACCCGGGGCAAGATAAAATCCGAATACAAGCATTTCAGTAAAAAAGCCGGTGTGAATTTTACCCTCAACGAGAACAACAATCTGTGGTTCGGCTATGGCGAGGGCTTCATGGTCCCGAGCCGCTCGCGGCTGTTCACCAGTACCGCAACCCTGCGCCGGGGCCGGGCCAGCGGTTATAATTCCAACCCCGACCTGAAACCCGAGACCTCCAGAACCTTTGAGATGGGCCTGCGCGGCGCATCATTCGGCGGCATATTCGGCTATGATGTCTCCATCTATCAAACCGATATCCGCGACGCCGTCGTCGGTATCGATACCGGGCTGACGGGCACGCTTGCCGACAGGAAATATGTCAATGCCGGCAAGGTAAGAGGGCGCGGTGTGGAAAGCACCTTGCATCTGAAACCCGTCAAATTCGTGCGTTTTGATGTCTCCCATACTCTTGCCGACAACAAATATACCAGATTTGTTGATCAGGGAATTGATTATAGCGGCAATACGCTCAGCTCCTCGCCGCTGCATCATCTCAATGCCCGCATGACGCTCATGCCCCTTAAAGGGCTCGAGGCGGAACTGGAATGGGATCATATCTCGGCCTATTACACCAGCACCGACAATGCCGATCCCCTGGGCAAATACAAACGCCCCGACCTGTTCCATCTCAGGCTCGGTTATGAGCATGAATCGGGCGTCTCCATCTGGGGCAAGGTCAGCAATCTGACCAATGTCAAATACCCCTCGCGAGTATCTTACAGCTCACGAAGCCGGAGCCGGAACTACACCTCCGGCGAGGCGCGGACATTCTCACTTGGCGGCAAGGTTCGGTTTTAAGGGTGACAAGAGCAACCGGCCGCAACCGGCGCTGGCAGCGGGGATTTAACAATCCGGTCCCTCTGTTGCCGCCATCTGCGGCTGGTTTTTTCCGCACAATCCGCTTCTTTGGAGGAGTTGTATGAAACGCATTTTCGCATTTACTCTCTGCCTGGGCCCCGCCGGTCTTGCAACAGCTCATCCGGCGGCAGCGGCCGGAACCGCGGCGCCGATGGCACATGAAAAAACCCTCATGAACCCTTCAGGCATGAAGATGGAACATGGGAGCATGGCCACGCGCGCCAAAAGCTGCTCCCCCATGATCCGTGATTATTTCTGGCTGGATTACAGCCGGCGTATGGATATGGGCCGAAATATGCGCGTTTTGCATATCCGGTATGATGATTTCCCGCCGCGTCCATCCGCCATGGACATGATGCGCGGTTCGGGCATGGGGATGGGGCAAGAGGGAAACACCACAATATCCGCTGGCCGGTCTCCAGTTGCAGCGGATGGCCGGAGCAAGACCTCATGGCGCAGGAGCCGGGGCAACCGCATGGCCATGCGCCCTGATCCTCACGCCAGTGACAATGCTCCGGCCGATGCCGTTTTCTGGCTGGAGACGCCCGATAGCGCCATCCATCACATCGACACCAAAACGCCGGGCAAGATGAGTTTTCCCGCGCCGCAATGGGGTCTGCACAAGGTGTTCGCCTATCTTGACGCCGGTGTGCGCGCCAATATGCGGCGCAAGCATTTTACCTTTTACAGTTTTTACTCCCACGGCGATAAGGCCGGTAAAAAACCCCGCCCGGTTCTGAACGGCGATGGCTACTGGGAGGGAGCCCCCGAATTTGACCTAACCCGCATCTATGCCGATGACCGGCAGCGCTACTCGACCCAAACCGGTCAGCGCGCGGTTTTCAGAATTTCCCTGCATGGCAGGCCGGTCAAAGGGGCCTGCGTTGTCATGGTGACGCAAAAAGGCTGGCGCAACGCCAAAACAACCGATGAAAACGGCAAAGTTTCATTTTTCCTCATCAGGGAAAACGAAACCGCCGGCGGCTGGCAAACCCGCAGGCGGGCCGAAAAATACCTCGTCGCCGCCCGTCACGAGGTGGCCTATGCCGGGGAAGTGGACGGCAAGCCATATGCCGGCACCCGGTATCTGGCGACCATGAGCTTGCGGGTTCGCCCCTCCCAGCTTGAATGGGAAAGCAAAAGCACCGCTTTTGTCATTGCTGCATTCACCCTCATTGCGGCCGGCGCCGCGATCGCGATCCGCCGCCGCAGACGGGCGGCAAAAAGCAGGAAAGGGGCGTAACGATGAATGTTCAGCGTCTTCGCCTCATTGTGCAGTCGATCGCCTTCATCCTGCTGATTTATGGCGGGTTGTTCGCCATTGATCTGGGCAACCGCCTGCCGACTTTTGCCTGTGCGTATGTGCCCGATAACGGCGGCGGCTGTTTTCTGGTCGGCTTTCAGCACATGCTGTCGCGCCCCTTGCCGCAGTTCATGGGCGAGCAGGGGATCCGCCTGCTCAAAGCCATCGGCATTTTTGCCCTCTGGGCGGTGGTGATCAACAAGGCCTGGTGCGGCTGGATCTGCCCCTTCGGCCTGTTGCAGGATTTGCTGACCAAACTGCGCACATGGCTCTCGATTGATCTGTCGCGCTTTTCGTGGCTTGCCCACAAGCGCTACAAATCGGTGAAATATATCCTGCTGGCGCTGCTGATTCTCATCCCGCTGGGGATCGGCAACGGGTTGATCTCGCGCGACTGGACGGCGCCGTTTTGCCAGATGTGCCCGGCGCGGCCCATCCTGCCGCTGTTTCAGGGCGATGTCAGCGAGTTCATGATCGATTTTACCTCCATCCCCACCATGCTGCTCACCGGCGCGGCGATCATTCTGGCTGGGCTGATGTTCACCACCGCCTTCGTGAAACGGCGCTTTTTATGCTCCTATTGCCCGATGCTGGCACTGCTTTCGCTGTTTGACAAGGTGGGGCTGTTCTCGCTCGGGAAACAGGGCGATCTGTGCACGAGGTGCGGCAATTGCTTCCGCGCCTGCCCGATGGAAATCCGCGAAATCGAGGAAGAGAAAAATATCAAGAAACTGGTGACGCAGGATTGCATCTTGTGTCTGCGCTGCGTTGAAGCCTGCCCGGAAAATCAGGCGCTGGAGGCCAAATTTGCCGGGTTTTCCTTCATGAAGGCCGATGCGCAGGCGTTTTTAAAACGCCAGCAATCCGCCCTGCCGAAAACCAAACCGGCCCCGATCAAGGGAAAGAAGAAAACCCGATGAACAAGCCACCGAATTCGTCCATACCGCCTCTTGCCGGGGGCGAAAGAAAACTGACCCGCAAGGAGCGCATCATCAACAAGGTGCGGCTGCATCTTTCCATGTCGGTGCGCGAGATTTTCGAGAAAATGGAGGAGGACGAAACCCGGCCCGAAGCCATGGCCTATTTCGACAATATCCTCGCCAAATTCATGCATGAGGGCAAGGGGGTGATCAAGGCGCGCGAGGGGCAAAAGGTGATCGGCACCTATTGCGTCTTTGTGCCCGAAGAGATCATCTACGCCGCTGGCGGTTATCCGGTGCGGCTTTGCGCCGGGGCGCATGATTCAGCTGAACTGGGCGAGGATTATCTGCCCGATGTCGCCTGCCCGATGGTGAAATCGGAAATGGGCTTTGCCTCGATGCCGATTCTGGAGTTTTACCAGCAATGCGACATGGTGGCGCTCCCGGCCAGTTGCCACTGGAAGCTTAAAATGGGCGAGATGCTGGAGCCCTTTGACGATGTGCATATGCTCGATGTGCCCCGCGTCAAGGAGGCGGAGCGGGCGCGGGCCTACTGGCTTGACGAGGTCAAACGCTTTCAGGCCAGGGTGGAGAAAATCACCGGCAAACGCATCCGCCGCAAGCAGCTGCGCGAAGCCATCGGGATGATCCAGCGCGCCCAGCGCGAGGTGCACCGCTTTCAGGAATTGCGCAAGCACAGCCCGGCCGTGGTTCTGGGGCGCGATGCGCTGGAGGTCCTGAACGTTTACTTTTACGACGAAGCCGAACCCTGGACGAGAGCTCTGGCAAAGCTCAATGACGAGCTTGAAATGCGCATCGCGCAGGGGCTCCATGTCGCGCCGCCGCGCGCCACCCGTATCATGCTCACCGGTTCGCCCATGGTGTTCCCCAACTGGAAAGTGCCGTTCATCATCGAGGATCTCGGCGGCATTATCGTGGCGGATGAGTTTTGCACCTCGCAGCGCTATCTCTCCGACATGGTCAGTATTGATGAGGGCACCATGGGCGATATGCTGCATGCGATCGCTGATCGCTATGTGCTGCCCTGCGCCTGCCCGACCTTTTCCAACACCGTGGAGCGGCGCGACCGCATTGCCCGGCTGGTGGATGATTATCAGATTGAAGGGGTGATCTACCATGTGCTGAAGGGCTGCCATCCCTTTGATATTGAACTCAAGACAATCGAAACCCTGTTGCAGGAAAAGGGCGTGCCGATGCTCAAGATCGAGACCGATTACAGCCCCGAGGATGTGGAGCAATTGCGCACCCGCATCGAGGCTTTTCAGGAAACCCTGAGCGGCAGACGCTAAGAAAAACAAAGGATCAGACGGAATGACATATTTTGCAGGCATCGATATCGGCTCGGCCACCACCAAGGTGGCGATCGTGACCGAGGATGATATTCTCGGCCACGAGGTCACCACCACCGGGGTTCATATCGAAGCAACCTCGGTGGGGATTCTCAACCAGCTTCTGGATGAGCTTGGGCTTACCCTTGCCGATCTTGACGGCGTGACCACCACCGGCTATGGCCGCCGTCTGGTGAGCTTTGCCACCTCGACCATTTCGGAAATCACCGCCAATGTGAAAGGCGCGGTGTGGTATGGCCGCAAGGCGGGGGTGCAGGTGCGCACGATTGTCAATATCGGCGGCCAGGATTCAAAAGTTATCGCACTGGATGAGCAGGGGGTGACCAAGAACTTTTCCATGAATGACAAATGCGCCGCCGGAACCGGGCGCTTTTTAGAAACCCTGTCGCGCATTCTTGAGCTCAACCTTGCCGATATCGGCGATGTGGCGCTTCAGGCCGATGTGCCGATCCGCATCAATTCCACCTGCACGGTGTTTGCCGAGTCTGAAATTATCTCCCTGCTGGCGCGCGGCAAGAAGCATTCGGAAATCATCGCCGGGGCGCATTACGCCATTGCCAAGCGGCTGGCGCGCATGGCGCGGCGGGTGGGCATTGTCGAAGAGGTGTTCTTCGACGGCGGACCGGCCCTCAACAGGGGGCTGGTCAAAGCGGTTGAGGATGAAATGGCGGCCGAGCTTTACGTGCCGCCCGCGGTGCCGCAGGTGACAACCGCCGTTGGCGCGGCGCTGATCGCGCGCGATGAGTATCTGACCGGCAAGATCATTGTCGAGCCCAGAAAGCTGGCAAAACGCGATTTCGGAGCATTGCAAGCATGTCCAACCTGCCCGCAATAGAACAGCAGCTCGCCTTGCTGGCAGCGTTCAACTCCGAATATATCGGGGTTCTGGCCATGGGGGTTTTTTACGGCCTCACCTTGTGCAGTTTTTCCTGCCTGCCGATGCTGACGCCTTATCTGTTTGCCGCGGCGGGGGGCGGCGGCGGTTTCATGCCGGCCTTTAATCTCACCGCCATATTCATCATGGCGCGGATCGTGGCCTATGCGGCTTTGGGGGCGGCGGCGGGCGCAATGGGATCGCTATTGCTGGGCTGGCTCGATACCGGCGTGTTTCTCCCCTTCGCCGGGTCAACGGTCATTGCCATCGGGCTCCTTGTTATGTTCAGGAAGCGCAAGGGATGCGAGCGCCCAAGGCGGCCTTCCCATGGTCCGGGCTGGCGGCGCACCGCCCATATGGTGGGGCTGGGCATGGCGACATCGCTCATGCCCTGCCTGCCGCTAAGCGCTATTTTAATGCTGGCGGCCTCGCGCGGCTCGATTGCGCAAGGGGCGGTGCTGGGGCTGTTGTTTGGCATCGGGGCGGCGGCCTCGCCGCTTTATTATCTGGGCGGCGCCGCCGGCTGGCTGGCGACCCGCATCCGCGCCCAAATTCCAAAATATTCGCACTGGCTGCAAAAACTGAGCGGGCTCATTCTGGCCCTGTTCGGTTTGCGGCTGATCCTGTCCTGATCCGATGAGGAACACTTCGTCATGACCCTGGAAATGCTTATCAAGATTTACAATTATGTCGGCCCTGTCGGCGCGGTGCTGGTGGCGCTTTCGGTGCTTTCAGTGACGCTGATCCTGATCAAGATTTTTACCTTTCTTTTCGCCCGGCTTGGCAACGAGCGCTATGTAAAAGCCGCCCTTGCCGCGCTGGAACGCGGCGGGGTTGATGCGGCGCTGGAGGCTTTGGGAAAAAACAAACACCCGGTGGCGCGCATGCTCAGGGCCGGGGCAAGCCGGATTGCCGCAGGCGAGGCGCGCGAGGCGGTCGAGGCGGAAATCCATGCCGTCGCCTCGGCGGAAATGATGCGGCTTTCGCGCCATGACCGCCTGCTGGAGCTTATTGGCCTGATCGCGCCGCTGCTCGGGCTGCTGGGGACGATCATCGGCATGATCGCCGCCTTTCAGGCGCTGCAGGATGCCGGCTCAAAAGCCGACCCGGCGGTGCTTGCGGGCGGCATATGGGAGGCCCTGCTGACCACGGCTCTGGGGCTGGTGGTGGCGATCCCCGCCATTGTCACCTTCAACATGACGGAAAACCGGCTTGACAAGCTGCGCCAGTTTGCTTCTGTCACCATCTCGCGTTTTCTGGCGCGGGTTTACGCCGGGCAGGGATAGGGCAAGGCCATGGCGAAAAACAGCGCAAAAATACGCAAACCGGCAAGCTTTGTGATTGAGGGCAAGCGCCGGCGTTCAACCCTTTCCATGGCGCCGCTGATTGATTTTACCTTCATTCTGTTGATTTTTTTCATGCTGGTGACCCAGTTCGACCGCTTCACGCCGGTGGATATCACCATGCGCAAAACGCCGATTAAAACGGCAACCCCGCCGCTATCGCCGCTGCCGGGGAAGAGGCTTGAAAAACTGCATTTGCGCCTGCGCGCCGATGGCGGCTTTGAGCTTGACGGCAAGGACATTGGCGGGCTTGAAAAATTTACCGGCATTCTTGCCCATCACCAGCCACTGGGAAAACAAGATGCAGCGCAAAAACCGCTGCTGCTGGTTGATCCGGAAGGCGAGGTTTCGGTACAGCTTCTCATCGACACTATGAATGCGCTCAAATCCCTGCCCGGATTTGTGGTTCGTATCGTGATGAGGCCGGGGCGTGCAACACCTGATCAGCCAGCGGCCGCTATCGGAAAGGATGGCGAATAATGAACCCGCTTAACCCTTCCGCCAGCGGTGATTTTCTGGCCCCCGAGCGCGAGCCCGACCGCAATGACCGCCTGATCCCGATGATCAATATCGTTTTTTTGCTGCTGACCTTTTTCATGATCGCCGGAACATTCCGCGCCGCCGATTTACTGACAATCGAGCCGCCCGAAGCGGCCTCTGACGCTGCGTTGTCCGGCGATGGGCCGGTAGTACTGGTGGACCGTGACGGCGTCATGGCGCTTGGCGGCGAGAAAATGGACCGCGCCGCGATTGTCGCAATGCTGAAACAGCAGAGCGCCAACGCGCCGGTGGAAGTGCGCCTGCGGGCGGACCGCGCCACAAGGGTGAACGTCATTTTGCCCCTGCTCAAGGCGTTGTCGCAAGCCGGCATCAATCATGTCCGGCTTGTCGCCGTGCGCAAGGAGCAGCGATGAAGGATTTTTCCCGCAAAATATTCGTTTTGCTGAGTGAAAGCCTGATTTTCCTGCTGGCGATGGGATTGCACGCGTTTGCCATATTTGCCCTGCTGAACTCTTCAAGACAGGTGGGCGCGATTGAAAGCGAGGTCGCCTCCATCAGCATGAATCTTGCGGTTACGACCATTATCGAGGAAAAGATTCAGGGCGATATCGAAGGCGAGCCGGACCCGCAACAGGCCATGGAACCGCCGCCTCTGGTCAAAATGACCAAAGCCGCCAAAGCCCTGCATCAACCCGAAGAAGAGGAGATCAAGCCCGAAGCTGAGCCCGCGCCGGAGCCGAAGGTCAAGCCCGAGCCCGCGCCGGAACTGGAGATCAAGCCGGAATCTGAACCCGTGCCGGAGCCAGAGATCAAGCCCGAAGCTGAGCCCGCGCCGGAGCCGGAGGTCAAGCCGGAGCCTGCGCCCGTGCCGGAGCCAAAAGTCAAACCAGAGCCTGAACCTGTGCTGGTGCCGGAGATCAAGCCGAAGCCTGTTGCCAAACCGGTTGTAAAGCCAAAGCGCCAGAAAAAGAGACTTCAGCGCCCAAAAAAGAAAAAAACGGGCAGGAAAAAGCGCAAGGGTTATCTGGCCAAGGTTAATGCGCCGGGGCGGCTGGTGCGCGGGGCAACCAGGGCTGCTATGCGCGGCCCGCGGGCCACTTCAACAGGCGCGCGTCTTTCGCTGCGCCGGGTCCGGAGCTATGGCTCGCTCGTGCGCGCCCGCATTGCCCGCTACCGGCCGCGCGGCGGCGCCAGCAAGGGGCGAACCGTGATTTCGTTTTCGCTCGCATCATCCGGTTCCTTGCGCCGTGCCCGCATCGTCCGTTCCTGCGGCAACGCCAAACTCGACCGGGCGGCGCTTGCCGCCGTGCGCAAGGCGGCGCCGTTTCCGCGCCCGCCCGCCGGCATGAGCGCCAGACAACTTCGATTTGCCATTCCTTTCAGCTTCCGCTGAGGGGGGATGGGAGCATAAAATGCCAGAGCAGGTGTCATTGCAAAATAAAACCTCGATATTTCCCCCCCGGCCACCCATGTCATTGTTAAGCTGTGGGTGGCGGGAAAGGGGAGCGGAAAGGTGCCGGATAAGCCCGCCCCGGAACCTGAAACAAAGGCCTGCACCAGGCGGTGTGGCCGTTGCCATATTGAGTTTTTACAATGATTAAGCAAAAATCAAGATGTCAGGTCCCGGCAAAAAGCGCCCGTTCAATCAAGGCTGCTGATGATCTTGAATATATTTACTCGCTGCCGATGTTTTCAGCCCTTTCCAGGGCGGATATTGACAGGATTCTGATCCATTCCAGCGTGGCCGTGCTTCCTCGCGGAACAATCCTGTTTCATCCCGGAGACCGGATCAGAAGCTTTGACATGGTGTTGAGCGGTCATGTCAAAATTTACCGTCTGTCGCCGGACGGCAATGAGGCGGTGGTTCATATCATATCTGAAAACGAACCGGTCCTGTTCAACCTTTCTGCTCCGGCAACAAACAATGAAACAGATTACGCCGAAACAACCGGGCAGACATGCCTGCTGCGAATTGACAAACCGTATCTGTTCAAATGCATGGCTGAAAATGTGGAACTAGCCTTGTCCGTTCTGCACGGTTTTGCGCATCAGATACTGGATATGGAGGATGAGATTTTGCGCATGAAATCAATGGTTCTATCGCGCAAACTGGCCCATTTCCTGCTCAGCCGCTGCTCAAGATCATCAGGCCCGGAAATTGTTTTCCTGCCCTATGAAAAAACCCTTTTGGCGAATAAATTCGGTGTGACGCGCGAGAGCCTGTCCCGTGCTTTTCAGGTTTTGAAACAAATCAATATCACAACCTGCCACAACCATGTCCGCATCGATGAAGTCAGGCAATTATACCGCTATTCCAGATTGCAGACGCCAAATCTCCGCTAGAGTCGATCACGTTTA
>CAZIVB010000068.1:0-11501 GCA_964542565.1 uncultured Hyphomicrobiales bacterium | reverse complement strand
CCCAGATCCATCAGTCTCTTGATGTTCATGGCGGTTTCGCGGCGCAATTCCCCCTCAACCAGATAATCCCGGTCAATGGCCTCGCGGATTTGAATGACTTCCGAATCGGAAAGCTCATTGACCCGTTTTTCCTCGGCAATACCGGCAGAAGCGCAAATCTCTCTGGCTTTTGCAGGCCCGATGCCGTGAATGTATCTAAGAGCGATTTCCACCCGTTTGTTGGTTGGAATATTTACGCCTGCTATGCGCGCCACTTGCCTAAACTCCTAATCTCGAGCCCGTAAAACCGGGGCTTCGTTTTTAACAATCAACATGTTCACCTGAGCCGCTTTCCAACCCAGACAAATGCAAACCACCTTTGTCAGCACTTGCATTGCCGACAAAGGCCGCTCGCCAAATGAATGGAATCAGCGGTTATTAGCGGATTCTCAAGGCATCCGTCAACCACCAAGTCCAATTTTCGTCAAATCAGACCGCGTCGAGTACGGCGCTGATCTGTGAGGTGACCTCATCAATCGCCTTCATACCGTCGATTGATTTCAAAACTCCCTTCTTGCCGTAATAGTCAATCAGGGGGGCGGTCTGCTCGTGATAGGCCGCCAGACGGCTGCGAACCGTCTCTTCATTATCATCGGCGCGCCGGGTCATTTCGGTGCCGCCGCATTTGTCGCAAATTCCGTCTCTTACCGGTTTCTTGAATTCGTCGTGATACCCCTCGCCGCATTTGGCGCAGGTGAAACGGCCGGTAATGCGGCCCACAAGCGGGTCGTCCTCGACCTGCATCTCAATCACGATATCAAGCGTTTTATCTTTTTCGGCCAGAAGCTTGTCAAGCGCCTCGGCCTGGGCCACCGTGCGCGGAAAACCATCGAGAATAAAGCCGTTCTCACAATCGGGCTCATCTATGCGCTCGGAAATAATGCCGATGACGATATCATCGGAAACCAGTTCCCCGGCCTCCATGACGGCCTTGGCCTTGTTGCCGACATCGGTGCCGGCGGCAACCGCGGCGCGCAGCATGTCGCCGGTCGAGAGCTGCACCAGGCCGCGGGCCTCTTCGATACGCTTGGCCTGGGTGCCCTTGCCCGCGCCGGGCGGGCCCAAAAGGATCAAGTTCATTTTCGTCTTCCCCTCAATTTCGCCTTCTTGACCAGCCCTTCATATTGATGGGCCAGAAGATGGCTTTGAATCTGCGACACGGTATCCATCGTGACGCTTACGACAATCAGCAGCGATGTCCCCCCGAAATAAAACGGCACCGCGGCATAGGAACGCAAGATTTCCGGCAATACGCAAACAAGGGCAAGATAGGCCGCGCCAAGCACCGTAATGCGCGTCATTACGTAATCAATATATTTGGCGGTGCGATCGCCGGGCCTGTAGCCGGGAATAAAACCGCCATATTTTTTCAGATTATCCGCCATCTCCGTCGGATTGGAGACGATTGCGGTATAGAAAAAGGCAAAAAAGACAATGCCGAGAACATAGAACAACAGATAAAGCGGCTGTCCCGGGCCAAGCATGGCGGTAACGGAAGTCAGCCATTCGGGCCCCTGGCCCTGGGAAAACCCGGCCAGGGTTGCGGGCAGCAGCAACAGCGACGAGGCAAAGATCGGCGGGATCACGCCGGCGGTATTGAGCTTCAGGGGCAGATGCGAGGATTCGCCGCCAAACATCTTGTTGCCGACCTGGCGTTTGGGATATTGCACCAGCAGGCGGCGCTGGGCGCGTTCGACAAAAACGATCACGGCGATAACGATCATTGCCAGCACCGCGATGGCGAGGATGATTACGGTTGACAAGGCGCCCTGACGGCCAAGTTCCAGCGTTCCCACCAGAGCAGAGGGCAACTCGGCCACAATACCGGCGAAGATGATCAGCGAAATGCCGTTGCCGATGCCGCGCGCCGTAATCTGCTCGCCAAGCCACATCAGGAACACAGTGCCGCCCACCAGCGTAATCACGGTGGTAAAGCGGAAATACCAGCCCGGATCAATAACGACCGTGCCGGAGCCTTCGAGCCCGACGGCAATGCCATAGCCTTGCAGCAGCGCCAGCAGCACCGTGCCGTAGCGGGTGTACTGGTTGATGGTCTTGCGCCCCGCCTCGCCTTCTTTCTTGAGCTGCTCAAGATGCGGGCTGACCGTTGTCATCAACTGGATGATGATCGAGGCCGAGATATAGGGCATGATCCCGAGAGCAAAGATCGCCATGCGGCCCACCGCGCCGCCGGCGAACATGTTGAACATGCCGAGCAGGCCGCTCTGCTGCTGCCTGAAGACATCCGCCAGAGCCTGGGCGTCGATGCCCGGGATCGGGATATAGGTTCCCAGCCGGTAAACAAGCAAAGCCCCCAGCGCGAACCAGATGCGCTTCTTGAGTTCCGTTGCCTTGGAAAAAGCGGACAGATTTAGGTTTGAAGCGAGTTGTTCAGCAGCTGATGCCATTTGTGATTATGCTCCGATACGCAAAATTCAAGCCTTTGCGGCTGCAACACTTACCGAGCCACCGGCTTTTTCCACCGCCGCTATGGCCCCTTTGGAAGCGCCGGCGACCTCAAAAGCCGCCTTGACCTTGATTTCACCCTTGCCGAGAAGACGCACGCCGTCCCTGATGCGGCGGATGACGCCGGCCTCAAGCAGGGCTTTTGCGTCCACCGTTTCTCCGGCGTCAAGCTTGCCGGCGTCAAACGCCTGCTGCACGCGGCCAATATTGACCTCGGCCCAGGATTTTGAAAACGGCGCGTTAAAACCGCGTTTCGGCATCCGCCGGTGCAGCGGCATCTGGCCGCCTTCAAAGCCTTTGATGGCAACGCCCGAGCGCGATTTTTGTCCCTTGACACCGCGACCGGCGGTTTTGCCAACACCTGAGCCAATGCCGCGGCCAACGCGTTTGCGGTCTTTGGTGGCGCCCGCGTTGTCTTTGAGTTGATTGAGCTTCATAATTCCTTGCCTTAAACCTTTACGTCAAAATCTGGGGATGACCGGTCGATTATTCAACCACCTCAACAAGATGTGCGACCTTGCGGATCATGCCCCGAACTTCGGGTGTATCTTTAAGCGTGCGCGTCTTGTGCATCTTGTTGAGCCCAAGACCGATCAGCGTCGCGCGCTGGTCCTTCGGGCGGCGGATCGGGCTGCCTGTCTGCCGTATAGTGACTGTTTTCGCCATTTTACTTACCTTCATTCATGTCCTGGAGTCTGGGCTCAGGACCCTTTGTTTTCCGACATTTCACTGGCGTCGCGGCGGCGCGCGGCAATCTCGCTGGTTTTCATGCCGCGGCGATTGGCGACCATGCGCGGGCTGCATTCTTTTTTCAGAGCGTCAAATGTCGCCCGCACCATATTGTAGGGGTTGGAGCTGCCCAGCGACTTGGCGACAACATCCTGCATGCCGACGGTTTCAAAGACAGCGCGCATCGGACCGCCGGCGATAATGCCGGTGCCTGGAGGCGCGGCGCGCAGCAGAACCTTGCCCGCCCCGTGGCGGCCACGAACATCATGATGCAGGGTGCGGCCATCACGTAGCGGCACCCGGATCATGCGTTTCTTGGCCTCATCGGTGGCCTTGCGGATGGCTTCAGGCACTTCACGCGCCTTGCCCTTGCCAAAACCGACCCTGCCCTTTTGATCGCCAACGACGACGAGCGCGGCAAAACCAAACCGGCGGCCGCCTTTTACCACCTTGGCGACACGGTTGATGCCGACCAGCTTGTCCGTGAACTCGCTGTCCTGCTCGTCCCTGCCCCGGCCTCTTGATTTTCCTCTAGGTTCACGCGCCATCTCAAATTTGTCCTTTTAAAATTCCATACCCGCTTCGCGTGCCGCATCCGCAAGCGCTTTAATGCGCCCGTGAAAACGATAACCGCTGCGATCAAAAACCACTTTTTCCACCCCGGCCTTCTTGCCGCGTTCGGCAACAAGCCGGCCGATTTCAGCCGCCGCAGCCTTGTCGGCGCCGGTTTTCAGCGTCTCGCGCAGCTCTTTTTCCAGAGACGAGGCGGAGGCCACGGTATGGCCGTTCACATCATCAATGATTTGCGCATAAATATTCTTGGAAGAGCGGTAAACCGAAAGTCTTGGCCGGTCATTGGTCCGTCTTGCCAGAGTCCGGCGCATACGCATTTTACGCCGCTCTACTGATTTCTTTGCACTTTTCATAACTGGCACCTGTTATTTCTTCTTGCCTTCCTTGCGGAAAATATATTCATCGGCATATTTTATGCCTTTGCCCTTATAGGGCTCGGGCGGCCGATATTTGCGGATTTCAGCGGCAACCTGACCGACTTTTTGTTTGTCGATGCCGCTGACAATGATTTCGGTGGGCGCGGGGCAACTCACATCGACCCCCTCGGGAACCTGATATTCAACATCATGGCTGAAACCAAGATTGAGCTTCACCGCCCGGCCCTGCATCGCGGCGCGGTAACCCACGCCGTTGATCTGCAACTTCCGGCTAAAACCCTCGCTGACGCCCTTGATCAGATTTGAGACGATGGTGCGGGACATGCCCCACATGGAGCGCTCCAGCTTGCTGTCGCCCGTTGGCGAAATCTTGACGCCGTCATCACCAAGCGAGGCGATCACCTGGTCCACAAGCACGGCGGAAAGCTCACCCTTGGGGCCCTTGACCGCTATGTCCTGGCCATCAATATTGATGCTCACGCCCGCCGGTACCGGAATCGCTTTTTTTCCAATTCTTGACATTGTTTTATACCCTATCAGAAGACCTGGCAGAGAATTTCGCCGCCCACATTGCGCTCGCGCGCTTCCGTGTCCGACATAACCCCCTGCGGTGTGGATAAAATCGAAACGCCAAGACCGTTCCGCACACTCGGCAAATCCTTGACCGAGGAATACACCCGGCGGCCCGGCTTGGAAACACGTTTGATTTCCTGAATAACCGGCGCGCCCTCAAAATATTTCAACTCGATTTCAAGCGTGGCGCGGCCATCTTGCTCAACGGTGGCGTAACCGCGCAAAAACCCTTCGCGCTGCAACACGTCAAGCACGTTGCCGCGAAGTTTGGAAGCGGGGGATAAAACCTTGCTCTTGCCGCGCATCTGGGCATTGCGGATGCGGGTCAACATATCACCGAGCGGATCTGTCATAGACATCTGTAACTCTCCTTACCAGCTCGACTTGACCATGCCGGGGATAATCCCCTGCGAGGACAATTCACGCAGCGCAATACGCGACATACGCAGTTTTCTGTAATAGCCGCGCGGTCGGCCTGTGACTTCACAGCGATTGCGGACACGGGTCGGCGCGGAATTGCGCGGCATGGCGGCCAGCTTGATGCGGGCGGCAAAACGCTCTTCCTTGGATGCGTTCACATCCTTGGCCATAGCTTTGAGTGCAGCGCGCCTGGCGGCGTATTTCTCCACCAGTCTGCGGCGTTTGTCGTTACGTTCAACGGCGCTCTTTTTCGCCATATTTTCCTCCTTCGCTCCGGTTCTCCCGGGGGTAACCCGTTATTTCCGGAACGGGAAATTCATCTGTTTCAAAAGGGCCAGGGCCTCGGCATCCGTCGGGGCGTTTGTGCAGATAACAATATCCATGCCCCAGACCGCTTCGACCTGATCATAATCAACTTCCGGGAACACGATATGTTCCTTGATCCCCATGGCAAAATTGCCGTGACCATCAAAACTCTTGACATTGAGGCCGCGGAAATCCCGCACACGCGGCAATGCAATCGTCACCAGACGGTCGATGAAGTCATACATGCGCGCCTGACGAAGCGTCACCTTGGCGCCGATCGCCATCCCCTCGCGCAGCTTGAATGCGGCGATGGATTTGCGCGCCATGGTAATCACCGGTTTCTGGCCGGCGATCTTGGTCAGATCCTCGACTACCGTCTTGATCTTCTTTGAATCGGCAACCGCCTCGCCAACGCCCATATTCAGAACGACTTTTTCAAGTCCGGGCACCTGCATGGGATTTTTATAGCCGAATTCCTCAACCAGAGCGCTGCGAATTTCGTTTTCGTACTGCGTTTTTAAACGCGGAATGTAAGCTGGTTCAGCCATCGATGACTTCCCCCGAACGTTTGGCAAATCTGACCTTGCGGCCATCTTTGAGTGTTTTATAACCAACCCGCGTCGGCGCCCCGTCCTTGGGGTCGGCAATGGCGAGATTTGAAATCTGGATCGGGGTCTCTTTCGAGATAATCCCGCCCTCGGCGCTCTGCGTCTGGCGCTGATGGCGCTTGACGAGATTTATGCCCCTGACGACGGCGCGGTTTTCCTTGCGTAAAACTTTAAGGATTTCACCGCGTTTGCCCTGATCCTTGCCGGTCATGACGACAACCTCGTCGCCGCGGCGCAGTTTGAACTTGGCAGTCATGATTAAAGCACCTCCGGTGCAAGCGATACGATCTTCATGTGGTTCTTGCCGCGAAGCTCGCGGGTGACCGGACCGAAGATGCGCGTACCGATCGGTTCACCCTGATTGTTGATAAGAACAGCCGCATTGCCGTCAAAACGGATGGTGCTGCCGTCGGCACGCTGGATATCCTTGGCGGTGCGCACGATAACGGCTTTCATCACATCGCCTTTTTTAACCTTGCCGCGCGGAATGGCTTCCTTGACGGAAACGACGATAATATCGCCGATCGAGGCGTATCGGCGTTTTGAGCCGCCCAGAACCTTGATGCACTGCACCCGTTTTGCGCCGGAATTATCCGCGACGCCCAGATTGGTTTGCATCTGAATCATTTGCTAACAACCTTCTTGAAAGGAAACCGGCCTTGCCAAATCCAAAGCCTTCAAATCCCTTATCTTTCTTACCGGTCCTTCAGGCGTTTTCGCCCAGAACCGTCCATCTTTTGTTTTTTGATATCGGCCGGCATTCCTGAATGCGGACAATATCGCCGGTTTTCACCGAATTTGTTTCATCATGCGCGTGGTAACGCTTGTTACGGCGCACGGTTTTCTTGAACAGCGGATGCGTGAAACGGCGCTCCACTCTCACAACAACGGTCTTGTCGTTCTTGTCGCTGACGACAACACCTTGAAGAATTCGCTTCGGCATTGAACCTTATCCTTTAATCGCGCGCAGACTGCGCAGATTTCTCATTGCTGAGCGTTTTGATTTGCGCAATCGTGCGGCGCACTTCACGGACACGCGCTGTATTTTCAAGCTGTCCCGTCGCCCGCTGAAAGCGCAGATTAAACTGCTCTTTTTTCAGTTTGATCAGCTCGTCATCAAGCTGGTCGGCTGTCATATCGCGAATATCGCCAATTTTCATCTCGTCAACTCCTACTCGCCAAGACGCTGCACGAAGCGGGTCTTGATCGGCAGCTTCATCGCCGCCAGGCGCATGGCCTCGCGGGCCACTTCCACCGAAACGCCGTCAAGCTCGAACATGATCCGGCCCGGCCTGACTTTCGCCGCCCAGAACTCCGGTGTGCCCTTGCCTTTACCCATGCGCACTTCGGTTGGCTTCTTGGAGACCGGAACATCGGGAAAGATGCGGATCCATACACGCCCGGCACGTTTCATATGCCGCGTCATCGCGCGCCGCGCCGCTTCGATCTGGCGGGCGGTGATGCGTGAAGGCTCCTGGGCCTTGAGGCCGTAAGCGCCAAAGGTAAGCGTGCTTCCGCCCTTGGCAACGCCCTTGATGCGCCCCTTGTGCATCTTGCGGAATTTTGTGCGTTTTGGTTGCAGCATGTCTTTTCACCCTTAAATTCAAAACTTCTTTTCTAGCGCCGCGGCGGACGGCCGCCTTCGCGGCGGCGCGACGGGCTTCCGCCCTCTTGCGATTCCGCCATTTTACGATCATGCGCCATGGGATCATGCTCCATGATCTCGCCCTTGTAGATCCAGACCTTGATGCCGCATGTGCCGTAAGCGGTATGGGCGGTGGCAACACCGTAATCAATATCGGCGCGCAATGTGTGCAGCGGCACCCTGCCCTCGCGGTACCATTCGGTGCGGGCGATTTCCGCCCCGCCCAGACGGCCGCCGGCATTGATGCGGATGCCGAGCGCACCCAGACGCATGGCCGATTGCATGGACCGCTTCATGGCGCGGCGAAAAGCGATGCGGCGTTCAAGCTGCTGCGCGATGTTTTCCGCCACCAGTTTGGCGTCGATCTCGGGCTTACGCACCTCAACGATGTTGAGATGAACATCCGATTTCGTCATGGCGCTGATTTTCTTGCGCAACACTTCGATATCGGCGCCTTTCTTGCCGATCACAACGCCCGGGCGGGCGGTATGAATGGAGACGCGGCACTTCATATGCGGGCGCTCGACGACGATTTTGGAAATACCGGCCTGCTTGAGGTTTTTCATCAGCATTTCGCGGATGGCCATGTCTTCATGCAGCAGCTTGCCATACTCACCCCGGCGCGCAAACCAGCGCGAATCCCAGGTGCGGTTGATGCCGAGCCGCAGACCGATTGGATTTACCTTTTGTCCCATCAGGCGGACTCCTCAACTTCTTTTACGACAATTGTCAATTGACTGAACGGTTTCAAAATTTTGCCTGTGCGGCCCCTGGCGCGCGGCCGGAAGCGTTTCATAACAAACTGCTTGCCAACAAAGGCTTCTGAAACAATCAGGGAATCAACGTCCAGATTGTGATTGTTTTCGGCATTTGCGATGGCGGATTCAAGCGTCTTTTTCACCGAGACGGCAATCCGCTTGCGCGAGAATGTCAGATCAGCCAGCGCTGTCGCCACTTTCTTGCCGCGAATGACTTCCGCCAGCAGATTGAGCTTTTGCGGGCTCGTGCGCAGGCTCCGCGTCACCGCTCGGGCTTCATTGTCGCCAAGCTGGCGCTCTCTTTTCGGCTTGCCCATGAGCTAGCTCCTCTTTGCCTTTTTATCCGCCATGTGACCGTAATAGGTCCGCGTTGGCGAAAACTCACCGAATTTGTGGCCGATCATGTCTTCCGTTATCAAAACGGGGATATGTTTGCGGCCGTTATGCACGCCAAAGGTCAACCCGACGAATTGCGGCAGAATTGTAGAGCGGCGGCTCCAGATCTTGATCACCTGATTGCGGCCCGATTCCCGGGCTGCCTCGGCTTTCTTCAAGATATAGCCATCTACAAAAGGGCCTTTCCACACAGAACGTGTCATGTCTTACAAATCCCTTATTTTCTTCTCTTCTTGCGCATGTGACGTGAGCGCAGAATGTATTTATCCGTTTCCTTGTTGGAGCGGGTCCGCTTGCCTTTGGTGGGCTTGCCCCAGGGGGTAACGGGATGACGCCCGCCCGATGTGCGGCCCTCGCCGCCGCCATGGGGATGATCAACCGGGTTCATGGCCACGCCGCGAACCGAAGGACGAATGCCCTTCCAGCGGTTGCGGCCCGCCTTGCCCAGCTTGGTGTTCGAGTTGTCCGAGTTGGAAACCGCGCCCACGGTCGCCATACAGGCGGCGTGCACCATGCGCTGCTCACCTGAATTGAGCCGCAGCAGGGCATACCCGGCATCGCGCCCGACCAGCTGGACATAGGTTCCGGCCGAACGGGCGATCTGGCCGCCCTTGCCCGGCTTCATCTCCACATTATGGATGATGGTGCCGATCGGCATGGCCGATAGCGGCATGGCGTTACCGGGTTTGATATCGCATTTTTCCGATGCGATGACCTGATCGCCAACCCCCAGGCGCTGCGGCGCCAGAATATAGGCAAGCTCGCCGTCCTCATATTTGACCAACGCGATGTAAGCGGTGCGGTTGGGATCATATTCAATCCGTTCAACCGTGGCCGCAACATCGAATTTGCGGCGCTTGAAGTCCACAATACGATATCTGCGCTTGTGTCCCCCGCCCCGGCGGCGTGCGGTAATTCGGCCGTGATTGTTACGTCCGCCCTTTTTGCTCAAGCCTTCAGTGAGCGACTTGACCGGTTTCCCCTTCCACAGAGCCGAACGGTCAACGAGAACAAGCCCGCGTTGTCCAGGTGTGGTGGGATTAAATGTTTTCAACGCCATAATTTTTCAAACCGCCCGGATAAAGCGGCCTCACTCTTCTTTATAGACCTGTTGTCACATCGATACCGTGACCCTCTTCCAGGGTCACAACTGCCTTTTTGGCGTCACTTTGCTGCCCGAGGCGGCCTTTGAAACGCTTCGTCTTGCCCTTGCGGTTCAGGGTATTGACCGACCTGACTTTCACACTGAAAAGGCGCTCGACGGCCTCCTTGATCTGCGGCTTCGTGGCGGATTTGGCCACATTGAACACCACCTTGTTGAATTCAGACGCCTCGGTCGATTTTTCCGTAATCGAGGGGCTGAGGATTACATCGTAAAGATCTGCCGTTTTCATTTGAAACGCGCCTCCAGAGCTTCCACCGCAGCCCTGGTCAGAACCAGGGTATCGCGGCGCAAAATGTCATATACATTGATGCCCTGAACCGGCAGCACATCAATATTTGCAATGTTGCGGGCCGCCGTTGCAAAATTTTTCTCAACTTCCGCGCCATCAATGATAAGCGCCGAGGTCAGACCCATTTTATCAAAGGCATCCTTGAGGACCTTGGTCTTGGGTTCGGAAACCGAGGCGCTTTCCAGAACGGTCAGCGCGCCATCCTTCACCTTGGCGGAAAGCGCATGTTTGAGCGCCATGGCCCGCACTTTCTTGGGCAGCTTGATGGAATGATCCCGCGGCTGCGGTGCAAATGCCTTGCCGCCGCCCCTGAATTGCGGAACCTTCTTGTCGCCGTGACGCGCGCCGCCGGTGCCTTTCTGGCGGTAAATTTTCTTGCGGCTTCCGATGATCAGCGCCCGGTTGTTCACCGATTGGGTTCCGGCGCGCCGTTTGGCAAGCTGGTACACAACCATGGACTGGATGATATCCTCACGCGGCTCGAGCCCGAAGACATCATCGGAAAGCTCGATATCGCCGGCCTTCTTGGCCTCTAGTGTCGTTACATCGATCTTCATGACTTAACCATCCTCCCCGGGCTTTTCATCGGCAATGACTGCCGTGTCGGGTTTGATGAAACTGCCCGGTACGGGAGCGGCTTCCGGCAACGCCTTTTTAACTGCATCGCTCAAACGCACCCATCCGCCCTTGGAACCGGGCACCGCGCCCTTGATCATAATCAGGCCGCGATCGGGATCGGTTTTGACAATTTCAAGATTTTGCGTCGTGATGCGCTTGGCGCCCATATGACCCGCCATCTTTTTGCCCTTGAAAACCTTGCCGGGATCCTGGCACTGACCGGTTGAACCCATCTGACGATGCACTTTTTCAGCACCATGGGTAGCACGACCGCCTGCGAAATCATAACGCTTCATGACACCGGCGAAACCGCGACCCTTGGAGGTGCCGGAGACATCAATTTTCTGGCCTGCTTCAAACAGGGTGGCATTCAGTTTCTGGCCCAGCTCAAACTCGGCGTCAGCAGCAACACGAAACTCTTTCAGTCCATTCGTCACTTCCTGACCCTGCTTGGCAAAATGGCCCTGCATGGCGCGTGTATTCACGCGCTTTGCCTTACCATAGCCAACCTGAACAGCATCATAACCGTCCTTTTCACT
>CAZIVB010000067.1:0-11502 GCA_964542565.1 uncultured Hyphomicrobiales bacterium | reverse complement strand
CCGTAATCGATAATCAGCGCCGCGCCGGCCTGATGCGAGAGGCGTTTGGCGATGGTTGTTATCACCCTCTCCCGGGCCGGGGAGATTTCGGCGATGGAGCCCTCGGGCGCATTCAGCAGCGCGGCGGGCAGATCGCTGTCCTTTGCCTTTAGCGGCGAGAGGCCATAGGCAAGGCCGCCGTCTTTTCGCGCGGTGACAAGGCGCTCATGCCAGCCCTTTGCGCTGCGCTGGTATTGATGGATGGGCAGGGCGTCAAGGAACTCGTTGGCGATGAAAATGGCGGGACCGGAGGGGATTTGCCCGACCTTGTCGTGCCAGTACGGATCAAGGCCGCTGGTTTGCAGGGTTTGCGCCTGTTTTTGCCGCAAGACAGGGCTGGTTTCCACCAGATGCACATCAAGGCTGGCCATGAAATGAGGCGCGGCGCTGCGAATGGCGCGCAGGGCATCGCTCATCAAGGTGCCGCGGCCCGGGCCCAGCTCGACCAGATGCAAGCGCTTTGGCGCGTTCATGGCCTGCCAGATATGGGCGCACCACAGGCCGATCAGCTCGCCGAATATCTGGCTGATTTCCGGCGCGGTGGTAAAATCACCCAAAGCGCCCAGCGGATCGCGGCTCATATAATAGCCGTGTTCGGCGTGAGACAGGCAGATCGACATATAGCGCGCCAGATTGAGCGGACCGTTCAGGGCGATGCGGCGGCGGATTTCCGCTTCCAGAGTATCGGGATTTTCAGCGTTCATTGGCGGTTATTATCAGGTACAGCCCCAAAAGGATCAGCGGCACGGAGAGCACCATGCCCATGGTCATGCCGCCGGCCAGAAAGCCGATCTGGGCGTCGGGTTCGCGGAAGAACTCGACAATGATGCGCGCGGCGCCGTAACCGCAGGCGAAAACGCCGCTGGTGAGGCCGGGACGCTTCAGGGCCCCCAGATGATGGGTGAAAATGCGCAGGATAATGAACAGGACAATGCCCTCAAGCGCGGCTTCATAAAGCTGGCTCGGGTGGCGCGGCAGCGGCCCGGCGCCGGGGAAAACAATGCCCCAGGGAACATCGGTGGCGCGGCCCCAGAGCTCGGGCTTGATGAAATTGGCCAGCCGGCCGAAGAACAGCCCGAAGGGGGCCGCGGCGCAGGCCACATCCATGAGGGCGCGCAGGGGGATTTTCCTGATGCGGCAAAACAGGGTCGCGACAAGGGCGGCGCCGATCAGCCCGCCATGGAACGACATGCCGCCGGTCCAGATGGCAAAGGCTTCGCCTATATGGGCGGCATAATATTCAAAATTGTAAAACAATACATAGCCGAGCCGGCCGCCGGCGACGATGCCCAGCGCCAGCCAGACGATAAAATCATCGGCGTGCTGGCGGGTCAGCGGCGCGCCGCCCGGGCCCCAGAGCTTTTGATCGCCGATCAGCCGCAAGGCGTACCACCAGCCCAGTAATATTCCGGCGATATAGGCCAGGGCGTACCAGCGGATGGCGATCGGCCCGAAAGAGATCAGTTCGGGGTCGATGACGGGAAAGGGAAGAGCGAAAAGGGGCATGAACGATCCTGATTCAAGGTGCCGCTCCTGCCTTCGCAGGAGTGGCGAATATTGCTGTCATAGCAAGGCAATTGCAAGATTGGAATTTTTTAGCCGGTTCCCTACATACAAGGGCAGGGCGCCTGGCTACATACAAGAATCTGTGAACGGATTTGCTTCGGCCCGTCCCATCGGCTATCAGATGAGGGGGCGCTCCTGAAAAAGAAACAAGGACCTTGAACCATGACCCAGAGCAGTAACCGGATGTTTGACGAGTTTGCCCGGCTGATGACCGGGGCGGCGGGGGCGGCGCAGGGGATTCGCCGCGAGGTTGAGGAGATCGTGCGCACGCAGGCGGAGCGGATTTTGCGCGAGCTTGATGTTGTGCCGCGCGAGGAGTTTGACGCCGTGCGGGATATGGCGGCCAAGGCGCGCGAGGAAAATGAAAAGCTTGAAGCCCGTATTGCCGCGCTGGAGGAGCTTTTCAAGGAAAAAGCGTCCTGAGTTTATCCACATAAAAATGAAGAGGAGATCCCGAGCAGACTTGCGACTCGTTGGTTTGTGCGGCTAACTGGCATAAATTGTGGTCAGGCAGAAGGCAGCCACGATATATTGTGGGCATTGGTGCCAATACTAACAAACAAGAGCCGGAATTATGGGATCACCTCTTCAAATCGAGCCGATCGGCGATAATCCTCTGGATCTGATCGAGCATATTGCCGCCGGGCGGCAATGGGCTTTTGAGCGGGGCGGGGATGAGGAAATCATCCTTACGCTTCCGGGCCAGTGGGCGGAGTATCGACTCACCCTCAACTGGAACGAAGACATTGAATCGCTGCATCTGGCGTGCATGTTTGACTTCAAGGCGCCCGAGGCGCGGCGCGGCGAGACCGGGCGGCTGATCCTGCGGCTCAATGAGCAGCTCTGGCTGGGCAATTTTGATCTGTGGCGCGATGAGGGGGCGTTGTTGTTTCGCTACGGGGCGCTTCTGGCCGGGGGCGCGGATATCAATATCTCGCAATGCGAAACCATGCTGCAACTGGCGCTTGAGGCTTGCGAGCGGTTTTATCCCGCGTTCCAGTATGTTATCTGGGCCGGGCATTCGGCGGAAGAGGCGATGGAAATTTCACTGTTTGAAACGGTAGGCACGGCATGAGCGCGCGTCTGACGTCACAACTGTTTCTGGTTGGCGCCGGTAAAATGGGCGGGGCGCTGCTGGAAGGCTGGGTGGAGCAGGGGGTCGATCCGGCGCTGGTGAGCGTTCTTGACCCGGCGCTGGCCTCGGGCAGCGGGGCGCTCATTCAGGAGCGGCAGATTACCCTTAATCCCGATCTGAAGGCGCAGGCCGATGCCGGGGTTATCGTTCTGGCGGTCAAACCGCAGGTTATGGAACAGGTGCTTCGCAGCATCTTGCCGCTGGTAAACAAGGATGTGCTGGTGATCTCCATCGCCGCCGGGGTTGCGCTGGCCTCGCTGGCCCGGCATCTTGGGGAAAAGACCGCCATTGTGCGCGCCATGCCCAATACACCGGCGGCGGTTGGCTGCGGCATGAGCGTCATGGTTGCCAATGCGCATGTCACGCCGGCGCAAAAAGAGCTTGCCGGGATGCTGCTCAGCGCCGTGGGCGAGGTGGAGTGGATTGATGATGAGCTGCAAATGGATGCGGTGACGGCCGTTTCGGGCTCGGGGCCGGCCTATGTGTTTCATCTGGTGGAATGCATGGCGGCGGCGGGCAAAAGATTAGGGCTTGAGCCGGAGCTTGCCATGCGCATTGCGCGCCAGACGGTGATCGGCTCGGGCGAGTTGATGCGCCGCTCTCCGGCCGGGGCGGCCCAGCTGCGCAAGGATGTGACCTCGCCGGGCGGTACAACCCAGGCGGCGCTTGAGGTATTGATGCATGATGCGGCAATGGAAAAACTGATGCGGCGGGCGATCGAGGCGGCGGCAAAGCGCTCGGTTGAACTTTCATGAGTGGCAAGGTTGCGGCGCAGATCGATTTTGATGCTTTTTTGCAAGTCGATATCCGCGTCGGAACCATTGTGGAGG
This sequence comes from uncultured Hyphomicrobiales bacterium, assembly GCA_964542565.1. GTDB lineage: Bacteria > Pseudomonadota > Alphaproteobacteria > Rhizobiales > BM303 > BM303. The sequence continues at coordinate 7,932 of CAZIVB010000067.1, read as the reverse complement.
CTAAAGTTTTCGCCGAGGCGCGCAAGCCGGCCTTTAAACTGATGATTGATTTTGGACCGCGTATCGGGGTGAAAAAAAGCTCGGCGCAAATCACCAGATACTACACGCCCGAAGAGCTGATCGGACGCCAGGTGGCGGCGGTGGTCAATTTTCCGCCGCGCCAGATCGGGCCGCTGATGTCGCAGGTGCTCACGCTTGGCTTTCCGGATGAAGAGGGCGAGGTCGTGTTGCTCGGCCCGGAGCGCCAGGTGCCCGATGGCGGGCGGTTGTTTTAGCGGCCGGGCGAGAAAAATGAAGTCTTGTCAAGGCTTGATCTTTTGGGATTTTGCTGGATAATCTCCGTTTCCATAAATAAAAACCAATCGGGAGACATTATCATGAATAAAGCCATTATCGGCGCATTGGCGGCGCTTGCGCTGGCCGGGTCGGCTGTGGGCGCTGCGGCGCAGACCACTTTGCGGGTGACGCTGCAACTGCCGATCAAGCATCATCTGGGGCAGAACATGCTCGATTTCAAAAAAGAGGTCGAGGCGAAATCAAACGGCGATCTGAAGATCGAAATCTACCCCTCGGCCCAGCTTTACAAGGACAAGGAAGTGCCCCAGGCGGTGGCCTCGGGCGCGATTGAAATGGGCATTGCCTCGCTGGCCCGCTTTGCCGGGACCGCGCCGGCGGTGGATATTTTCTATGTCCCCTTCATGTTTGACAGCCCGGCAAAAGTCGTGAAAGCCACCAGCCCGGGCAGCCCCATCCGCGCCGGTCTCGACGCGGCGGTTTTGAAAACCGGCACCCGCATTTTGTGGTGGCAGGCGTTTGGCTCGGCCATTGTGCTGTCCAAGAACCCGGCGATCAAGCTTCCCGCCGATGTCAAGGGCAAGAAGGTGCGCGTGTTCGGCAAAACCCTTGGCGATATGATCAAGGTGCTGGGCGGCGCGCCGACGCTGATGTCCGGCTCCAAGCAGTTCCTCGCCTATCAGCGCGGTACGGTGGATGCGGGCATGACCGGCATTACGGCGGTGAAATCACGCAAGCTTTTTGAAGTGATGGACAATATGACCCTCACCTATCACGCCGATATCGAATTTGTGGTGGTGATCAATGAAAAGATCTGGCAGGGCCTGTCGGAGGCCAACCGCAAGATCATCATGACCGCGGCCAGGCGGGTTGAAAAAGAGCTTCGCGACAAGATGGGCGCCATTGAGGCCGATGCGCTCAAAAGCGTCAGCGACAAGATCAATGTGATTGATCTGACTGATGCCGAGCGCAATTTGTGGCGCAAGGCGACCCGGCCGGTCGTGGATTCCTATATCGAGCGTTCAGGAGCCGTTGGCGCCAAGCTGGTCGAAGACGCCAGCAAGCTGTAAAACCAGCACCAGAGCACTTCTTGGCAAAGCGGGAACCGGTTTTGCGATAAGAAGCGCGGCAATAACAAAGAGCAGAGCATATCCGGCATCAAGGCCGGATATGCGTTGTTGAGCGGGGCTGGCTATGGGGTTTTTGCGGCTTGTTGACAGGTTGACCAATGCGTCAGGCGTCTTGTCCGCCTGGATGCTGTTTTCCATCGGGCTGATGGTCACTTATGAAGTGGTCACGCGCAAGGTGTTTAACGCGCCTACGATCTGGGCCGATGAAATGGCGCGGTTTTTCCAGATCTGGGCGGTGTATATGGCGGGCGCCTATGTTCTCAAGCACCGCAATCTGATTGCGGTCGATCTGTTTACCTCGACGCTTTACCGCCGAACCGGGCGGTTGCTGGATTATTTCGCCCTTCTGGTGATTGCGGTGTTTTCCCTGGTTGCGGTTTATTACGGAACGCTCATTGTTGTCGAATCCATCCAGGTGGGACGCCATACCTCCACCATGCTGGGGGTGCCCAAATGGATGACGGAGAGCGCCATTCCCGTTACCTTCGCGCTGCTGTTTCTGCAGACCGTCGCCGAGGCTATCCTGACGGCAACGGATAAAAACCACCCTTCAATTTCCGCCACCCATGACCCGGAGGAGACCGGCAAATGACCGCCGCGCTTATTCTGGCCTCTCTCATCGGGCTTTTGCTCTTGAGGGTTCCGGTCGCTTTTACGCTGGGCGGGCTCGGGCTGGCGCTGCTGGTTCTGGCCGGGTTTAACCCGATTATGGTGCCTCAGGCGCTGTATTCCACCATGGACAATTTTGTCCTACTGGCGGTGCCGCTGTTTTTGCTGATGTCCAATATTCTGCTCAAGGGCGGTATCGGGCGCGATCTGTTCGCGGCGGTGCAAAGCTGGATCGGTCACTGGCCGGGCGGTCTGGGGGTGGCGACGATCGTGTCCTGCGCCATTTTTGCCGCCATTTCCGGCTCATCCGTTGCCACCGCCGCCACCATCGGCAATGTGGCCCTGAAGGAAATGACGGATCGGGGCTATGACCGCTCTTTTGTTCTGGGGCTGCTGGCGGCGGGCGGGACGCTGGGCATTTTGATCCCGCCTTCAATCCCGATGATCATTTTCGGCGTCATCACCGAAGAATCCATTGTGCAGCTTTTTCTGGCCGGGATCGGGCCGGGACTTCTTCTGGCGGGGCTGTTCATTTTGTATTGCTTTGTCTATGCCCGCTTTGGCAAGGGCTATCAGCCCGTGCCCAAGGCCGACTGGGCCGAGAGGAGCCGCACCACGTTCATGGCCCTGCCGACGATGATGCTGGCGGCGATTGTGATCGGCGGGATTTACGCCGGCTGGTTTACGCCCACCGAATCGGCCGGGATCGGGTTTTCGGTCTCCATTATCATTGTTTTCGCCATGGGGCGCATGAACTGGGAGAAGCTGAAGGCGGCGGTGATGGATTCGATGAAAACCACCGTCACCGTGTTCCTGATCGTGGCGGGGGCGAAGGTGTTCGGCAAGGCGATCACACTTTACCGCATCCCGCAGGACATATCGGTTTTAATCACCTCCAATATCTCCGAGCCGGCGCTGTTCATTTTCCTGGTGTGCTGCGTGTTGCTGCTGATGGGGTTTTTCCTCGAAGCGCTCTCCATGCTGCTGATCATGGTGCCGGTGCTCTACCCGTCGCTGGCCGTCATGGGGATTGATCCGATCTGGTTCGGCATCTTGTTTGTGGTGATGATCGAGGCGGCGCTGATCACCCCGCCGGTGGGGATGAATTTATTCGTCATTCAGGCGGTGGCGCGAGCGCCGCTGGGCGAGGTGGTGCGCGGCGTGTGGCCGTTTATCTTTATCATGTTGGGCACGGTGGTCTTGTTGTGGTTCGTGCCCGATATCGCGCTTTACATCCCCTTCAAGCTTTGAGCGGTGCTGAAAGACTAAAAAATCCGCATACGAATAGTTTTGCTCCGTTCGGCTTTGTTGGCTACATGTGGATAAATGAAATCCCCGGCAGAGTCATCCGCGAATGAAACCTCGAACTGGCGCAATCTGATCGCGGCCTGCGCGGCGATTTCGGTGTTCGGGTTTGCGCTGGGGATAACCTATCCGCTGCTCTCGCTTCTGCTGGAGGCGCGCGGGGTTTCCGAAGGGATGATCGGCGTTAACGCCTCCATGTCGCCGATCGGGATTTTGCTGTTCTCGCCGGTGATCCCGGTGGTCACGCAAAAATTCGGCGCCAAGCCCACGGCTGTTTTTGCCGCCCTGCTGACCTCCTTGCTGATCCTTTGTTACAAGATTTTCCCCTCGCTTGAAGCCTGGTTTGTGCTGCGGCTTTTTCAGGGCATGCTGGTCTCGGTGCTTTTTGTGCTGAGCGAGTCCTGGGTGGTCAAATTTGCCTCCGGCCGCCACCGGGGGCGCATTGTGGCGATTTACGCCAGCATTTTATCGGCAAGTTTCGGCGCCGGTCCCATCGTGGTCGGCTGGATCGGGATTGAGGGCTGGACGCCGTTTGTAATCGGCTCCGTGGTGCTTCTGGCGGGAACCCTGCCGCTCTTCCTGCTGATCGACAAGCCGGGGAAAATGCCGGAAACGCCCGGCTCTTCAAGTTTTTTTGTCATTGCGCCAAGAGCGCCGATCCTGCTGGTTTCGGTTATGGTTTTCGCCATTTTTGATGCGGCGACACTGAGCCTGATGGTGGTTTACGGTGTGCGGACGGGGCTGGATACGGCGATGGCCGCCTATAGCCTCTCGGCGCTGATCATCGGCAGTGTTTTTTTGCAATTTCCCATCGGCTGGCTGGCGGACCGGTTTGAGAAACGCCGTGTTCTTGCCGGTTGCGCGCTGGCGACGCTTTTGCTGCTGCTCATTCTGCCCCAGGTCATGGGCGGTTTGTGGATGTGGCCGGTGCTGGTGCTGGCCGGATCATCAGGCTACGGGATGTACACGGTGGCCCTTGCCGGGCTTGGCGACCGGTTCCACGGCGACGAGCTGGTGGCCGGCGTCTCGGCCTTTGCCTTCATGTGGGGGTTTGGCGCCTTTGCGGGGGCTATTTTAGGCGGCTGGGCGATGGCGGGTTTTGGTCCGCACGGCCTGCCCTATATTCTGGTGGGCGTTTACGCGCTTTTCCTCGTCTTGCTTGCCCTTCGGGTGCGATTAAACCGGAATGCGTAAACTGGCTTTCAGGCCGCCCAGGGAACTTTCGCCAAGAGTGATATCACCGCCGTGGTTGCGGGCGATATCGCGGGCGATGGAGAGGCCAAGACCGGTGCCGGAAGTATTTTGATTGCGGGCGACATCAAGGCGGAAGAAGGGGCGGAAGACCTGCTCGCGCATCTCTTCGGGTATACCCGGCCCATCGTCTTCCACCGTAATTTCCAGCCAGTCATCGTGGCGCATGGCGCTGACATGGACATTCTCGGCAAAGCGCGCCGCGTTGTTGACCAGATTTGCGATGCAGCGTTTCAGGGCGTTGCGTTTAACGGTTGTCTCAAGGGTGGATCCCAAGGTCAGAGTGACCTTCTGGCCGCTGGTCGCCGCCTCGGCGCGGATTTGCTCCAGCAGGCCGCCGATATTGGTGCGGGCCGCTTTTTCGTCCCCCTCGCCGCGGGCAAAGGCGAGGTAATCCTCCAGCATGTGCTGCATTTCGGCGATATCATCGCGCATATCCTGCATTTCCGGCTCATCGCCGAGCAGGGCCAGTTGCAGATTCAGACGCGTCAGTATGGTGCGCAAATCATGACTGACACCGGCCAGCATGGCGGTGCGCTGTTCAATCTGGCTTTCGATGCGCTCGCGCATCTGCAAGAAGGCGATGGCGGCGCGCTGCACCTCCTGAGCGCCGCGCGGACGAAAATCGGCCGGGGCCTCGCGCCCCTTGCCAAAGCCTTCGGCGGCTTCGGCCAGTTGCAGGATCGGGCGGATCTGGTTGCGCAGGAAAATAACCGCGATGGTGAGCAGGACAAGGGATGTACCCAGCATCCACAGGATGAAGATATGCGAATTTTTGGCATAGGCGCGTTTGCGGCGGGCGATCACCCGGATGATGCTGTCCTTGAGTTGCACCCTGATATCGACAAAGTTCGAGCGCCCCACCGTGTCAATCCAGAACGGGAGCTTGACGTTGCGGACCATTTCCCGGCTCAGGCGGCGGTCGAGCAGTGAGAAAAAGGGCTTTGGCTGCGGCGGCGGCAGCTGCATTCCGGGAAGGAAGGACACGGTCAGGGCCAGCTTGTCCCGCGCCATCCGGGTGATGATTTCATCCGTCATGGGGGGGGAGTATTTTTCGTGCAACTCGATCAGCATGGAGATGTCGCGGGTCACGGCGCGCGAGAGATGCTTGGTCACCTTGTCCCAGTGCCGCTCCATGAACACGAAGGCAATAACGGACTGAAGCAGAACCATCGGCGTGATCATGATGATCAGGGTCCGGGCGTAGAGACGCTCGGGCATGTGGCGTTCGAGAAACCTTGAAAACCGCCGCCGCAGGGTCAAGGGCAACGGGTCATGATCGGGCAGGTTCTGGAATGCGGTCATGCAAGCTGCGCCCTAGTTGCAAAGCAGCGCGTAACCGGCGCCGCGAATGGTTTGAATATAAACCGGCGTGGTCTGGTCCGGCTCGATTTTCTGGCGCAGGCGGTTGATCAGGACATCCACCGAGCGCTCGCGCCCGGTGCCCACGGTTTCGCTCAACTCCTGACGCGAGAATGTGCGGCCGGGGGAGGAGGCGAAGATGCGCAGGATTTCCCGTTCCCGGGTTGTCAGGCGGACCGGCTTGCCGTTTTGCCGCAATTCGCCGCGCGAAGGCGTGAAGATGCAATCCCCCATCTGGATTTCGGCCGGCTCGGCCGCGGCGCTCTGGCTGCGGCGCAGGATATTGCCGATGCGCAGAAGCAATTCGCGCGGTTCAAAAGGCTTGGGCAGGTAATCATCCACCCCCGTCTCCAGCCCCTTGATGCGGTGTTCGGGCTCCGACATGGCGGTGAGCATCAGGATCGGGATATTGCTGGTGCGGCGCAGATCGGCGGCAAATTCGAGCCCGGTTTCCGCCGGCATCATGACATCGAGCACGAGAAGGTCATATTCCAGCCCCTTCATTCGCGAGCGCGCCTCGGCGGCGGAGGCGGCGATTGTGATCCTGTAGCCGTTCTCGGTGAGGAATTTTTGCAGCAACTGCCGGATGCGGCGATCGTCATCGATCACCAGAATATGCGCCGCATTGGTATCGGGCGGTGGAGGGGGGGGCGTGCGGGGCATATTCAGCTTTTCCCCGGACGGGGTTTATGGCCGAAAACCGTGCGATTGACCATGTTGCGGTCCTTGGCGTTGATTAGCTTGTAGAGCACTTCGAGAAACGCGGCGCGTCCTTCCGGGCTGATCCCGTCCAGCGCGCTTTCAATGCGGGTGAACTGGGGCGCGGCCAGACGGGCTGCTAATGCGGACCCCTCATCGGTGAGGTATAACAGGCGCTGGCGGCGGTCTTTGAGGCCCTCTTTTTGAAAAACAAAGCCGTTCTTGATCAGCTGTTTTAAAACCCGCCCGAGGGATTGTTTGGTTATGCGCAGGATATCGAGCAGATCGGCAACGCGAATGCCGGGATTGCGCGAGATGAAATGAATCACCCGGTGATGCGCGCGGCCAAAATCAAACTCGGCCAGAATCACATCCGGGTCGGAGATAAAATCCCGGTAAGCGAAAAAAAGCAGCTCGGCAACCTCGAACAACCGGACCTGATCAGCCGCTCGCGGGTCATCCCGGCAACCGGATTGATCCGGGGGTGTAAAATTTACGTCAGCCATGTTGACATATTTTTTTCTGTTTGTTACTTGTTAGCCCGGACAGACGAAAGGAAACGTCTGTTCAAGATGGAAATCGGAGCAATAATTACCAGTCGCCTGGTCTTTTATGCAAGCCGGATGCACTTCAAGATACAGTGTTTACCCGGCGCGCCGGTAAATGATAATGTTATAATCCGCGTTTGCAAATGCTTACGGGTTTTAAAGAGGAACATGATATGGCGGGATTGCCTTTTGATCAACGTGAAGGTGTCATCTGGATGGATGGCAAGATGGTTGAATGGGGCTCTGCAAAGCTTCATGTGCTCTCGCACGCCCTGCATTACGCCTCCAGCGTGTTTGAGGGCGAGCGCTGCTATGGCGGCGAGATTTTCAAGCTGAGCGAGCATTCGCAGCGGCTGCATGATTCGGCCAAAGCGCTTGATTTTGCCATCCCCTATTCGGTCGCGGAAATTGACGAAGCCTGCCGCGCGGTGATCAAGGCGCAGGACATCGTGGACGGTTATGTGCGCCCGGTTGCGTGGCGCGGTTCGGAAATGATGGCGGTTTCGGCTCAGAATACGACTATCCATGTGGCGATCGCCGCCTGGAAATGGCCGTCTTATTTCGACCCCGAGGAACGGCTGAAGGGCATTCGCCTCAATATTTCCCAATGGCGGCGGCCGGACCCGCGGACCATTCCGTGCAAGGCCAAGGCGGCGGGGCTCTACATGATCTGCACCTTGTCGAAACATGCCGCCGAAAAGGATGGCTTCGCCGATTCGCTAATGCTGGACTGG
>CAZIVB010000066.1:0-11504 GCA_964542565.1 uncultured Hyphomicrobiales bacterium | reverse complement strand
AGGTCATCGAGGCAGGCGGGGCCGGAAAACTCCTGCACCTCTTCAACCCGGAGCTCGCCCAAAAGCCCGGCGACAATCTGGCGGATGCGGTGCAGGCCCTTTTCAATCACGGGCAGATAGCGGTCGATAAGCGCCGTGTCGCGGGGGTGTTTTTTCAAGGTGTCGATGCAATTCAAAATCCCCGCCAGCGGGTTGTTGACCTCATGGGCGACCCCGGCTGAAATGCGGCCGAGGGCGATCATTTTTTCATTCACCGCCATTTCCTCTTCCATGCGTTTTTTGTCCTCCAGTTGCAGATACATCTGCCTGAAGGCGCGGGTGAGTTGTCCGATTTCATCTTTTTTGCGCTCATCCGCCGGGGGAAGTTTGGAAAAATCGCCGCGGCCGATGGCTTCCATGCCATTGGCCAGAGCGGTCAGGGGCCGGATCATGCGGCGCGAGACAAGAGCGCCAAAAGCGCTTCCGATCAGGACCAGAACCGAGATGATGCCAAGGACGGTAAAGGCGCTGCGGCTGGCCTGGGCGTAAAGCTCGGCGGTGGACAGGCGCAGGCGCACGACGCCGATCTTTTTCAGATCGGAATAGACCGGCACCACCCCTTCGACAAAGGGGTCGTTGATCCAGTTTCCGCCGTGGATAACCCGCGCCTTGAGGGTTTCAAGCGAGGTTTTGAAAATGTTTTTTTCAAACGGGGTTCTGGGCGCCAGTTTCAGGCCGATCGGATGATTGGCCGGGTCGAGATGAGCAAGGATATACCCTTCGGGGTTCAGGACCATGCCGGAAATAATGCGAATGTCGCGCATGCCGCCGGGGGTGCGCGAGGTCATCTTGCGCAGGTTCTTGTGCAGCGACCAGGAATCGTTTTGCAAGATGGCGTCGGGGGCAAGAACGGCTATGGAACGCGCCAGAAGCAGGGCCTTTTCCTCCAGAACCTCGCGAAAGCGGAACCAGTCCTGAAAAATGACCGCGGCACTGATGGTAAAGCCCACCCCGGCGACGATGATGGTGATGATGATGAGAAACTTGATCGAGAGAGAGTGGAAACGGGCCGGTAAGGTCATCATTGCGGTTTGGCCGCATCTGTCTGCCGCACCGGAATGAAGCCGGGTTTTGCCTGTTTCATCCGCGCCGCCATCACTCGTATATCGTTGAAAATCCCCGGGTTGAACTGGCCAAAGCCATCAAGATGCAGGGTGTCAAGCAGGTGTTGCCCGCCGGGCTGGTCCTTCATTCCGGTCAGGGCGGAGGTCATGGCGCGGATCAGTTGCGGCGCGGCGCCCCGGCGCGCCACGATGGGCGGAAAGCCGAACAGGGGCGAGGCGTGGATGACGCGGGTTTTATCGGCAATTTCAGGGTTGGTCTTTTTCAAAAACTCCCAGATATACGAATCGACCGCGCCGCCATCGGCCACCCGGATGGCGACGGCTTCCACGGTTTCGGCATGATTGTAGGTGAAGAAGGTTTTGCGGAAAAACCTGTCGGGCTGGTATTTGCGCGAGGCGAGAAAATAGCGCGGATATAAAAACCCCGAATTGGAATCAGGATCGGAATAGGCGAATACATGTTGTTTGAGCCCGGCAATATCGGTGTAGGGGCTGTCCTTGTGAACGATGATATAGGAGCGGTAATAGGGCGCACCGTTGAAGATGGGGACGGCGATCAGTTCAAGATATTCGGGTTTGCGCTTCTGCACATAGGGGTAACCGCATATCCAGGCAAAATCGAGACCGCCGCTTTCCAGCAAATCCATGATCTCGCGATAGGATTTACGCTGAACGAAAGTGACCGGACGGCCGATTTGCCGGCTCAGGTAATTCGACATGTCGTCAAAGAAACGCAGGTTTTCGCGCACCACCACGGCGGTCAGGCCAAAGCGGACCGGTTTTTGCCCGCCGGCGATGGCCGGAAGAGCAATAAGCAGGCAAAATACGATCAGAACAAACCGGCGCATAAAGAACATGCCTTTCAAAAAACACGGGTGGCGCGAGAGCGGAATTGTTGCTTGTTTGTTTTGGCGGGACTGCCCGATTCCAAGTGTCGGGACGATCATCCCGCCCGCTTTGCCGCTTCATTTCGCCATTTGCCCGTTTCACAGCCGACTATAGCAGATTTTATTGCTTTGGGAATGAAATCATGTTCACAAAAAGGGCGGAATATATGAATTTCCGCCCGGTTTGCGGCAAGGCGGTATCCGCCTTGCCCGGGGGTTATTTATTCTCGTACCAACCCTTGCTGGCATTGACGATTTTCACCACCGAGAGCATGACCGGCACTTCCACCAGAACGCCGACAACCGTGGCGAGGGCGGCGCCGGACTGAAAGCCGAAAAGGGCGATCGCGGCGGCAACGGCAAGCTCGAAAAAATTGCTGGCGCCGATCAGCGCCGAAGGGCCGGCGACACAATGCGCAACCCCCAATTGCCGGTTGAGCAGATAAGCGAGGCCGGAATTGAAATAAACCTGAATCAGGATGGGTATGGCCAGCAGCGCGATGATCATCGGCTGGGCGATAATCGCCTCGCCCTGAAAGCCGAAAAGAAGCACAAGAGTGATCAAAAGCGCCGCGATGGAGGCCGGGTCAAGCACGGCGAGGGTTTTGTCCAGCGCCGCCTGGCCGCCCTTCTTGACGATTTTGCCGCGCCAGAGCTGGGCCGCGATCACCGGCAGCAGGATATAAAGCACCACGGAGAGAAGCAATGTTTCCCACGGGATGGTTATGGCGGAAAGCCCGAGAAGAAGCGCCACGATCGGCGCGAAGGCAAACACCATGATGAGGTCGTTGAGCGCCACCTGGGAGAGGGTGAAATTGGCATCGCCCTTGCACAGATTGCTCCACACAAACACCATGGCGGTGCAAGGAGCAGCAGCAAGAATGATGAGCCCGGCGATATAGCTGTCAATCTGTTCGGCGGGCAGGTAATCACGAAACAGCCAGCCGATAAACAGCCAGCCGAGCAGCGCCATGGAAAAGGGCTTGACCGCCCAGTTGATGAACAAGGTGACGCCGATGCCGCGCCAGTGCTCCTTGACCCGGTGCAGGGCGGAAAAATCAACTTTCAGCAGCATCGGAATGATCATCAGCCAGATGAGAACCGCTACCGGAATATTGACCTTGGCAATCTCCATTTTGCCCAGAAAGTGGAAAAATCCGGGGAAAAAATGCCCCAGGGCAATGCCGGCGAGAATGCATAAAAACACCCACAGGGTGAGATAGCGGGCAAACAGCCCCATGGGTTTGCGGGTTTCAATATCCCCGGATTGATTTGTCACTTGCGGTTTCCTGATCTGTTTACAGCTGGCCGATGGCGTTAAGCTCGTGTTTGAGGCCGGCATCGTCCAGTGTCCCGAACGGCAGGGCAACAAAGGCGGAAATGCGTTTTTCAAGGCTCGCATAGGCCGTCTTGAAAGCCTGCGCCTTGTCTTCATCAGGCCCCTCAACCGCCGCCGGATCGGGGATGCCCCAATGGGCTTTTGCCGGGTGGCCGGGCCAGATGGGGCAGGTTTCGCCGGCGGCGTTGTCGCAGACGGTAAAGACAAAATCGATTTGCGGCGCGCCCGCAGCGGCGAATTCATCCCAGTTTTTTGATCTGAAACCGGAAGTCTCATATCCCTTTTCGCGCAGCAGGCGGATGGCGAACGGGTTGACTTTTCCCGTGGGCATGGACCCGGCGCTAAAGCCCCTGAAGCGCCCCTTTCCGAGCCGGGTTATCAGCGCCTCGCCAAGAATGGAGCGGGCCGAATTTCCGGTGCACAGGATCAGGACATTTTTTTGTCTGCCGGTCATTTTGAAAATCAGAACCTTTGTTGCTATGCGGCTATGTATATATGTTTGACAGCATATGCGGTAAAACGTATATTGTAAACATGAAACAGGCCAGTTTTTTCCAGACCCTGAGTGATGAGACCCGGTTGCGGGCGCTTGTTCTTATGGGGGCTGAGGGCGAGCTTTGCGTTTGCGAGCTGGTGTTTGCGCTCGGCATCGCGCAGCCGAAAATATCGCGCCATATGGCCGCCATGCGCGAGGCCGAAATTGTCACCGCGCGGCGTCATGCCCAATGGGTGTTCTATTCCATCAGCGCCGATCTGCCGGAATGGAAACGGGAGGTTCTCGCCGCAGCGGCAGCCGGGGTTGCAAAAGAGGCCGTCATCAAGCGGGACAAGGCGCGTCTGAAGAAGATGAAAAACCGTCCCGAGCGCTGCAATGCCGCCTGAGCGGCGCGATCACCGGCTTTTGCCTTGCCTCGCGGCGGTATAAAATGCCGCAGATCAAAAGCCTGTTTTATCGGGCGGCTATAACCGATATAAAGTAGGATGGGTTGCCGGTTCTGAGAAACCCCTCAGGGTAATCGGAAGTTTCATGCAGGATACAGGAGAACGAGATGGGTAAAAGTATTGTTGGCACGCAGACCGAGAAAAATCTGCTCAGGGCCTTTTCCGGCGAGGGGCAGGCACGAAACCGCTACACATTCTTTGCCTCGGCCGCCAAAAAAGAGGGGCTGATGCAAATCGCCGATATTTTCATCGAAACCGCCAATCAGGAGAAGGAACATGCCGAGCGGTTTTTCAAATTCCTTCAAGGCGGGGATGTGGAAATAACCGATACTTATCCGGCGGGAAAAATCGGAACCACGCTCGAAAATCTCAAAGCCGCCGCCGCGGGCGAGGAACATGAATGGTCTGATTTGTACCCGGCTTTTGCCCAAACGGCGCGCGATGAGGGTTTCAAGGTGATCGCGGCGGCGTTCGAGGCCATTTCGGTGGCCGAAAAGCAGCATGAAAAACGCTATCGTGATCTTGCCGCCAATCTGGAGGCGGGAAGGGTTTTCAAACGCAATGGCAAGATCGTCTGGCGTTGCCGCAATTGCGGCTATCTGCATGAGGGGCAAGAAGCGCCCAAAACCTGCCCCGCCTGTCTGCATCCGCAAGCGTATTTTGAACTGCTGGGTGAAAACTGGTAGCATAAGGGCCGGGAAATATTTCATGATGCCCGCGCCCGGCGGCCTTGCCGGGGTGTGAAAAAGGAGCCTGAGCGTTGAAAAATCCGATTGCCGGACTGGCTGTAGCCCTGCTTGCCGCATGGTTTGTTGCGGCGCCGGCGGCCATGGCCTTTGAGCTTGAAACCGTCAGGGTTACGGACAAGATTTATGCGCTTGTCGGCCCGATTGATGCGCGTTCGTATGACAATCAGGCGCTGAACACCACCATGGGCTTCATCGTGACCGGCAAGGGCGTCGTGCTGATTGATTCAGGCGCCTCGGCGCAAGGCGCGCAGCTGATTGAACAGACGATTGCAAAGGTGAGCAAAGAGCCGGTGAGATGGGTCATCAATACCGGGGCGCAGGATCACCGCTGGCTCGGCAATGGCTATTTCGCTTCCAGAGGGGCGCAAATCATCACCCTGGCGCGTCTGGTGAAAAGCCAGCAATTTTTTGCCGAACAGCGCCTGCAACGGCTTAAATCCATCCTCAGGGACAAGCTGGACGGGACCTTTCCCGTCTATGCGCAAAAGCCGCTGCCGGGGGACCGGGCGGCGCTGGAACTTGGCGGGGTGAAGCTTGAAATCCTCTGGCTTGGCGGGGCGCATTTTCCCGATGACGTGATTGTCTGGGTTCCGGAGGCAAAAACCGTCTTTACCGGCGATCTGGTTTACATGGACCGGATGCTGGGCATTCAGGGCGGCGGGGCCAGCATGACAAGGTCCTGGGCGGGCGCTTTCAAGCTCATGGCGAAGCTGGCGCCGGAACATGTGGTGCCGGGGCACGGAATGCCCGGTGATATGGCCAAGGCGCGGCGCGATACCGGGGATTATCTTGACTGGCTGATAAAAAATATCGAACCCTCGGTTGCCGAGATGGAAGAGATCGGCGCTCTGGTCAACCGGCTTGGCGATGCGCCGTTTAAACGTTTGAAACATTATGACAGCTGGCACCGCAAGAATGTCAACCGGACCTATTTGCAGCTTGAGGCCGAGTAGGGAAAGACGGGAGGGGGCTTCCGTAAAATTTTGCCGGAGATGAATCACCTGTTTACATATAAAGAGGAATAGCTCATCCTTGTCTTTTCAAGTATGCGGAGAGTTAATGCCTGATTATCAAAAATCATCTCACCGCCAACCGGCGTCGGACCTGGGTATTCGCCCGGTAGAACATGCGGATATCGGGAGTATTGTGACGCTTGATAAAGTGAATACAGGAATTGAAAAGCCGGATTACTGGCGGGACATCTATAACCGCTATGGCGGCGACAAGAAAAACCGCTTTTTTCTGATCGCAAGTGATCCTGCCGGAGCTGTACTCGGCTTTATCATCGGCGAGGTGCGGGCCTGGGAATTCGGCTCGCGTCCCAATGGCTGGATTTTTGCGCTTGGGGTTGATCCGGCGCACCGCCAGAGCAAGGTGGGAACCCGGTTGTTTGAAGCAATCTGCCGCAGGTTTTCCAGAACCGGGGTCAAAAAGGTCAGAACGCTGCTCTCGCAGGGGGATGAGTTGAATATGGCGTTTTTCCGCTCGCAGGGCATGATGGGCGGGCCTTTTATCCAGCTTGAAATGCCCCTGAGCGATTTTGAATCCTGAACGCGGAGCAAGCGGAAATTGAAACTTCAAAAAGCAAGCCTGTGCGCACTTTATTCCATTCTGGAACTGGCGCGATATCCGCAAAAGCAGATTTCAGCGACCGAAATCGCGGCGAAATATGGTGTTTCCGCCAATCATCTGACGAAGGTCATGCGGGTTCTGGCGCGAAGCGGCCATATCGAATCCATGCGCGGGGTCCGGGGCGGATACCGTTTTTGCGGCAATGTCAAACGCCTCACGCTGTTTGATATTATTCAGTTGTTTGAAGATGTCTGCGAGGAAAACAACAGGCAGGGGAGCGCCGCCGCGGCGACGGATGTGGGGATGGCGCTGGGGGGCATCATGCGCGAGATTGACGGCATTACCTGCGCGACGCTGAAATCCATTACGCTGGCGACAATGCTCAAAACGATAGAACGCCTTGACCGCGACAGGGCCAAACCGGCCTGATTATTTAGAGTCTTTCACGTTTAAACGGCACCGGCCCGGTGCCGGTTCAATCAAAAAGCCAACCACTCTAACGCGCCGTGCGTTCCAGCACCATGGCGATGCCCTGACCAACGCCGATGCACATGGTGCAAAGTGCAAATCTGGCGCCCTGTCGCTCCAGTTCAAACAGCGCCGTTGTGATGAGGCGCGCGCCGCTCATACCCAGAGGGTGGCCAAGCGCAATCGCGCCGCCATTGGGATTGACATGACCGGCGTCATCGGCAAGGCCAAGCTCGCGCATGACGGCAAGCGCCTGGGCGGCGAAAGCCTCGTTAAGCTCGATAACATCCATCTGGCCAAGCTCCAGCCCCGTGAGCGCCAGCACCTTGCGCGTTGCTGTCACCGGACCCATGCCCATGATGCGCGGCGCAACCCCGCTCACGGCCGTGGCAACGATGCGTGCTTTCGGGGTCAGGTTATAGCGCTTGCACATTTTGGCCGAGGCCACAAGGAGGGCGCAGGCGCCATCATTGACGCCTGAGGCGTTGCCCGCCGTGACACTGCCGTTTTCACCAAACAGGGCCGGCAGGTTTTGCAGTTTTTCCAGCGTGATTTGCGGCCTTGGATGCTCATCCTTTTCAACAAGTTGCGGCCCGCCCTTGCGCGCTTTGACGCAAACCGGCGTGATCTCCATGGCGAGACGCCCGGACTTTGCCGCCGCTTCGGCGCGGCGCTGCGAGCGGAGCGCGAAGGCGTCCTGATCGCGGCGCGAGATCGAGAATTCCTGCGCCACGTTTTCGGCTGTTTCGGGCATGGAATCGATGCCGAAACGGGCTTTCATCAGCGGATTGACGAAACGCCAGCCGATGGTGGTATCGAAAATTTCGGCCTTTCTTGAAAACGCGGTCCCGGCCTTTGGCATTACGAACGGGGCGCGCGACATGCTCTCGGCGCCGCCGGCAAGAACCAGTTCCGCCTCGCCGGTTTTGATCATCCGCGCCGCCTGCGCCGCCGCGTCCATGCCCGAGCCGCATAACCGGTTGATGGTGGCCCCCGGCGCGCTCTCCGGCAGCCCCGATAACAGCGCCGCCATGCGCGCCAGATTGCGATTGTCCTCACCGGCCTGATTGGCGCAGCCCAGCAGCACATCATCAAGGCGGGCCCAGTCAATTTGCGGCCAGCGCGAGATGAGAGCCGCCAGCGGAATGGCGGCAAGGTCATCCGTGCGCACCCTGGCCAAAGCGCCGCCATAACGCCCTATGGGCGTGCGCACGGCATCACAGATATAGGCCTCGGTCATGTTTGCCTCCTGTCGCGCCAAGAGATGGCTTTCTCAAAACAATCTGATTATGGTAAACACGTACCACATTGCGCCAATTGGGCAATTCTTTTGATCATGCGCCCAAAAAAATAAATCGGGAGGGCGGCCGGAATGGCATCCGTCAAGCGCAGGGAAAACGAGAGCAGAATTAACGCAGCGGCAGCCTTGCTCGGGCCTTCCCTGGCGCGCGGCTTTGGCGGATCGCAGGCCATCATCACGCGAACGAGGTGCCTGACTTATGACGAGCTCGATGTGCAGGCCAGCCGTTTTGCCGGGGTTTGCGCCGGTTTGAGGTTTGCGCGGCTATCGCGCGTCCTGATCCTGATGCATGATCATTGTGATTTTGTCGCCGTCTATCTGGGCGTAATGAAAGCCGGTTTTGTCCCGGCGGCGCTGAATGTCAGATTGAGCGCCGGTGATCTCGGGTTCATTATCAAGGATAGCGGCGCAAGGCTGATTGTTCTTGATCATGTCCTGCTGTCGCTGTTTGAAGAGGCTGTCGCCGCTATGGCCGAGCCTCCGAAGGTTATCGTCAGGTGGCAGGATGAAGGTCCGGGGCGAAATCCCGGTGATTACCTGAACCTTGAGGCGCAGATGCAGCGGCAACCAGCGGTTTTTGAACCTGTGTTAATGAGGCCGGATGATATGGCGTTGTGGATGTATTCCTCCGGCACCACGGGACGGCCAAAGGCGGTTGTGCATCTGCAAAAATCCATCCTCACAGCGGATCGGTATTTTGGCCCTATTTACGGCGTTGGTCCCGGCAGCCGGGTTTATTGCACCTCGAAGCTGTTTTTTGCCTTTACGCTGGGGCATTGCCTGCTTGCCGCCTTGAGACTTGGCGCTACGATTATCCTGTTTGACGGCTGGCCCTCGCCGCAGGCGGTTTGCGCGGTGGCGGAGGAGTTCAGGCCCAGCATCGTGCTCTCGGTTCCCAGCATGTACCGCGCCCTGCTCAAAGAGGGGCTTGGCACGTCATGCTTTGCTTCCGTCCGGCTGTTTGTCTCGGCTGGTGAACGCCTGCCCGGATCAACCTATAGCGAATGGCGAAAAGCAACCGGGCGCGAGATTTGCGAGGGGGTGGGGGCAACCGAAACCCTGACCATGTTTCTTGGCAATTCCCCTCATCAATCGCGCGCCGGCGTGAGCGGAACGCTCCTGCCGCAAACCGCGGCAAGGCTTTTAAACGATGCGGGCGATGAGATCAAAGAGGCCGGGACACCCGGAGTGTTATGGGTTCGCATGCCCGGAATCGCCGCCGGATACTGGAACTGCGAAGAGATGACACGGCAGGCTTTTAAAGACGGCTGGTACTGCACCGGAGATATGTTTACCCGCGATGATGAAGGGCGCTACTCCTATACGGGAAGAGCCGATGACATGATGAAAATCTCCGGCCAGTGGGTCAGCCCGCTTGAGATTGAGGAAACGGTTTTGCAGAATCCGCATATCAGCGAGGCGGCGGCGGTGGGGGTGAAAAACGCCGACGGGTTTACCCGGCTGGCGCTTTGCCTTGTTGTGAAAGACGGGGCCCCGGGGCGCGGGGTGCTGGAAGACAACCTGCTTGAAGAGATGAAAAGCAAGCTCTCTATCTACAAATGCCCGCGGCGTTTTGTCTATCTGGATGAAATGCCCCGGACAGCCACGGGAAAACTGCAACGTTTTCGCCTGCGCCGGATTGCGGCCAAAGCGCTCGGCATGGGGCCGGGCTGAAGCTTACTCCCGCGCCATTTCACGCAACAGCCGCCGGGTGAGATTGACGGCGAGCTTGCGCCGGTATCCGGGCGGCGAAAAGCTGCTTTGCATCGGTTGAATGGCTTTCGTCACAAGTTTGCAGATCATGCTTTCCGCCTCATCTGAAAGCGGTAGCGTAATGGTGAGTTCCGCGCCCTCAAGCTGCACCGGTTTTACATCAATTCCGGTGAGCGCAATCTGCAAACGGGCCTTGTTTTTGTGGGGTTTTGCGCGGGCAATGGCGACGCCCGCGAGGGGAAAATCAATTGCGCTGCGTATGCGCGCCTTTTCATAGCGGGCTATTGTTCCGGGGCGGTTTTCAAGAATAACAGCGGTGAGAATCTCGCCTTTTTTGAGGGTCAAAGGCGTCTTGCCGTCGCCGGAATAAAGCTCGTGCAGCGCCATGACGCGGCGTCCTTCGGGTCCGGCGATCTCAACCCTCGCGCCGAGCACAAGCAGCACCGGCGCCAGATCGCCGTGGAAGGCGGCAAAGCAGGTCTTGCCGGATTTGGCTACATGACAGATTTCGCCGTCATATTTGAGGCAATAGCCGATGGCGCCGCGCCACCATTCGCTCTGGTTGTAAAAAACGCAGCGTGTATCAAGGCACAGATTTCCGGCCAGACTTGCCATTTCGCGGTGCGCCGGTGCGGCAACTTGCGCTGCGGTCTCTGCAATTGCAGGATAACGGATATGAAGCTCCGGCTCCCGGATCAGCCGGGCCAGCGAAACCAGTCCGCCAATCCGGGTTTGCTTCTCGCCAAAGGTGATCTGGCGCAATTCGGCAATTTCCGAAAGATCAATCAGGCAGGCGGGCTTGACCAGCCCGCGCCTCATATTCACCATCAGGTCGGTACCACCAGCGAGAAAGCGCGCATCTTTGTGTTGCGCTGCGGCTTTTATCGCCTCATCGAGGCTGTCGGGGCGCAGCAGGCTGAAAGGGGGCAGGGGGCTCATGACCGCTTCCCCCGTGCTGCCCGGCGCGCTTTTTTCGCCAGCGCGTCGAGCACTTTATCCGGCGTGATCGGCGTTTGGCTAAACCGGATGCCGGTGGCGTCATGGACCGCATTCGCGATAGCGGGCATGATGCTGGCCAGCGCGCCCTCGCTGGCCTCCTTGGCGCCAAAGGGACCGTTGGGGTCGATGCTTTCAATAATTTTGACCTCGATGGGCGGCGATTCGGCCATGCTGGGAACGCGGTAATCCAGCATGTTGGCGTGCAGCGGCAGGCCCTCGTGATAGCGGGTTTCCTCGCTCAGCGCCTGTCCCAGCCCCATCCAGACACCGCCCTGGATTTGCCCCTCGACGGAAAGCGGATTGATGGCGAAACCGCAATCATGCGCCGCCCAGATTTTCGCTACACTGACAAGCCCGGTTTCCATATCGACCGTAACCTCGGCCACACTCGCGGCGTAGGAATAGGCCATGCTCGGCCCGACCGCCGCGCCG
>CAZIVB010000065.1:0-11521 GCA_964542565.1 uncultured Hyphomicrobiales bacterium | reverse complement strand
ATATGCCATGTGCGGGGAAGAAAAAGGATGAGCTGTGCTTCTCTGGACCGTTTTCGTCGTCTTGACCCTGGTTGCCGTTATTGCCGTTTTGTGGCCGTTGCTGCAACGCTCCCGGGTGGCCCTGTCCCGGCAGGATTTTGATCTTGCCATCTACAAGGACCAGTTGCGCGAGGTCGAGCGCGATCTGGAACGCGGCGTTATCGGCGAATCCGAGGCCAAGGCGGCGCGCACCGAAATTTCCCGCAAAATCATCCATCTAGGCGACAATGAAGCGGGCGCTCAGGCGCCGGGCGTCAAATCGGTTGGCTTTAACAGGGCTGTGGGTGTTGGCGTTTTCGCCCTGATTTTCGGCGCGGCATTCGGAGCTTACGCTATCATCGGCGCGCCGGGGCTTCCGGGCAAGCCCTTTGCTGAACGCATCAGCGATAAAAACAAAAACCCCTCCCTGGACGAGCTGGTTGCGCGCGTTGAAGTTCATTTGCGTAAAAATCCCGGCGACGCCAGGGGCTGGGCGATAATCGCCCCGTCCTATATGCGCCTTGGCCGCTACAACGATGCCGCCAACGCCCTGCAACAGGTTATGCGTCTGGAAGAAAAACCCGACCCGGATGTTCTGTCCAGTTACGGCGAGGCGCTGGTGATGGCCAATCGCGGCGCGGTGGGCGAGGATGCCGTCAAGGTTTTCAAGGAAGCCGTGCGGCTGAACCCGCGCCAGGCGACGCCGCAATATTATCTCGGTCTTGCCGAATTGCAGGCCGGGCGCAAGGATGCAGCCGTTGCCTATTGGGTGAAATTGCTCAAGAACGCGCCCCAAAACGCCCCCTGGCGTTCCCAGATCGAGGCGGATATCCGCAAGGCCGGCGGCACCCCTCCCGCCGCCCCGGCCCCGGCCGCCGGTGAGGCCGCCTCTGGTGACGGCGTGCCCGATATCGGGCAAATGATCAAAAATCTGGCGGCGCGCCTTGAAGAAGACGGCAACAATCTTGACGGCTGGCTCATGCTGGCGCGCTCCTATATGGTGCAGAAGAAAAATTCCGACGCCAGATCGGCGCTGGATAAAGCCGCCGCCCGGTTCAAAACAGACGAAAAAGCGCTGGAAAAGATTAACGCCGCGCGCAAAGCCTACGGGTTTAAAACGCCGGACGCGGCCTCTTCAGATAAAGCTCCCGCAAACGGCATTCCCGATATCGGCAAGATGGTTTCGGGGCTGGCGGCGCGTCTTGAAAAAGACGGCAAGGACCTGAAAGGCTGGTTGATGCTGGCGCGTTCCTATATGGTGCAAAAAAGAAGCTCCGACGCCAAAGCCGCGCTGGACAAGGCCGCCGGTCATTTCAAAACCGACGCCAAGGCGCTGGAAAAGATCAAGGCCGCGCGCAAATCGCTGGGTCTGTAGATTGTTCGCTGTAACAAGGGTGAGTTAAAGTCAATGACACGAAAACAACGCCGCGCCACCATGATCTTCGCCGCTCTGGGCACATTGGGGCTCGCCGTGGGGCTGGTCCTGTTCGCCCTGAACGACTCGATTGTCTTTTTTCACAGTCCCAGCGATGTTCTTGAAAAGAAAGTTGAAACCGGCAAACGCATCCGGCTCGGCGGTCTGGTCAAGGAAGGCAGCGTAAAACGCGGCCGGGGAACCACCATAACCTTCGCCGTCACCGATATGGCAAAGGACATCCCGGTGCAATACACCGGAGTGCTGCCTGATTTGTTCCGCGAGGGGCAAGGCGTGGTCACCGAAGGGGTTATGAACGCAAACGGCACATTCATCGCCGATTCCGTTTTGGCCAAACACGATGAAAACTACATGCCGCCGGAGGTTGCCGCGAGCTTGAAAAAAGACGGCCACTGGCAGGGCGGCAAGGGTGAAGATGAGGCAACAGGCAAAGGGGCCGGCTCATGATTGCTGAAATTGGACAATTTGTTCTGATCCTTGCTCTGGTGATCGCCACAATCCAGATGGTTGTTCCTCTGGTTGGCGCCCATCGCGGCGATACCGCCTTGATGCGTGTCGGCTCAACTGCGGCCATCGCCCAGTTTATCCTGATGCTGATCAGTTTTTCCGCCCTGACCTATTTGTTTGTGACCTCGGATTTCTCGGTTTCCACCGTTGCGCGCAATTCGCATTCCGCCAAGCCGATGCTCTATAAAGTCTCCGGCGTCTGGGGCAATCATGAAGGCTCGATGCTGCTCTGGGCGTTGATTCTGGCCTTTTTTGGCGCAACCGTCGCCGTATTCAGCCGCAATCTGCCCGCCGGTCTGCGCGCCCGGGTGCTCGGCGTTCAGGCCTCTATCGGCGTTGCCTTTTTGCTCTTTATCATCATCACCTCCAATCCCTTTACCCGCCTCAATCCCGCTCCGGCGGACGGGCAGGGGCTGAACCCGCTTCTTCAGGACCCGGGGCTGGCCTTCCATCCCCCCTTCCTCTATGCCGGCTATGTCGGCTTTTCCATGGCGTTTTCCTTTGCTGTTGCCGCTCTTATTGAAGGGCGGGTGGATGAAGCCTGGGCGCGCTGGGTGCGCCCGTGGACACTCACCGCCTGGATGATGCTCACCATCGGCATCTCGCTGGGCTCGTGGTGGGCTTATTACGAATTGGGCTGGGGCGGCTGGTGGTTCTGGGACCCGGTTGAAAACGCCTCGCTCATGCCCTGGTTGTCCGGCACGGCCCTGCTGCATTCCGCCATTGTGGTCGAAAAACGCGGCGCCTTGCGCACCTGGACGGTTTTGCTGGCGATCCTGACCTTCGGGCTCTCCCTTGTCGGCACCTTTCTGGTCCGCTCCGGCGTCCTTACCTCGGTGCACGCCTTTGCGGTCGATCCTGAACGCGGTGTCTTCATCCTGCTGATCCTGTGCTTCTTTATCGGCGGTGCGCTCTTGCTCTATGCCTGGCGCGCCCCGACCCTGAAGGCGGGCGGCATATTCGCGCCGGTCTCGCGCGAGGGCGGCATCATCTTCAACAATCTGATTCTGGTCACCGCCTGCGCCACCGTTTTTGTCGGCACCCTCTACCCGCTGGCGCTGGAGGCGGTAACGGGCGAGAAAATATCGGTGGGTGCGCCCTTCTTCAACGCCACCTTCGTGCCCTTGTTTATTCCCCTGCTGATCGCCTTGCCGCTCGGGCCGTTTCTGGCCTGGAAACGCGGCGATCTGCTGGCGGCAATGCAGCGCATGATCGTGCCGCTGGGCATTGTGATCGTGGCCATAATCGCCACCTATGTTTTACAGGACGGCGGATCAATCCTCGTGCCGCTGGCGATCGGTCTGGCTTTCTGGCTTATCATAGGTTCCATGGCGGAGACTGCGTTCAGGATAAAACTCCTTCGCGTTCCCTTCTCTGAAACCCTGCGCCGGGCGGCCAATCTTCCCCGCTCTTCCTGGGGAATGATGGTTGCTCATCTGGGGGTCGGCGTCACCGTCATGGGGATCGTCGCCATCAGTGCCTGGCGGGTTGAGCAGATCATTGTGATGAGCCCCGGCGGTTCAACCGAAATTGCCGGTGTGACCCTCACTTTCAACGGGGCAAAACAGCGCCGCGGGCCAAACTATAACGAGGATGCAGGCTCCTTCACGGTGACGGAAAAGTCAGGCCGCAGCTATGCCATGGAGGCGACAAAACGGATTTATCTGCGCCAATCAATGCCAACGACGGAAACCGGCATCCATTATTATTTCGATGGCGATCTCTATATCGCGCTGGGAGACCGGCATGAGGAAAAAGCCGGCGCTTATACAGTGCGGATTTACTTTAATCCGCTGGCGCCGTGGATATGGTTCGGAACCTTGTTCATGTTCTTTGGCGGCGCTATCTCCCTCACCGATCGCAGATACCGCATTGGTGCGCCGAAGAAGGCAAAAGTGAAATCCAAAACCATGGGTGTGCAAGCGGCATGAAAACGATCCTGAAACTTGCTGTTTTTTTCGTCCTGGGCTGGCAATTGAGTATCGCGCCCGCCCGGGCTGTCGAACCGGATGAAGTTTTGAAAGATCCGGTTCTGGAACAGCGCGCCCGGGTGATTTCAAAAGACTTGCGCTGTCTTGTCTGCCAGAATCAGTCGATCGACGATTCCAACGCCGATCTTGCCAAGGATTTGCGCATTCTGGTGCGCGAACGGCTGAAAAAAGGCGACACCAATAGTGAGGTGGTGCAATATCTTGTCGATCGCTACGGCGAATTTGTCCTGCTCAATCCGCGGATTACGCCCCATACCTGGATCTTGTGGTTTGCAGCCCCCGTCACGCTGTTGCTCTCCATTTTCTGGCTCTTCAGGACCGGTCGCCGCCGCAAGGCGCAGATGCGAAAACCGCCCTCTGCCCTCTCTGAAGCCGAACAAAAACGCATTTCCGAATTGATGCATGAGGAATAACCCCCTACATGCCGTTGGGAAAACTCGACCAGTCGCGCAGATTTGCCGCCCGGACCGCGCCAAGCGCTTCTGAATAGGCCAGCAGCAGCCTCAGATCATGCCTGATGCGCCGCTGCAGATAGTCATCCGTTTCGCTCATTTTCTGTGGATCGAGAAAGACATTTTCCACATCTCTGATGATCAGATGATCAGGCAGATAACACAGCCGGTTGTTTTTGGTGCTTGAGATGCGAAGCTCGCTCACCGGATAGCTCCCCCCCATCCCCGATGAGACCGCAACAATGAGCCCGGGCTTGTCCGCCAGCTCGCGCGCGCTCGCCAGCAAAAAGAAGTTTTTCAGCGCCGAAGGCACCATGCCGTGCCATTCGGGCGAGATCACCACCAGCGCGTCCGCGCGTTGCAGTCTTTGCGCGATCTGGTCCCATTCCCCCCAGCCCGAACGCGGGCTATCCCAGAAATCCTCACGCCAGAAAGGCAGGGGTGTTTGCGCCAGATCCAGTATGTCGGGCCGCGCTCCGAGCTCTTCAATCCTCGCCGCCATATAGCGCGCCATGCGGCCCGATTGCGAATTCTCCCGGTGGCTGCCCGAGACAATAAAGATGTTTTGCACGTGACCTGTTCCTTCTCGACTCAGTCTAAAGATAAACCTTACGGGATTTTAATTCCTCTGTCAGGGTGGCGTAAGGCGCCCTGCCTTATATACGAGGGCAACACCCAAGGATTCACGGTTAAAAGGAAACCTAAATCATGAAAATCAACAGCAAAACCGCAATTGCCGGCATAGCCGCTCTGGGCCTGCTGGCAATTCCTGCCGCACAACTTGTTATCCCGGACCGTGTCCAGGCCGAAACGGCCGTTGAGCGCATCACCGGGCTGGGCTCGGCTCCGGCAAGCTTTGCGCCCCTGGTCCAGCGGGTGAAGCCCGCCGTGGTCTCGGTTCAGGTCAAATCGGCGCGCTCCGCGACAAAATCGGGCGGAAGCGAGTTCTTCTTTGATATGCCAAATCTGCCCAAGGGCACACCGTTCGAGGAATTCTTCAAACAGTTCCGCAACAAGCCGGAGAAATTCAAACACCGCAAAAAGGGCCGGCGCATCATGTCCCAGGGATCAGGATTCCTGATTTCCGATGACGGCTATATCGTCACCAACAACCATGTTGTTGATGATGGCGAAACCATAACGGTTGTGCTTGACAATGGCCGCAAATACAAGGCCAAGATGATCGGTGTTGACAAGAAAACCGATCTCGCCCTGCTGAAAATCAAGGGCGACAAGCCGTTTCCCTTCGTCCGTTTCTCCCAAAAGGAAGCGCAAGTCGGCGATTGGGCCATCGCGGTGGGCAATCCGTTTGGTCTTGGCGGCACGGTCACCGTCGGCGTGGTCTCGGCCAGGGGCCGTGATATCGGCCAGGGAAATTATGATGATTTCCTGCAAATCGACGCCCCGATCAACAAGGGCAACTCCGGCGGCCCCACCTTTAACCTTGAAGGCAAGGTGATCGGCGTCAACACGGCGATCTTTTCCAGAACCGGCGGTTCGGTCGGCATCGGCTTTGCCATTCCCGCCAAGCAGGTTATGAGCATCATTGCCGATTTGCGCCTCAATGGCGGCGTAACCCGCGGCTGGCTCGGCGTCGCCATCCAGAAAGTCACCCCCGATATCGCCGATTCGCTGGAGCTTGACTCCACCAACGGCGTGCTTGTCTCTGAAATCACCAAAGGCTCACCCGCCGACCGGGCCGGTCTCAGAACCGGTGATGTGATCCTTCAGGTCAATGAAGCCGGGGTGAAGGACCCGCGTGATCTGGCCCGCAGGATTGCCAAGATCAAGCCCGATACGAAAGCCAGGCTTCTGATTTTGCGCAGCGGTGAAAAAATGGACCTCTCCGTTCGCATCGGCCGCCTTGAAGGCAAAAGACTGGCGGCCGGAAAAACCGAAAGTGAAAACGGCAAATCCCTTGCTGGTCTGGGCATGACCTTGCAGCGTGCCCCCGACGGCAAGCCCGGAATTATCGTTCTGGACGTGGAAGACGGTGGCAAGGCCGATGAAAAACGCATCCGCCCCGGAAACTATATTCTGGAAGTCAACGGCGTGAAGGTCTCGACCCTTGATGATGTTGACCGCCAGATCGCCAAGGCCCGGGATATGAAGAAGAAAGCCATCCTCCTGCGGGTGCGCGCCAACGGGACCAGCCGCTTTGTTGCCTTGGGACTGGACCCGCGCTAACCAACCCTGAATTCCGGCACTCTGGTTCCCCCCGCCGGAATTCCAACGGCGCCGGTTGGTCTTGTCTCCCCCTGCAAGACCCGCCGGCGCCACTTTTCTTTCTGACATAACCGCCTATATTCAGATCATGCATATATTAATTGTAGAAGATGACGCCCAGGCGGCCCGGTATCTGCAAAAGGGCCTGGCCGAGAGCGGCCATGTGGCGGACCACGCCATTGACGGCGAAACCGGCCTCGCCATGGCCCGGAGCGGCGATTATGACGTATTGGTTGTGGATCGCATGCTGCCCGGGCTTGACGGGCTCGGTCTCATCCGCGCCTTGCGGGCGCAGCAGGATATGACGCCGGTGCTGGTGTTGAGCGCGCTTGACGGCGTTGACGACAAGGTGCAGGGCCTTCGCGCCGGAGGCGATGATTATCTCGCCAAACCCTATGCGTTTTCCGAACTTCTGGCCCGTATCGAGGGTCTGGCGCGCCGCAGCGCGCCGCAGGCGGCGCAAACCAAACTCATTGTCGGCGATCTTGAACTGGACGTGCTCTCGCGCACGGTGACCCGCGAGGGCAACAGTATCTATCTGCAACCGCGCGAATTCAAGCTGCTGGAAGTCCTCATGCGCCATGCCGGGCAGGTGGTGACCCGCACCATGCTTCTGGAGCAGGTCTGGGATTATCATTTTGACCCCCAGACCAATGTTATTGATGTCCACATCTCGCGTCTTCGCGCCAAGATCGACCGCAATTTCAAAACCCCCCTGCTGCACACCATAAGGGGCGCGGGCTATGTTATCCGCCAGATGGACCCGGCCTGATGCATCTGCTGCGCACAACCGCTTTCAGGTGGGCGCTTGTTTACCTCAGTCTGTTCATTCTCTCGGTCACCCTGATTCTGGGCTTCGTGTACTGGAACACCACCTCGCTCATGAAAGAGCGCATGGACGCCGAAATCAGGGCCGAAAGCGCCGAGTTGCTCGGGTTGTATCAAAACAAGGGCCCGGTGCGTTTTCTTGAGCGTTTGAGAGAGCGCGTCACCGGCGCCGGGGAGGGGCTCTATCTCCTGACCGACTTTACCGGCCGGCCGATTGCCGGAAATCTGGAACATTTGCCGCAAGCGGCCGGCAAGGATGGCGGCTGGGTGGAATTTGCCTATCAAACCAGGGCGACGGGCGGTTTTGAAACCCATGCCGCCCGCGCCCAGATCAGCATTGTCGCCGGCGGTTTCCGGCTGCTTGTCGGACGCGATATCAATCAGTTGCGCCGCTTTGGCCGCATGATGCGGCAGGTGCTGGTGGTTGCGCTCATCTTGTCCCTGCTTCTGGGGCTGGGCGGCGGCATCATGATGAGCCGCAACATGCTCAGGCGCATTGAAGGCATCAACCGCACCTCGCGCGCCATTATGCAGGGTGATTTCGAGCAACGCATCCCGCTTAAAGGTTCCGAAGACGAGATTGACGCGCTGGCGCAAAATCTCAATGCCATGCTGGACCAGATTGCCCATCTCATGCAGGGGCTGCGCGAAGTGAGCGAGAATATCGCCCATGATCTGAAAACCCCGCTGACGCGGCTTCAGGCAAGGCTTGAGGATCTGACCCGCAGCGGCAATCTCGACGCGGCGGCAAAACAGGCGCTTGAAGAGAGCATCGGCGATGCCCGCAACCTGATCGAAATTTTTAACGCCCTGCTCTCCATCGCCCGCACCCAGGCCGGCAGCGGCAATCTGGAAGAGCACGATATCAGCGCCCTGATGAATGATGTCGCCGAGCTTTACGAGCCGCTGGCGCAGGACAAGAAAATCACCCTGACCCTGGATATCCAGCCGGGGATAATCGCAACCATCGACCGCCAGCTTATCTCCCAGGCCATCGCCAATCTTCTTGATAATGCCTTGAAATATGCCAGCGGCAATGATGAGGCAAACCCGAAAGTCACCATGAGTCTGAAACGCAAGGAAGCCAGTTTGTCCATCTTGATCTGCGATAACGGCCCCGGCATTCCGCCGCGGGAATATGAGCATGTGCAGGAGCGCTTTGTGCGCCTGGACGAAAGCCGCACCCATCCCGGCTCCGGTCTGGGGCTCTCGCTGGTGGCCGCCGTCGCCAAGCTGCACAAGGGCGCTTTCACGCTCGGAGACAACAATCCGGGCCTGTGCGCCGCCCTGACCCTGCCGGTCAAATCACGCTGAGGCGTTCTTTCTGGCATCAGCGCGGACATAACGCACCGTCATGTCGCGCAAGGAGACGATGCCGACCATAACCCCGAGCTCGGTCACCAGCGCGCGCGAGAGCGAAAAGCGGGTCAGCAGCCGGATGGCGTATTTGATATCCATCCCCGAAGACAAGGTGAGCACCGGTTTGGTCATGATTTCATAGACGCTGGAGCGGTCAATGGATTTATTGACGCCGATAATCTTGCTGGAAATATCATGCACCGTAATCATGCCGTATTCATCGCCCTCATAGCGCCGGTCAATCACCAGCGCACTGATATTGTGCTCCTCCATCAGATTGAGCGCTTTGTGAATATTGGCCAGCCCGTCAATGGTGACCGGGGAGGGGGTCATTACTTCTTCTACGGTGATAAAGGATTTGTCTGTCATAGGTCGTTCTCGATTTCCTGTTCAATTTTCTTGATCTGCCCGCCAAGGCCGATCACATCCTCGATATCGATCTGCATGGCGATCCCGGATCCGGGCTCTTCTTCAAAGCGTCCCGCCTTGCACAGGGATTCAAGAATATGACGGCTTAAATGTTCCTCCACAAGCATCAGGACAACATCGCGCTGCCCCTCCAGCGTCAGGCCCATGAAGGATTTGACCGGCGTTAGGCCCTCGCCGCGGGCGCTGGTGATCACGGTGCAGCCCGTAGCGCCGTTCTCGCGCGCGGTATCGATCACTATATCGGTTTTTTCTTCCCGTACCATGGCGATAATCAGTTTGAATTTCATGACATTACGGCTCCTGATTTTTCAGTCTATCAGCTTTGGATGTTTTTGGGGAATCGCGCCGCGCCAGCCATTCGCTGATCTGCGCATAGCCCATGACGGTAATCATGGGAAACAAACTGGCAAGGGCGATCAGCCCGAACCCGTCCAGAAGCGCCGAGCGCCCCGGAACCGTGGAGGCCAGCCCCAGCCCCAATGCGGCCACCAGCGGCACGGTCACGGTGGAGGTTGTCACTCCGCCCGAATCATAAGCCAGCGGCACAATCATGCGCGGCGCAAAGAAAGTCTGTACGATAACAATCAGATAACCCGCGATCATATACATGAAAAGCGGCGTCCCGGTGACAATCCTGAACGTGCCGACACCAAGGCTCAGCGCCACCCCGAAGGCAACCGCAAGCCGCAACCCCCAGGCGCCGAGACTTCCGCCCGAGACATCCTTGGCCTTGAGCGCAACCGCGATCAGCGCCGGTTCGGCGATTGTGGTCGCAAAGCCGATGGCGAAAGCGAAAATATAAACCCAGTAGTAATCGCTCCAGCCCAGATCCTGGATCTCTCCTGAACCGGCAATAAAGGCCGGGTCGGTGAGCTGGCGCGCCATTTCCTTGCCCAGCGGAAACAGCGCCTTTTCAAGCCCGACGAGAAAAAACGCCAGCCCGATGATGACATAAACCGAGCCGATCAGCACCTTTTTCAGATGCGGCACCGGCCGGCGCAGCACAAAGACCTGAAAGAAAATTAAAATCCCCGCAATGGGAAACACATCGAAGATGGTCGCCGCGATGGTCTGGCCAAGGGAGGAAAGCAAATCCATCAGGTTACAATCCCGAAAACCAGCACGAAGATAATCGGGCTGAGCGAGGCAAAGGCAATCAGCCCGAAGCCGTCAATCATGGGATTGCGGCCGCGGATGACCTTGGCCAGCCCGATCCCGAGCGCGGTGACAAGCGGCACGGTAATCGTCGATGTGGTCACGCCGCCCGAATCATAGGCGATGCCGACAATTTCCGGCGGCGCAAACATGGTCAGGATGACGACAAGCACATAACCGCCGATAATCAGATATTGAATCGGCCAGCCCTTCAGGATGCGGAAAACCCCCAGAACCAGTGATGAGCCCACCGCCAGCGCCACCGTATAGCGCAGCATATGGGCGTAATTCTCCCGAATGCCGGGCAAATCTTCAATCGCGCCCGCCCGCGCCATGGTCTTGGCCGCCTCATCGCAAATGGCGATAAGCGCCGGCTCGGCCACCGTTGTGCCAAAGCCGAGCCCGAAAGAAAACAGCAGCAGCCAAAAAAGACTGCCCTTGCCGGCAAGAGCATTGGCCATGGCGTCGCCGAGCGGAAACAGCGCCATCTCCAGCCCCTGAATGAAGATCGCCAGACCGACCATGACAAGCACAAGCCCGGTAAGAATGCCGGAAAGGTCCTGAATGCCCTGTTGCAAAATAACAAACTGGAAAAAGGCAATGATAATGACGATCGGCAACAGGTCCCGGGCGGTTCCGCCTACCAGGTTGAGAAAAGAAGCAAACCCCCGCATCATGTTTTCATTACCGCCTTCAATCCCGTTGTTTTTCCAATTCTAGAGAAAGAACCTTATAGATTTATGAGGGTTTTGATTTTTCCCTTGCCGGTTGTGTGAATATGAACGGTTTGTGAACATGCCGTTCGGATTAGCTTCAGGCAGGCTGTGGCATTCTCGCTTTCACAACAAGGAGCCCGGCAAAGGCTTCAGGCAAGGAGAAGACAGATGACCCCGAAGACACGCGCGATTGGCAAATTTCTTCTTTCCTCTTTCGCGGTCTGCTTTGTTCTGGGCGCTGGAGCCCTTAGCGCCGGAACACAGAAAACCGGGATCAAGAGCCCGGTCGAGACGGCTTTTGGCGTGCCGCTTTCCAATGGTTATTACGGCGCCTACCAGCAAGGCGCGGTGTTCTCGCAGCTCCGGATCTGCCGCTCTTACGGGCGGATCATCAAAACCCTCGAA
>CAZIVB010000064.1:9755-11548 GCA_964542565.1 uncultured Hyphomicrobiales bacterium | reverse complement strand
GGCTCAGTACATGCCCAAAACAACTCAAAACATCATGAGTCGTGTACGGTGATTCAATCAAAACCGGAAATGCTCTAGAGCGTTACCATAACGCTCCGGGGTGTTGCACTTCACGCTTGAAATCGCCGACCCTCCAGCACCAGAGGATATTTGATTCCAGTTCCTCTTTCTCCGCCATTTACTTTTTTCTGTGTTTATATTGATGATTACAGCAAATCGGGCTGCCGCCTTCGCGGATATTGACGCAAGATTATGAATATCCTTGTCAGTTAACCATATCTTGTTTTTTAAATTATCTTTCTTGTTTAATAGTCTGCCAACAGTAAAATGCAAGCATTCCTGAAACAGATATAAGTCATTGAATTTTGAACACTCTGGTCCATCCCTTCATCTTGTCAGGCGGTTCGGGAACCCGGCTCTGGCCGCTCTCGCGCCGGGCTTATCCGAAACAGTTCCTTCCCCTTGTCGGCGAACACAGCCTGATGCAGCAGACCTGCCTGCGTCTTGCTGATCCGATATTTGCCGCGCCTTCGGTTCTGGGCAATCACGAACACCGCTTCATTGTCGCCGAGCAGTTGCAGGATATCGGCATTGCGCCCTCCTCAATCGTCCTTGAGCCGGCCGGGCGCAACACGGCGCCGGCAGCGATCACGGCGGCGCTGATGGCGGCGCGCGAGGATGAAGACCAGCTCATTCTGCTGCTGCCTTCCGATCATGTCGTGACCGACCGGCAGGGTTTTACCCGCTCCGTCCAATCGGGACTGGAGGCGGCGCGGGGTGGCAAGATTGTCACCTTTGGCGTGCGCCCGGATGCGCCGGAGACGGGGTATGGCTATATCCAGACCGCGCCGGGCGGCGCAGATGTGAAAGATGTCGTCAAATTTGTTGAAAAGCCGAATGCGGAAAAAGCGCAAGCTTATGTGGATAACGGTCATTATTTCTGGAATGCCGGTATCTTTTTGTTCTCCGCCAAAGGGCTGATTGCCGAATTTGCGGCCCATGCGCCGGAGATTTTAAAAGCCTGCGAAAAGGCTCTGGACAAGGCGGTCAGCGATCTTGATTTCCTGCGCCTTGACAAGGATGCCTATGCGGCCTGCCAATCGATCTCGCTCGACTACGCCATCATGGAAAAGGCGGACACTATCGTTTGCGTGCCGCTTGAAACCGGATGGAGCGATCTGGGCGCCTGGTCTTCGGTCTGGCAACAGATGGAAAAGGATGCCGGGGGCAATGCGGTCCACGGCGATGTCATTCTGCACGAAACGCGTAATTCCTTCGCCCATAGCGCCGACGGGGCCTGTCTGGCCCTGATCGGTCTTGACAATGTCATGGCCATCGCCACCAAGGATGCGATTTTGATTGCGGCCAGGGACAAGGCGCAGGAGGTCAAGCAGATCGTTGATGAACTCAAGGCGCAAAAGCGCGATCTGGCCAGCTATCACGCCCGTGTTTACCGGCCCTGGGGCTGGTATGAGGGGCTGGATCAGGGGCCGCGTTTTCAGGTCAAATGCCTGATGGTCAAGCCGGGGGCGCAATTATCGCTGCAAAGCCACCATCACCGCGCCGAACACTGGGTCGTGGTGTCGGGAACGGTGGAAGTCACGCTTGATGAAAAAACATTTCTTATGAGTGAAAACGAGAGCACCTATATCCCCATCGGGACCAAACACCGCCTGGCCAATCCGGGAAGACTGCCCGCCCTGCTCATCGAAGTGCAGTCCGGCGCCTATCTGGGCGAGGATGATATTGTCCGGTTTGAAGATGTTTATGGCCGGGAAAAATAATACCGGGAA
>CAZIVB010000064.1:0-9655 GCA_964542565.1 uncultured Hyphomicrobiales bacterium | reverse complement strand
TGATCAGCGGAATAACCGGCCAGGACGGCGCGTCCCCCCAAGGCTATCGATGCGAATTCACCGCCCCTGCTCAATTGCGAAGCGCGGCCGGACGCCCGATGCTGTGATAGGTAAACGGCGTCAGCGCGATTTCCTCAAGCGTATAGATATTGCGCAAATCGATCAATAACGGCCGCTTCATGATTGAGGACAGCTTGTTCAGATCAAGCGCCCGGAACTCGTTCCATTCGGTCAGAATAACCAGACAATCGGCCCCCTTCGCCGCCGCGTAAGAATCCTCCCGCCAATCCACGCCGGGAAGCATCTTCGCCGCCCTCTCCATGGCGGCCGGGTCAAAGGCGCAAATGTCCGCCCCCGCTTCCATGAGTTGCGGAATGATATCCAGCGAAGGCGATTCGCGCATATCATCGGTATTGGGTTTGAAACTCACGCCCAAAATACCGATCCGTTTGCCCCGCGCATCACCGCCAAGCGCGGCAATGATACGTTTTGCCATGGCCTGTTTGCGCGCATCATTCGAGGCAACCACCGCCTCGACAAGGCTCATGGGCGCACCAGCTTCACGCGCAATCACCGAGAGGGCCCGCGTGTCCTTGGGAAAGCATGAGCCGCCAAAGCCGGGCCCCGGATGCAGGAATTTGGCGCCTATGCGCCCGTCAAGCCCGATGCCCTTGGCAACATCCTGCACATCGGCGTCCAGCGCCTCGCACAAATCCGCAATCTGGTTGATAAAAGCAATCTTGGTGGCCAAAAACCCGTTCCCGGCATATTTGATCAGCTCGGCGCTTTCCAGCCCGGTGAACAAAACCGGCGCATCACGCAAGGACAAGGGCCGGTACAACCGGGCCAGGATATCTCTGGCGCGTTCGCCTTCCACCCCGACAACCACCCGGTCGGGGCGCATGAAATCCTCAATCGCCGAGCCCTCGCGCAAAAACTCGGGGTTGGAAGCCATTGCAAAATCCGCTTCCGGGTTGGTCTCGCGCACGATACGCTCGATATGGCGCGCCGTGCCCACCGGCACCGTGGATTTGGTTACGATAACGGTAAATCCGCTCAGATTTGCCGCAATCTCCCGCGCGGCGCTCTCGACAAAAACAAGATCCGCGGCCCCGTCGCCGCGCCGCGACGGCGTTCCCACCGCGATAAACACCGCGTCGGCATCCTTTACGGAGCTTGCCAGATTGGTGGTAAAATCAAGGCGTCCGGCGACCCGGTTTTTATGCACCAGATCATCCAGCCCCGGCTCGTAAATCGGGATTTCATCGTGTTCAAGACGCGCAACGATGCCGCTATCCTTATCCACGCAGGTGACATGAAATCCAAATTCAGAGAAACAGGCCCCCGAAACCAGTCCGACATAGCCTGTACCAACCACGCAAATTTTCATGAAATCCCTCACCGAATAAAATGTTAAAAAACAAATTGCTGCTATCTACAGGGTTAGGGAAGTAAATATCAACGGGTTTGTTGAATCCGCTCTGTCTGCCGGTTAACACGGGCCTATGTTTTTCGCCCCGCCCCTTTGCCTTTTGCGCATGATGCGGAAAAACGGCAATATGGACCGGCGCGGCGGCGTCAAAGGCCGGGAGACGGGGCGCCGGAGTGTTCACGGCAACGCGCTGGCGGCGCGGCAAAAGCATGAACAGCGCCGAAGCAGATCAGGAACGGCAGGTTCTATACCTCGTCGTCAACCACGACGACGACTTCGGCCACCTCGACGACTTCGGCAACATCATCAACCTCGACCGCCGTTTCATCATCGCTCAGATCCGCGATATCCTTGTCATCATCGATAACGCCGGCTTCATCATCATTGAAATCATCGCCGGTCTCGGGCGGTTTCAAGCCGTTGGCGGGGGGCGCGACGGGAATTTCCTTTTCTTCGGCCGCATCGTGTTCCCTGGCGATAGCATGTCCGCAAGCGGGACATACGGCGCTTTCCTTGTTCAGGTCGTAAAACTTTGTTTCGCATTCAGGGCAGGTATGTTTGGTGCCCAGTTCCGGTCTTGCCACGTTTTTAAGTCCTAATCTGTTTGAATTTGAGCTTCCATTGCCATGTTGCCCGCCTGCTGTCAAAATATTTTACGCATGCCGTCCGGTGGAAGTTTACACCATGGTGTGATAGGAGGCATCAAAATTGTGCCGTGAATATCATTTTGCCGGAGCAGGTAAAGAATGACAGAGCAACCGCCAAGCGCAGCAAAGAGCAAATCCCTTGCCGGGCGCATCGTTATTCCGGGGGATAAATCCATCTCCCACCGGGCGCTGATTCTGGGCGCGCTGGCGGTGGGGGAGACGGTGATCTCGGGATTGCTGCAATCGGATGATGTGCGGGCAACGGCAGAGGCGCTGCGCGCGCTCGGGATTTCGATCCGCGAGGATAAAGCCGGTAACGTGCATGTTCTGGGGCGCGGCACCGGTGGGCTGTGCCAGCCGTGTACAGAACTTGATTTTGGCAATTCAGGAACCGGCGCCAGATTGATGATGGGCGTGATCGCCTCTCACCCCCTGACCGCGCGCCTGACCGGAGACGCCTCGCTCACATCGCGCCCGATGAAACGGGTTCTGGAGCCACTGTCGCATTTTGGCGCCAGGGTTGAAGGCGGGCGCGAAAAATTGCCGCTCACCTTGTCGGGCGCGGCGCTTGCGGTGCCGGTGAGCTATGAGCTTCCCGTGCCTTCCGCCCAGGTGAAATCGGCGGTGCTGCTGGCGGGTTTGAATACGAGGGGGCGGACCTGCGTCATTGAGCCGGTGGCCACCCGCGATCATACCGAGCGCATGCTGGAGCTTTTTGGCGCCGATATCGAGATTGAAAAAAGGCCTGAGGGCGGGCTTGAAATCTGCGTCAACGGCGAGGCGGAGCTTCAGCCGCAGCATATTGTTGTCCCGGGCGACCCAAGCTCGGCCGCCTTTCCCGCCGTTGCGGCGCTGATCACGCCGGGGTCGGATATAATTATTCAAAACGTGATGATGAATCCGGCCCGTTCGGGGCTTTACACCACGCTGGCGGAGATGGGCGGGCAAATCGATTTTCTCAATCCGCGCCGCCAGTCGGGCGAGGTGGTGGTGGATATGCGGGTGCGCGCCTCGGCGCTGAAGGGCGTATGTGTGCCGGGCGAGCGCGCGCCTTCCATGATTGATGAATACCCCGCCCTTGCCGTTGCGGCGGCCTGCGCGGCGGGGCCGACGCGCATGGAGGGGCTGGGCGAGCTCAGGGTGAAGGAAAGCGACCGCTTGCGCGCCATTCGCGACGGGCTCGCCCTTTGCGGCGTGGACTGCGAGGCGGGCGAGGATGTTCTTACCGTTACGGGGCAAAAGACCATTCCCGGCGGCGTCCGGGTGCAAAGCCATCTGGACCACCGCATCGCCATGGCCTTTCTGGTTCTGGGGCTGGTGAGCAAGAACCCTGTCAGCGTCGATGACGGGGCAACGATCATGACCAGTTTTCCCGGCTTTGTCCCCCTGATGCAAAAACTGGGGGCGCGGATTTCGCCTTGAAAAGATTAAGGAGCGGCAGATGATTATTGCGATTGACGGACCGGCGGCGGCGGGCAAGGGGACGCTGGCGCGCAAACTGGCGCGCCATTACGGGCTTTCTTATCTTGATACCGGCTCGCTCTACCGCGCCGTGGGCTGCGCGCTTCTGGATGCCGGGATTGATCCGCATGATGCCGAAGCGGCGGCGGCGGCGGCGCGCAATCTTGATCTGGCGAATATTGACGCCAAAAACCTGCGCACGGCGGAGGCCGGCGAGGCGGCCTCGGTGGTTTCCGCCAATAGGCAGGTTCGCGAGGCGCTGTTGCGGTTCCAGAGAAATTTTGCCGCGAGAGAGGGCGGCGCGGTGCTTGACGGGCGCGATATCGGCACCGTCGTGGCGCCCGATGCCGATATCAAGCTCTTTGTCACCGCGAGCGCGGGCGAGCGAGCGCGCCGCCGCTGGCTGGAGCTCAAGGGGCTTGGCGAGGATGTGGACGAGGCGCGGATTCGGGCCGAAATCGAAAAACGCGACGCGCGCGATCAATCACGCGCATCGGCGCCTTTGAAAATGGCTGAAGACGCCCACTTGCTCGATACGACAAAATTGGATATAGAAGCAGCATTCCATATGGCCGTATCCTTGATAGATGATGCGCGTGGTGGGGGTGTTTCGGTCTGAAACGCGCCCTTTTTGTGCTTGTTGTCAAAGGCCAGATGAAATCAAGAATATAAACAGCCCTGCATTCAAGAGGTGATGACCACGTCCTGCAGGGAAGACCTTCGGATCCAACCGATGGCCCGTATAACCAGAGATGAAGTGATTAGGAGAATATATGTCCGGTTTGAATACAGGTGAATCCACACCCATGGTTGAGGATTTTGCCGCCCTTCTGGAAGAGTCCTTTGAAAGCAACCCGCTTAATGAAGGCGAAGTTGTCAAAGGCAAAGTCATTGCGGTCGAAAATGATCTGGTGATCATTGATGTCGGTTTGAAAACCGAAGGCCGCGTCCCCTTGCGCGAGTTTTTCCCCAAAGGACAAAACGCCGAGGGCGCCTCAGCCATTAATGTTGGCGATGAGGTTGAAGTTTATCTTGAGCGCATCGAAAATGCGCTCGGTGAAGCGGTTTTGAGCCGCGAGAAAGCGCGCCGCGAAGAAAGCTGGGTGCTGCTTGAGAAATCCTATGAGGCGAATGAGAAGGTCGAAGGCGTCATCTTCGGCCGCGTCAAGGGCGGCTTCACGGTTGACCTTAACGGCGCTGTCGCCTTCCTGCCCGGCTCGCAGGTTGATATCCGCCCGGTGCGCGATATCGCGCCGCTGATGAATATTCCGCAGCCGTTCCAGATTTTGAAGATGGACAGAAGACGCGGTAATATTGTCGTCTCGCGCCGTTCCATCCTGGAAGAAACCCGCGCCGAGCAGCGTCAGGAAATCGTCCAGAACCTCAAGGAGGGCCAGGTGGTCGAGGGGGTTGTCAAGAACATCACCGATTACGGCGCCTTTGTCGATCTTGGCGGCATTGACGGCTTGCTGCATGTCACCGACATGTCGTGGAAACGGGTTAACCATCCCACCGAGATTCTTACCGTCGGCGAGACGGTCAAGGTGCAGGTTGTGCGTATCAATCCTGAAACCCAGCGTATTTCACTGGGCATGAAACAGCTTGATACCGATCCCTGGGAAGAGGTCGAGGCCAAATACCCGATCAATACGCGTCTTAAAGGCGTGGTCACCAATATCACCGATTACGGCGCTTTTGTTGAACTTGAGCCCGGCGTTGAGGGTCTTGTGCATGTCTCCGAGATGAGCTGGACCAAGAAGAACGTCCATCCGGGCAAGATCGTCTCCACATCTCAGGAAATCGAGGTTATGGTTCTGGATGTGGACCCGCTCAAGCGCCGCATCTCCCTGGGGCTGAAACAATGTGTCGATAATCCCTGGACATCCTTTGCGGTGACCTATCCGCAGGGGACCGAAGTTGAAGGCGCGATCAAGAACATCACCGAATTCGGCATGTTCATCGGTCTTGAAGGCGATGTTGACGGCATGGTTCACCTGTCTGATCTGGACTGGAACCGTTCGGGCGATGAAGCCTTGAAAGAGTACAAGAAGGGCGATGTCGTCAAGGCCGTCGTGCTCAATATCGATACCGAAAAGGAGCGTATCTCCCTCGGCGTCAAGCAGCTTGAAGGCGATCCGATGGATCGGCTCGGGCCCGTCAAGCGCGGCTCGGTTGTCACGTGCGAAGTCACGGAAGTCAATGATAACGGCATTGAGGTCAAGGTCGGCGACACCGATATGACCGCCTTTATCCGCCGCGGCGATCTTTCGCGTGACCGCTCCGAGCAGCGCCCGGAACGTTTTGCCCGCGGCGAAAAGGTCGATGCGCGGGTAACCAGCATCGACAAGGCCAATCACCGCATCGGTCTTTCCATCAAGGCGCTGGAAATCGCCGAGGAAAAAGAGGCGGTTGCCCAATACGGCTCCACCGACAGCGGCGCATCGCTTGGCGACATTCTCGGCGCGGCGCTGAACAAGGCGCAGGCCGACAAGGACGACGGCAAATAGGCCTGCCGGCCAAACATACTGCCCCCGGGAGCGCGTGCGGTCATGCGCTCCCGGGTTATAAGTTTTCTGGCTATTACGCAAAAACCAAAAGGGGTTTCATAACGTGAAAGCTGAGGCCCGGATATTACTGGAAAAACGGCGTTTGAAGCGCCGCCTTTCCCTCTGGCGCCTTGGCGCCGTTCTGGCGGTATTTATCGCCATTGGTGTTCTCGTCCTGCAGGGCGGCGAGGATATTGCCGCCCCTCATGGCAAGCATATCGCGCGGCTGACCCTGAACGGTTTTATCACCGATAACCGCAAGCAGCAGGATCTGCTGGAAAAGATCGCCAAGGCGGACCGGGTCAAGGCGCTGATCCTGCGGATCAACAGCGGCGGGGGAACCACAACCGGGGCCGAGGCGCTGTTTGAAGCGGTGCGCAAGGTGGCTAGCAAGAAGCCGGTTGTCGCCGTTTTGGGAACGGTGGCGGCTTCGGGCGCTTATGTG
This sequence comes from uncultured Hyphomicrobiales bacterium, assembly GCA_964542565.1. Taxonomy (GTDB): domain Bacteria; phylum Pseudomonadota; class Alphaproteobacteria; order Rhizobiales; family BM303; genus BM303. The sequence continues at coordinate 3,124 of CAZIVB010000064.1, read as the reverse complement.
GCCGCAATCTCATCTGATTATATCGTGGCGCGCGGCAATACCATAACCGGATCGATCGGGGTCATTGTGCAATGGCCCGAAATTGCCGGCGTACTGGAAAAAATCGGCGTCAAATACCGCGAGGTGAAAAGCAGCCCCTTAAAAGCCAGCCCATCGCCGTTTTTAACGCCCGATCCCAAATCGCTGGAGATCACCCGGGAAATGGTGCGCGATTCTTATGAATGGTTCCGCAATCTGGTGGCGGAGCGGCGCGGCTTCGATGCGGCCAAGGCCAGCCGGATTGCCGATGGGCGCATCTATACCGGGCGTCAGGCGCTGGGCGAGGGCCTTGTGGATGCCATTGGCGGCGAAGAAAAAGCGCGCGAATGGCTCAAATCGGAGCGCGATATTTCAAAAGACCTTAAAGTCAAGGACTGGAAAACCGAAAGCCTGACCGAGAGCGCTTTTGCCGGTTTGGCGATCCGCTGGTTCGGGCGGGTGTTCGGAATTGATATTTCAGCCTTAAAAACACTGCTACCGGGCCGATCCGCGACATCACGGCTTGACGGTCTGCTCTCAGTTTGGCACCCTGCCGGGTGAAAGAATAATAAATTTGAGCGGCAGGGAGAGATAGATGATCAAATCAGAGCTTGTGCAGAGAGTTGTCGAGGCCAACCCCCATCTGTATCAACGCGATGCCGAGCGCATTGTCGGCGCTTTTTTTAACGAGATCACCAAGGCGCTGACCCGCGGCGAGCGGGTGGAACTGCGCGGCTTTGGCGCCTTTTCCACCAAGCACCGCAAGGCGAGAACGGGCCGCAATCCGCGCACCGGCGCTTCGGTTCAGGTTCCGGAAAAATTCGTGCCTTTTTTCAAGGCCGGCAAGGGATTGCGCGAACGCCTGAATGTCGGCGGATAAGGGCCTGAAAAACTCAACCCCTTGCCGGGACCATGAGAGGTAAATATTCGTGATACGCAAGTTTGTATTCTGGATCGTCGGGATACCGGTTGCCGGGGCGGTGATCGCGCTTTCGGTGGCGAACCGGCATGTGGTGACCTTCTCGCTGGACCCGGCGGCGAAAGGCGAGCCGTTTCTGGCGTTTGAAGTGCCGCTCTATCTGCTGATGATGGCCTGCATATTCGTGGGACTGTTTCTGGGCTGGGGCGTGACATGGGCCGGGCAGCACAAATGGCGCGCCAAAGCGGCGGTCAAGGGCCGCGAGGCAAAGGTTCTCAAACGTGAAGTGGATGAACAAAAAAGGCGCGAGGATCCTCTGTCCGCTCCCGCATTGCCGCGTTATTAGAATCTCTTTCCTCCGCGCCCGGTGGCGATACTCATGAAACAAAATGCGCCGATATTGGCGGTTCCGGCAGCTTTGTTTCTGATCCTTTTGTTTCAATCCGCCGCCGCGGCGCAAAAAGAGCCTTCATTCCTTCTGGGGGTTTCTTCGGACGGCGAGTCCTGTCTGATCGGCGGCGCGCTCAAAGGCCGGCTTGCCGGCCCGCAGGCCCTTGCCCCCCTGATGCGCCACGGCGATCTTTATCAGCTTCTTAATCTGGATAAAAAGAGCGGCATCGCGCCGGCGATCGGGACGCCCCGGGATGAAAGCGGCGAGGGCGGTGATTGCTCGGGGCTGTGGCTCCAGGCGCTGGCGCTTGATCCCCTGCGCAAAAAACAATCCGCCATTGCCCTGCGGATAAAACCGAACCGCAATTTTGCCGGGCAGGTCCCCTTGCAGCGCCTTGAGCGCAATGCGCCTGAATTCCGGGACCTGGTGCAGAAATTTCTTGTCGGCAAGGGAATCAGGAAACCGGTGATCCGGATTACCCAGGTGATCGGGGCTGATTTTGACGGCGATGGCAAACCAGACGCGCTGGTCAATGCGGTGCGCACAAGGCGCGATCGGGCGCGGCGCGGCGATTACTCGATTGTCCTGCTGAAACTGAGCGGCGCAAAGCGCGCCCGGCCGCTGGTGATCCAGGATGAAATCACAACAAAAGACTCACGTTTTCCGGCCAATTTATGGGTGAATGTGATTATCGCCGTTGTTGATCTTGATGGCGATAAAAAACCTGAAATCGTCATGGAGGGCCAGTCGCAGTTCGGCGGCGGCTGGGAAGTGATCAGCCTTGAAAATGGCAAGATCAAACACAGTTTGTTCTGCGGTTGCGAGGGTTAAGGAGATAACGGACTGGCCAAAGCGGGACTTTTGCCATATGAAATTCTGCCATGTTTAAAAACCCTGTCTTTTGCGCCATTGATACCCCGGAGATCGAAACCGCCCGCACTATTGCCGCGCTGGCGGGGCCGCATGTCGGGGGTATGAAAATCGGCATGGAATTTTTTTATGCCCATGGCCGCGCCGGATATGAAGCGGTGGCGGCGGCCGGAAAACCGGTTTTTCTTGATCTGAAGCTGCATGATATTCCCAATACGGTGGCAAGCGCTGTTCATGCGCTGGGCCCGCTTGAACCGGCAATATTGAACATCCATGCCAGCGGCGGCCGCGCGATGATGCGCGCGGCGGCTAAAGCGGCCAAAGACACCGGGACGAGAATGAAACTCATCGGCGTCTCGGTGCTCACCAGCCTTGATGAAACCGATCTTGAAGAGCTTGGAGTAAAAGGCTCCGTGCGCGATCATGTCCGGCGGCTCGGGGCGCTGGCGAGGGATTGCGGCCTTGACGGCATGGTGTGCAGCGCGCATGAGATTGAAATCCTGCGCGCCGAATGCGGGCGCGGGTTTTTGCTGGTTGTTCCCGGCATCCGCCCGGCGGGGACGGCGGCGCAGGATCAAAAGCGCGTCATGAGCCCGGCGCAGGCTCTGGAGCGCGGCGCCGATATTCTGGTTATCGGCCGCCCGATCACAAAAGCCGCCGATCCGGCAAAAGCGGCCCTGATGATCGCGCGCGAAATTGAAGCTGTCCGAAGATGAGCGTTCGGGTCAAAACCTGCGGCATGAACTCGCCCGGCAGTATCAGGGCCGCCATAAGGGCGGGAGCGGATTATCTCGGATTTGTTTTTTACGAGCCCAGCCCGCGTCATGTCAGCTATTGCGCAGCGGGCGAGCTGGCGCTGGGCGTCCCGGCGCATGTCGCCAAAGTGGCGCTGATCGTCAATGCCGATGATGCGCGTATTGAGCGGA
>CAZIVB010000063.1:0-11624 GCA_964542565.1 uncultured Hyphomicrobiales bacterium | reverse complement strand
GGAAATGCCTTATTAGATGTATGGATGAGTCATGGCGATAAAGTGACAGAATTGGCACCTGCTTTTCACGCTATTGCGCACACCACTTCAACGCCTTTCGCTGCCTGTGAACATAAAGATTTGCCTGTGTTTGGGGTGCAATTTCACCCGGAACTGACCCTGGCCATGATGAACCGCTGGACCTGCGTCGGGGCGGCGATGCTGGAAAAGAAATGCGCCCAGCCCAGGAAACTGCATTTTTACGGAAGAAGCCATTATGACAGCGCCCTGGCCCGGTGGCTGGACAGTTTTCTTGATACCTGGCTAAAAGCCCATCCGGCCATACGTCCCGACCGGTAAAAATAAATCCCGATTTGCCACGTTTTGCATTGCGCCTTGCCGATTGCCTTGCAAAATGCGAATCCGGCAGCGATCCTCCGGCAGGAAAATCAATATATAGCGGACTAAAATAATACCGCCCCTATATATAGATAATAGAAACTGGCACAGCTCTTGCTATAATACCGGATATTGGGACCATTTCAGATGCTCCCGATGCTAAAGGCGGGAAATACGCAGGAACGCGACCCCTTGATCTTGCGATTTTTCCCGCCTTTTATCATCCCCGCCAAAAAATCACATTTTTGCCATAATTGCGCCCTTTCTCCGCCGCAATGAATTTTTATATACATGGTGTTGCCTCAAAGGGCCCGGTTCGTGTTGGACCTGCGGATTTCTCAGCCCCCCAGCCCCCGCAGTCCCGAGTATTGAACCGGGCCCGTTTTTGTGCACCTCCCCCCTTGAACTCCGGCGCGAACCAACAAATATCCTTGATAAATTATTGTCAGAAGGATGATGTATTATGCCGACTACAAAAACGCCCAAATCAGCGCAAAAAAACAAAAACGAAACCCATGAATTTCGTGCCGAAGTCTCGCGCCTGCTCGATATTCTGGTGCATTCGGTCTATTCCGAACGCGAGGTTTTTCTGCGCGAGCTGATCTCAAACGCCTCTGACGCCTGCGAAAAGCTGCGCTATGAGGCCTTGACCGACAGCGAGCTTCTTAAAGACGACCCCGAGCTTAAAATCACCCTGCGCGCCGACAAGGACGCCGGCACCCTCATCATCACCGATAACGGCATCGGCATGAGCCATGATGAGCTGGCCGATAATCTGGGCACCCTGGCCCGTTCGGGCACCCGCGCCTTCATGGAAAACGCCAATGACGAGGCCAAGGATAAAAACGCCCTGATCGGCCAGTTCGGCATCGGCTTTTATTCCGCCTTCATGGTGGCCAGGGAGGTTGAGGTTATCAGCGCCCGGGCCGGCTCCGATGCGGTCTGGGCCTGGCGTTCGGACGGCACCGGCTCGTTCGAGCTCGCCAAACTGAAAAAAACCGCCCTCGCCCGCGGCACCCGCATCACGCTCCATATGCGCGATGAGGCAAAGGAATTCCTCGATAGCGAAAAACTGCGCCACATCGTCAAGACCTATTCCGATCACATCCCGCTCCCCATTGAGCTTGTGGAAAAATCCAAGGACGGCAAATCGGAAGATGTTCATGTCCTCAATGCCGCCCGCGCCTTGTGGATGCGGCCCAAAGCGGAAATTTCGGATGAGGATTACAAGGAATTTTACGGCCATATCTGCGGCCTTTATGACGAGCCGGCCAAAATCATCCATTACCGCGCCGAGGGCCGGCATGAATATGCCGTGCTGCTGTTTATTCCCAGATCACGCCCGTTTGATCTGTTCGACCCCGACCGCAAGGGCCGCATCCGGCTCTATGTCCGCCGGGTGCTGATTACCGATGAAGCCGATATGCTGCCCGCCTATCTGCGTTTTGTACGCGGCGTGGTGGATTCAGAGGACATGCCGCTCACCATCAGCCGCGAGATGCTGCAAAACAACCCTGTAGCAGGCGCAATCCGCAAGGCCCTCACCAAGCGCGTCCTCGCGGAACTGGGCAAAATGGCGGATAAAAAGCCCGATGATTACGCCAGCTTGTGGGAAGCCTTCGGCGCGGTCATCAAGGAAGGTATTTACGAAGACTATGAGCGCCGCGATGCCCTGCTGGAACTGACGCGCTTTAAAACTACGACTTCCGGGGACAAGCTGCGCTCCTTAAAGGACTATGTCGCGGATATGGACGAAAACCAGAGTGCGATCTACTTCATCACCGGCGATAATGCCGCTGCTGCTGCCGCCAGCCCGCAGCTTGAGGGCTTTAAGGCCAGGGGTGTGGAAGTCCTGCTGCTCACCGACCCGGTTGACAGCTTCTGGACCTCAACCGTCACCGGCTTTGACGGCAAGCCGTTCAAATCGGTAACCCAGGGCGCGGCTGATCTGGACGCCCTGCCGCGCAAGGACGAGAAGAAAGACAAGGACGAGAAGAAAGACGAGAACACCGCCAGCAAGGCGAAGGCCGCGACGCTGGCCGCCCTGCTCAAGCAAAACCTTGAAGGCGAGGTTGAGGATGTCCGCGTCTCCGACCGCCTCGTTGACAGCCCCGTCTGCCTCGTCGCCGGCGCCGGCGGCCCCGATCTTGGCCTTGAGAAAATCCTCAAACAGTCCAAGGGCGAGGCCCCGGCGGCGCGGCGCATCCTGGAAATTAACCCGGACCACAAGATGATCAGGGCGCTGGAAGACAAGACCGGCAAGGATGAAACCCTCATCAAGGACGCCGCCCATCTCCTCCTCGATCAGGCCCGCATCCTCGAAGGCGAACTCCCCGAAGACCCGGCAGGTTTTGTCACCCGCCTCAATGCGCTGATTTTAAAGGGTATGGAATAAACACACCCCCTCCGGGATGGGAGCTTTGCTCCCGCCCGGGAAACTGTTCATCCCCCTGAAAAACTCTATACGCCGCCGCTATGGACCAGTTCGTAATAGCGTTTTTCCAGCTCCGCCTTGTGCTGCAATTCCTCCTTGGCGAGGAACAGGAACAGATCGCGCACCGGCCCGTCGGGCGCGGTTTGCGCCAGATCGCCATATTGCCTGGCAGCAGCATCCTCACGGGCCAGCGCATATTGCAAGATCGCCTGATCATCCAGGATTTCGCCCAGATCGGGGAGCAGGATATATTTTGAAAATTTATGATCCTCGGCCGGAATAATTATCTTTTCCGCCAGTTGCGCCGCTGTATCGGGATCATCACGCAAGGTTTTAAACAGGCGGTAATGCTCCGCCTCTTCCGCCGCAAGCTCGCCGACCAGCTCGCGGATCGGCTTGCCAACCTTGTCCTTCAGCGCCGCATAAAACGCCTCGGCGGTTTTCTCGAACGACATCGCGGTTTCAAGGATTTCACCGACCGAGCGCATGGTTTTCAAACGCTCATGCGCCCCCTTATGGCCCTCGCCGTGTTCGCTCATCTAACCGCTCCTGTTTTTCGCCGCAACCGCGCCGTGGATGCTCGCCGCCGCCTTGTGGCCCGCCGCCACCGCATGGATCACATCAGGCCCCTGCACCAGATCGCCCGCCGCCCACAGCCAGCCCTCGGACGTGCGCCCGTCATCATCAACCGCAATGCGGCCGCGCCGCCATTCCAGCGCCTCGGTCAGCTCATCGCCGAGCCAGCTTGTGTCCGACATCTGGCCGATCGCCTCGATCACCATATCCACCTCGTGCAGAACAAGGTCATTTTCATCATATTTGGGATGAAAACGTCCCTCTTCATCAAAGATCGAAAGGCATTTTACCGTCTCCAGCCCGGCCAGCTCGCCATTCCTGATTTTTACCTCTTTGGGACCGCGTCCATTAACCAGCACAATGCCTTCATCGGCAGCCTCGGTCACTTCCGCCTCATCCGCCAGCATGGCGCCGCGCTCTTCCAGCGCCAGCACGGTCATATTGACCCTGCCGTGCTGCCTGCGCTGCAAGCGCGCCATGGAGCGGGCAATATCAAACGCCACATTGCCGCCGCCGATCACCGCGATACGTTCAGGGGCCTTTATATCCTCGCCAAGGGTGATGCGCGCCAGCAGATCGACCGCCGAAGCCACCTGCGGATGATCAGAGCCCGGGATACGCGTCGAGCGCCCCAGATTCATTCCCGTCGAGATCAGCACCGCATCATTGTTTTCATGCAAATCCTGCAAATTCTCTTTCTCGCCAAGCCGCGTATTGCATTTGATCTCAACCCCCGCCTTGCGAATGACATCAATATCGGCGTCAAGCTTGTCATAGGGCAGACGGTATTCGGGGATGCCGTAACGCATCATGCCGCCCGGCTCGGGCCGCGCCTCGTAAACACGAACCTTGTGACCAAGCTTGGCCAGATCAAACGCCGCCGTCAGTCCGGCGGGTCCGGCCCCGATCACCGCGACTTTTTTACCGGTGGATTTGGCAATGCCGTTTTTAAGCGCAATTTCCTGCACTTTTTCCGGCTCCACCTGATCCATGGCGAAACGCTTGAGCCAGCGGATCGCCACCGGATCGCCGCGCCGCCCGATGGAACAGGCGGTTTCGCAGCGATGGGTGCAAATCCGGCCGCAGACATGCGGGAAGGGGTTGGTGCGGTAAATTTCTTCCACCGCCCGCTCCATATCCCCGTCCCAGATGGCGCGGATATATTCAGGCGCATGCATATGGGCCGGGCATGCCTCATGGCACATGCCGCACTGGATACAGCGTGAAGCCTCCAGCAGCGCGGTTTGGGCGTCATATCCGGGCGCAATTTCATCAAAATTATCGCTGCGCGCTTCAGGTTCCAGCTCGCCCATGGCGCGGCGGGCCAGATCAAGCAGATCGGAATCTTGCGACTTTGCCCAGCCCTTTTGGAAATTTTCCCCATGCATCCCCGCCTCGTCGGGCAGGATGAGATAAGTATCCAGATCGCGGCTGACATGGACATATTCGCGCGACATGGAGAGCGAGCCGGTGGGGCAGATATCCACACATAGCGCGCACCAGCAGCAGCGCCCGTAATCAATCGCCGGGCGGCGCGCTTTGATCCCCGCGGCCGGATCGCTGGGCAGCTCGGGGATATCCACCATGCGGATGGCGGAATTATCGCAAATCTCGCCGCATGTGCCGCAGCCGATGCATTTTTCCCAGTCATTGAGATGAAAGCCGCGATAAAGCTCAGCAGCCTCGCGCGGCTCCATGGGCAAGGTCGCCGGCTCGCGAAACAGGAACGAGAGCGCCTTCATGGGTCGCAGCATGGAGCCTTTGTATTTGGGTCGGATATCACTCATCTTATCGGTCCACTTCCGGCGGGCAGGCATCGAGCGAGAACATGATCTGGGCGATATCCTCGATCCGCGCCCCGATCAGCAATTTTTCCAGCACCTGCACCGCATGCATGGAGGATGGCCCGCGCACATGCACCCGGTAGGGGCGCGGACCGCCATTGGAGACGATATAAAACGCCGTCTCGCCTTTTGAGGATTCGGTGCGGGCATAAGCCTCGCCCACGGGCAGGTTCCAGGCCAGCGGATTGGGCAGGGGCGAACGGATGGCCCCGCCTATGGAGGGCAGCCGGGCAATGATCTGGCGCAGGATGCGGATCGACTGGATCACCTCGCCGCGCCGCACCATCATGCGCGCCAGCGCATCACCGCCCTCGGCCGTAACCACATCAAACTCAAGCTCAGGATAGACCAGATAAGGATCATCCCGGCGCAGATCAATCGGCAGGTCGCAGGCGCGCAGATTGGGTCCCGTCACCCCCCAGGACAGCGCCTGTTCCTGAGAGATCACCCCGGTGCCGCTGGCGCGATTGATCACCACCGCGCTTTCAAAGAACAAATCTTCAAATTCCGGCGTGCGGCGCTCCAGCTCATCCAGCAGCTCGCCCAGACGGTCAAGAAAACCCTCCGGCAGATCGCGCCGCACCCCGCCGGGGGTGATGAACATGTGATAAATCCGCGCTCCGGTGACCTCCTCGAACAGATCGAGGAAATAATCGCGCATGGTGACGCCCCAGAACATATTGGTGTAGAGCCCGATAGTGGCCGCGTTGCCGCCAAAGGTGAACAGATGGGCGCAGATGCGCGACATCTCCAGCAGCATCACCCGGATCCACCGGGCGCGCTCGGGCACCTCAAGCCCGCCGATCATCTCAACCGCGCGCGAATAGGTCTCTTCCATCGGCACCGGGTCGGGCACGCAGATGCGCGGCACCAGCGCCACATTCTGGATCCACAGCCGCTCCTCCATGAGCTTCTCAAAGCCGCGATGCAGATAGCCGCCATCGGCAATCGCCTCGATAATCACATCGCCTTTCAGCCGCACCCGGATGGCGTAATTGCCCTCGATCCCGGGATGGTTGGGACCGAAATAAAGCTCGTATTCATGGCTCGGCGGATGTTTGACGGGACGGTAGTTTTCAGGACGCATTAGTCAATCCCTCCGCCCTTGGCTTCGATATCCTTGAGCCAGTCGGGGCTGTATTCCACCCAGTCGAAGGTTTTTTCAACATATTCACGGGTATTGAAACTTTTCAGCATCGGCGGCGGCCCGCCCCAGCTGGTGAGGATAAACTTGCTCAAATTGGGCGCACCTTCAAAATGCACCCCGAACATCTCGTGAATATCGCGCTCGAAAAACCCCGCCGGGGTATGAATATCATAGATCGAAACAAACTGGCCCGGCTGGCGCGAGATGAAAATATGGGCCGAAACCATAGTTTTGAGCAGATGCGACCAGACATGATACACCAGTTCGAACTGGTCCGTTTGCATCCAGTCCACACAGGAGATCGCCGAGAGATGGCAATAGCCCAGCCGCCCCTTCAAAAGCTCCAGCAGGGCGGGCAGCGTATCGGGGGCCAGATCAACCCGCACCCGGCGCTCATTCGTCGTCCGCACTTTAATTCCCGGCATTTCATGCAGAACATCATTCAGCCTGGCAGGGATGCTCATGGCGCCAGCCTTTCATTCTCGCCGCGCTCGGGATAATCCTCCGGCACCTGATCAAGGGCGTATTCCTTGCGTTTTAAAAGCAGATCGGTATGCCGGCCCATGGTGCCATCGGCCAGATAGCCGTAATGCTTCGCCTCGGCGATCACATCGGTGGGTGTGTGCCAGCTTTCCCCGAACAGCGCCTGCTGGTTGCCCAGATAGCGGTCATAATTATTATAGTAATCCTGCCAGCCATTGGCCTTGCCCGCATCGATATCTTCCATCAGTTTGAGCAAAACCTGCTGCACCGCTTCGGGGCGCGGCATGCAGCCGGCGATAAACAGATCAGCCGGGATATACTGATCGAGCCGTTTCACCGTGGCGTAGGAGTTCCAGTACATGCCGCCATTGATGGTGCATGAACCAAAGCCGATCACATATTTGGGCGATTGCATCTGCTCGTAAGACAGGATCACCCGCTTCAGGGTTTTGATCGAGAGATACCCGGTAATCAGCAGGATATCGGCCTGGCGCGGCGTCACCATGGGCGAGACGCCGACCCGCTCCATGTCAAAGCGCGAGGTGATGGTGGGCGGAAGTTCGATCGCGCCGCAGCCGGTGCAGTAATGCAGCACGAAAAGCGAGCGGGCGCGGCAATGATCGGCAAACCGGTCCATGACCCTTGTCCACAAGGAACGCTCTTTTGCGTCCACCGAACGGCAAATTTCCGGCTGATCTTCAATGACGGGAAGCTTGTCACTCATTCTTATTGTCCTTCCTAATTCGCCATTACCAGCGCCAGACCGGCAAGGGCGATCCCGGTCGGCCATTTCCACATCCAGCGGATCATCGTATCGGTTTTAAAGCGGCCATAGACATTGGTCACCGCCACCGAGATAAACACCACCGCAAACACCTTGGCGAGGAAGAACGGCCAGTTCTCGCCGCCGCCCAGGAACAAGGTGGTGTAGATAACGCCGATGGTATAGAGCTGGAAGCACTGCATGATGAACAGCGCCCCCATATATTTACCGCTCATCTCCACCATCGGGCCGGTGGCGATCTCCGCCGGGGCGATATAAATCTCGAACGGCTCCTTGCCCATCATGCCGTGCACCGCCAGCAGCCCGCCAAAGGCCAGCAGCGGCATGGTCGCCGCGCCCCAGCTCGCCGGTCCGCCCGCCTGCTGGATCTGCACGATCTCGATCAGATTGGTGGTGCCATAGGCCATGCAGGCGCCGGTGACCGCGATAATAAACGGGATATCATAGGCCAGCATCGCGGTAAGGGCGCGCGAAATGCCGATGGAGCCATTGGGGTTGGCGCAGGAGCCCACCCCGAGCGCCAGCCCAAGCATCGGCACCATCATGATATAGATCAGCGTAATCAGATCGCCTTCGCCGGCAAGCCCGTCAAAGCCCGGAACGGGCAGGAAAATCTCCGCCGTGATAAAGCCGCCCAGCAGCATCATGATCGAGAGATCATGCATAATGCCGTGCGAAATTTGCGTCTTCTTGGCATAGAGCTTGACGATATCGTAGATCGGCTGCAACACCGGCGGCCCGACCCGGCGTTCGATCTTGGCCCGCACCCGGCGCGCCATCAGCACGAGGCCAAGGCCGGTGACAAAGGCAATCAGCGGCATGAAGATGAAATCGGCCACATAGGTCATCATGAGGCAATCCCCCAGCTTCCGGTGAATATCAGGCCGAGCACAACCGCGAGCAGCATGTAAAGCGGCGTATAGGCAACCCTGAACACCGCCTGCCACAGATCGCCCGCCACATTCACCAATATGCCGATGCCCTGCTCGGCGCGCACGATCGAGCCGCGATACCACGGACCGATGACCCGCGCCAGACCGGGATAAAACTCATGGCTGAAATGATAGCGGATATCGGCCGAGAGAAAATGCCCGCCGGCGTAATTGTCAAACTGGTGAACCTCGTAGCGCCGGTTGCCAAGCAGATAGAAAATCAATGCGCCGATGCCGATGGCGCCGATCAGCACCCCGACCACCCAGAGCATATTGAGCGAACCCGTCGCCAGAACAACCCCGCCCAGATGATGGGGGAGCATATCCCCGCCAATTGCCCTTTGGGCGATATCGGTAATATTGAGCGCCAGCCCCGGCATAAACCCGGTGACAAAACCAATCCCGGCCAGGATCAGCATCGGCAACACCATGGAAACCGGCGCTTCCTTCAATTCCTGATGCTCGCGCCTGAGCTGCCCGAGGAAAATATTGTGAATGAGCTTATAGACGCTCAAAATCGTCCCCAGCGTGGCGGCAAAGGCCATGATCAGCAACAAAGGCTGACCGCCATCAAGCAGGGATTTATAGATCATCCATTTCGACACAAAGCCGTTCATCGGCGGCAGACCGGCCAGACCGATAATTCCCATCAGCAAGGTAACGTAAGTCCAGGGCATGCGGGTAATCAGCCCGCCAAGCTCGTCAAGATCAGAGGTTCCGGCGCGGTGGATAACGGCGGTGACGGCCAGAAACAGCGCCGCTTGATAGGTGGCATAATTGAAGATATGCATCAGCCCGCCTGCGGTGCCCAGAGAAGTGCCCACCAGAACGCCCAGCAGCATATAGCCGCCCTGCCCGATGCCGTGCCAGGTGAGCAGCATCCGTGCATCGGTTTGCATCAGGGCGATAAAGGTCGGCACCACCATGGTGATCGCCGCCACCCACATCAGCGCGCTTTTGGCGCTCATAAAGGTGAACGGAATGGCGAGACTCCCGAGTGTCCCCAGACCGATCAGCTTCACCAGCACCAGAATAAGGGCAAACAGCCCCATGCGGGCCGAAACCGCATTTAAAAAGGCCGAAGAGGCGCCGGGGGTTTCCGAATAGGCCGGAGCCTGCCACAGATGAAACGGCATCAGCGCCATCTTGACGCCAAACCCGGCGGCAAAGAGGCCAAACAGCACCCAGAGCTGCCCCGTGGACATGGCGGAAATGGCGGTTTGCAGATCGGCAAAGCCAAACCCGCCGGTTACATTGTGCACCAGCATAATCGCGGCAAACACCGCCATGGCCCCGGCGAGAGCATAAATCATATAGCGGTAAGCCGCCGCAACCGCCGGGCCGCCGCCCTGGGTCATCATCGCAAAGGCCGCCCAGCTCACCAGTTCCCAGCCGATAAACAGGGTCAGAAGATCGCCGCTGGAAAGCAGCAGCAGCATGGCCAGGACATTGAGCGCCAGCAAGGCGTGCTGAAGCCCCATGCGCTTTTGCTTGCGCCCCCATTCGCCGCTCGCATACCAGCTTGAGAAAAACGCCGCGCCAACGGTAAGAAGCGCAAAGAACCAGCCAAGCCCGTCCAGCCGCCAGCCTAATTTCCGGCCAAAGATTTCAAAGCTCATGGCGGAAGGAATAAAAGCCGCGCCGCTGTCGAGCTCAAGCCCGGCTATGGCGATCACGGCCAGCATGAGGCCGTAAACCGCCGTGGCCACCCAGCCGGCAAAGGCGCCGCGCCCCAGAACAAACAGCCCGGAGGCGAGCAGCGCCGCAACCAGCAAGAGGATATCAAGCAGGCTCATGAGATCAATTTCCTCCCAGAAGAATCTGCGCCGCAATAGCCGGGACATCCGCCGCCTGCACCGCCATGGATGTGATGTAAGCCCCCAATGGCGCGATAGCGAACGCGGCGAGAATCAAGACCGCGCCAAGAACAAAGGCCGGAACAAGCTCACCCGGCATGAACAGCGGCGCGCCGCGCCCCTTTTGCGTGCCGCCGTAAAAAACGCCCGCGGCCCGGAACAGATAGGCCGCCTCCACCACCGCCCCGGCAAGAACAACCGCCGCCGCCAGCCAATAGGCCGCAGAGGAGGAAAACGCCGCATCAAGCAGCAGATATTTGGCCCAGAAGCCGGGCAGCGGCGGAATGCCGATGATGGAGAGGGAAAGGAGCACAAACAAGGCGGCAACCAGGGGCGAGGTTTTTGCGCCGCCGCTTAACAGTTTCACATCGCCGCGCCATTTATCGGCAATGAAGAAAAAGGCCGGTTTGACCACCGCATGATGCAGGGCAAGCGCAATGCCCGCCGCAATGCCCGCCGGGCCTGGAATGGAAAAGGCGATCGCGATCACCCCAAGCTGGGCGATGGACGACCAGGCGAAAGTTGCGTTGAGATCACGCGCCCGGTAAGCCGCCAGCTCGCCCGCCAGCACGCCGAGAATGCCCAAAGTCAGCAACAGCCCATAGGCCGACGGCATGGGAAAAACCAGAACCAGAAAGCGCAGGATGACGATCAGCGCCAGCTTGGAGACAATCCCCGCCAGGAGAGAAGTGACCCGCACCGGGGCGCTGGCGTAAACCTCCGGCACCCAGGAATTGACCGGAAACAGCTCCGCCTTGACGCCAAAGCCAATCAGCAGCAGCAAAAAAGCGCCCGCCCCCAGCGGTCCCCGGAGCACATCCGGCGCGAGCAGGGCCAGGTCGGCCAGATTGAGCGTTCCGGCGGCGGCATATATAAGCGCAATCCCCATCAGGGCCAGCGACGAGCCAAGGGCGCTGAGCAGCAAATAGCGCAAGGAGGCGCCAAAGCCCGCCGCCGAACCGCCGCTTGCCGCCAGACCATAAGAGGCGACCGCAACAATCTCGTAGAAGACAAAAATATTGAAAAGATCACCCGAAAGTACCAGCCCCGCGCCGCCGCCCAGAAGGGTGAGCATAAGGGTATATGGACCAGTGCGGTCTTCATCGCTGCGCGGCCAGAACAGCCACACACCGATATTGAGCAGCAGCACAAAGGCCATGGCGAGATTATCGGCGTAAAACACAATGCCC
>CAZIVB010000062.1:0-11935 GCA_964542565.1 uncultured Hyphomicrobiales bacterium | reverse complement strand
GACGATCGCGATTACCACAAGCGAGCTGCGCCGCGAACTTGCCGCGAATGAAGCGGTCCGGGAGGACCTTGATCTTCTGCGCGAGCAGATCAACCGCTGCCGGACGATATTGGGGACGCTGACCAATCACAAACGCGAGCCCGACGCGCTGCTTGACCGGGTGCGGCTGAGCGAAATTCTTGAGGAGATCGCCGAGCCCTACCGGGCGGTCGAGAGCAAGGCGATTTCCATATCCTGCCGCGCCAGCGGCGATGGCTGCGGCGCGGAACCGGAAAGATGGCGCAGCGCGGGCATGTCCTACGGCCTGGGGAACATGCTGGCCAATGCGCTTGATTACGCCCGCAGCAAGGTTTCCCTGACCGGAAGATGGACCGCTTATGAAGTGACCATCACGATCTCGGATGATGGTCCCGGATTTGCTGAAAACCTGCTGCAAAAACTTGGCGAGCCGTTTATCTCCACCCGCCCGGAATTGTCCTCGCCGCTCCCTGGAGCCGGGTCTTCGGGCATGGGGCTGGGATTTTTCATCGCCAAAACCCTTCTGGAGCGCTCGGGCGCCCGGGTTCGGGTTTTTAACGCCAAAGCACCGGCGCATGGCGCCGTTATTGAACTGATCTGGCCGCGTCCGGTATTTGAAAATACGCCGCCGCCGCAAGATTGAGCACATTTTGCCGATTATGATGAAGCCGGAGCCAGCGGATATGCCGAAATATAAATCAAGAGCGCGCTTCGCCGTTTTATGGCTGGGGTTGTTCCTGACGCCGCTTGCCGCCGCCATGGGCCAGGAGCGCTCGCCTCTTATTCTTCTGACATCTTTTCCCGATGCGGTTTATCAGCCGTTCAAGACCGCATTTGAGAACAAAAACCCCGATATCGAGCTTTTTGTTCTCAACAAGAAAACCTCGGCGGCGATTTCTTATATTCAGGACGGGCAAAACCATCAGGTCGATCTGTTCTGGGCCTCCGCGCCCGATGCCTTTGAAGTGCTCAAGCAGTCGGGGGATCTGGCCAAACTGCAAAACCCGGCCTTTGACGCAACGGCGCGGATTGGCGGCTATCCGCTCAATGATCCCGATGGCTATTATCTCGGCTTTGCCGTCTCGGGATATGGCATCATGTGGAACACGGATTATCTGCAAAGCCGCAATCTGCCGGAGCCGCAAAGCTGGGATGATTTGCGAAAAGGCATTTATGAAAACCATCTGGGATTATCCGCGCCCTCGCGCTCGGGAACGACCCATCTGATTGTCGAGATCATTTTGCAAAGCAAGGGCTGGGATGAGGGCTGGCGCACATTGCTGGAGATCGGCGGCAATCTGGCCACCGTCACCGCCCGCAGTTACGGCGTGCGCCACGGCGTTGAAGAAGGACGCTTTGGCGCCGGTCTGGTGATCGATTTTTTCGGGCTGATGTCCCGGGCGCAGGGCCATCCGGTAAAATTCGTCTATCCGGAACAAACCGTAATGCTGCCCGCCAATATCGCCATGATCAGAGGCGCCAAAAATCCCGAACAAGCGGCCCGTTTCATCCGTTTTGTTATCTCGGATGCGGGGCAAAGGTTTTTGTTTCAGCCCGCCATCAGCCGCCTTCCGGTCAATCCGGATATTTACCAATACGCCCCGGCCGGATTTCCCAATCCCTTCAAAGGCGCTTCAAGGCGCGATTCCCTGCTTTTTGACAGCTCTCTTTCGCGCCGGCGCTACCATCTGGTAAATGCGCTGTTTGATCAGCTTGTCACCTATCGCCTGCGGGCGCTTAAAGACGCCTGGTCGCTCATTCACAAAGCGGCGGGAAAACTTGCCGGCGAGGGTCCGGCGGATATGGAAATAGCCATATCCGAGGCGCGGAATTTGATTTTCAGCATCCCCGTTGATGACAAGATGTCGCGCGATTCAAAAATCAACGGTTTGTTTTCACGTCACAAGCCGGGGTTTTCCGTCTCCGCCGGGCAGTCGGAACTTGAGGCGAAATGGCGCGCCGATGCGCTGGCGCGCTATAACAAGGCGGCCCGGATTGCCGAGAATGTCCTTTCGCGTCTTGAAGCGGCGGGGAAAGGGCCGTCCTTGCAATGATGTTGTCCGGGTTTGGCATTCGCGCCCGCATGTTTGCCGCTTTCGGGCTTGTGGCGCTGGTCACGGTGGTTTCGTCCATCGCGGCCTGGGTGACCTATGAAAAACTCAGCGCCAGCCTGAATGCGATTATCGGCCGGGATATTCCGGGGTTTTCCCTCGCCTCGGAGCTGACGGCGCGAAGCTCGGAGATTGTGGCCACCGCGCCCATACTGGTCTCGGTCGAGACCGGGCGCGCCAGAACCCGGGTCTGGGCGCGGCTGATGGATTCCATTCACGGCACGGATACGCTTATCCAGAGCCTGGGCGATTACGGCATCGGCCAAACGCAGCAAAGCTCCTTGCAGACCCAGCTTGATGCGGTTGCATCGGCGCTGCGCTCACTGGACGCCAATGTCAGGCGCAAATTCTGGTTCGGGCGGCGCAACCGCGAGCTGACCGAACGTTTAAGATGGGCGCATGCGGATTTTCTTGACGAGATTGATCCGCTCATCGAGGATGCCCGTTTCAGCATCGGGCTGGATTTGCGGCGTTTGCGGCGGTTTTCTCCAGCCAGTGAAGGAAAATTATCCCCGGATGCAAAGCGCCGCCGCTTTGGCGATCTTGATGCAAGATTGCGTCAGCATGAGGCTTTGCTGCGCCTTAAATCTTCCATAAACCTGCTGGTCGGCCTGATTTTCAGGGCTGCCAATGCGGTGGATACGCCGGAGTTGAACGATATCCTGCTTTTTGCCGGCGAGGCGGGCGCTCCGATAGGACAGGACCTTGAATCGCTGGGAAAACAGCCCGAGCTGACCGCCCTGAGACAATCGGCGAGCGCCATCTTGAAATTCACCAAAGGTCCCGATTCCCTGTTTGATTTGCGCCGGGAAGCTTTAAAACTGCAAATGCGCAATGCTGAATTGCTGGGCGCGAGCCGCGCGCTGGTGCAGGCGTTTCAAACCCGCATATCCGCCTTGAGCGCGCAGATAAGAGCCCAGACCACAAAAGCCTCGCGCCGGGCGGGCGAGATTACCGCCCAGGCCAAATCGCTCCTTATCTGGGCGGCGCTGGGCAGTATTGTGATTGCGATTTTAATGGTGTGGCTTTATGTCGGCCGCTCTCTGGTGGGGCGCATTACCGGCCTGAAAACCGCCATGCGCAAAATCGCCGATGGCGATCTTGGCGCCGATGTTCCCTCCGGCGGCGCCGACGAGATCGCCGATATGGCCGCCGCGCTGGAGGTTTTCCGCGACACCATATCCGAAACCCAGCGCGAGCTGGTGCAGGCGGGCAAGCTTGCCGCCCTCGGCCAGCTTGCCGCTGGCGTGGCGCATGACCTCAACCAGCCCCTGGCGGCCTTGCGCTTTCAGGCCCATAATACGGCGGTGAATATGGAGCGGGGCAAGATGAAGGATGCGGCGCAAAATCTTGATAAAATATCGCAGCTCTCAACCTCCATGGCGAAAAAGATCAATCATCTGAAAACCCTGGCGCGCAAGCCCTCGCGCCATATCGGCACGGCGGACTTAAAAAGCGTGATTTCCGCCGCTCTGGATTTGCTCCAGGGCCGCATCCGGGATGAGAATGTAAAGATCGGTCTTGATTACCCCGACGGGCAGGTGCTGGTGCGCGCGGGGGAAAACCGGCTGGAGCAGGTTCTGCTGAATGTTTTTGGCAATGCGCTTGACGCCATGAAAGGCGCGGAGACAAAATCACTGGATGTTCGTGTCCGGCAGACGCGCAACAAAACCCGGATCAGGATTTGCGATACGGGACAAGGGTTTGATGAAGACACCCTGTCGCGCATTTTCGATCCGTTTTTTACCACCAAGACCGTGGGCGAGGGGCTTGGGCTGGGGTTGAGTATCTCCTATAACATTATCAAGGATTTTGGAGGTTCGATGAAAGCGCAAAACCAGCCCCCCGAAGGCGCCTGTTTCATCATCACGCTGCTTACGGCAAAGCCATGAGCGTGGGCAAGGTCATCATTGTCGATGATGAAGAGGATGTGCGCGAGGCCTATGCCCAGACCCTGGCGCTTGAGGGGATGGAGGTGTTTGATTTTTGCAATGCCGGGGAGGCGCTTGAACTCATCACGCCCGAATGGCCCGGCATTGTGGTGTCCGATATCCGCATGGCGCGGATGGACGGGCTGGAATTGCTTGAGCACATTCGTGATATTGACGCGGAGCTTCCCGTTTTGCTGATTACCGCCCATGGCGATGTTTCCATGGCGGTGAATGCGATGCGCGACGGGGCTTATGATTTCATGGAAAAACCGCCCGACCCGCTGCATATGCTCGAAGTGATATCCCGGGCGCTGAAACTGCGCCGGCTTGTGCTGGAAAACCGGCGCTTGCGGCTGGAGCTTGACGCTTCATGCCCGCCGGTGGAGGAAATTCTCGGCCGGACCCCGGTCATGACCCGTCTGCGCCAGAGTGTCAGCATGCTGGCGCGGGCCGATGTGGATACGCTGATTACCGGCGATACCGGCACCGGCAAGGAGCTGGTGGCAACCGCGCTGCACCGTGCCGGGGGGCGCGCAGCGGGCAAGTTTGTCGCGGTCAATTGCGCCGCCCTGCCTGAAACCCTGATCGAGAGCGAGCTTTTCGGGCATGAAAAGGGCGCCTTTACCAATGCCCATTGCCGCCGGATCGGCAAAATCGAATACGCCCATAAGGGGACCTTGTTTCTGGACGAGATCGAGAGCATCCCCTTGCAGGTGCAGGTCAAGCTGCTGCGGGTTTTGCAGGAGCGGGTGATTGAACGCGTTGGCTCCAATGAGCCTGTCGAAGTGGATATCCGGGTGATCGCCGCGGCCAAGGACGATCTGGCCGCCCTGTGCGAGAAGGGCGCGTTTCGCGCCGATCTTTTTTTCCGCCTGAATGTCGCCAGTATTGAAATTCCCCCCTTGAGCGAACGGCTTGACGATGCGCCGCTGCTGTTTAGCGCCTTCGTGCAACAAATCGCCCGGCGGCGGGGCAAAAAGCCGCCCGAGGTTTCGCCAGAGCTTTTATCGGTGCTGATGCGCCATGACTGGCCGGGCAATGTGCGCGAGTTGAAGAACTGGGCCGAGAAATACGTCATCGGACTGCCTTTGGGCGATCTGGCCCGGAACCCGTTGCCCGGGATCCGCGATCACGAACGCCAGGGCCTCAATGCGCTTGTTGAGCGCTTTGAAAAACTGAGCATTTCCCACGCCCTGAGAATTCATCGCGGCAGAATTGGCAAAACGGCCGCCTATCTCAAAATCCCCCGCAAAACGCTTTATCTGCGGATGCAAAAATATAATTTGCGCAAAGAGATGTTTTTATAAAAGGGATAAAATTGACACATACGCTCTAGATAATGGGGCATTTTTGACTCATTTTTTAATTGAAGCTATGTGTTATTTGATGATAACCTATTGTAATTAAATAAATAATTAAATTTTTACCGCTCTGGCCTGAAGATTGCTGCTAAGTTTAACGATAATGAACACCGGTCTGCCTTTTTTGCCCAAAAAAGGAGCTAAGGCCGGGATGTGCGATAGGCGAAATTCAAGGAGGCAAGAATGAAAATAATGATTTCCAGACTGGCGCTGGCAGGGGTTCTGCTGGCCTCGACGGCATTTACCCTGAACACGGCTCAGGCGCTTGAGGGGACCTTGACCGTTGTAACCTCCTACCCGCCGGACACGACAACAACGTTCAAAAAGGCTTTCGAGAAGAAATATCCCGGCGTCAAGGTCGAGATGCTGAAGAAAAAGACCACCGCCGGGATCAAATATCTTCAGGAAACCGCCTCCGCCAACAAATCGGATTTGTTCTGGGCCTCGGCGCCGGACGCCTTTGAGGTTTTAAAGGGCGATTCCCTGCTGGCCAAATATGATGTGAAGGTAAAAGGCATCCCCGAGAAAGTCGGCTCCTTTCCCATAAACGACCCGGATGGCTACTATAAGGGCTTTGCCGCTTCGGGTTACGGCATCATGTGGAACACGCGCTATTTGAAAGCCAAGAAACTGCCCGTGGCCACCGAATGGTCGGATCTGAAAAAACCGGTCTATTTCGGCCATGTGGGCATGAGCGCCCCGTCGCGTTCGGGCACCACCCATCTGACGGTGGAAACCGTTATTCAGGGCATGGGCTGGGACAAGGGCTGGGCCGAATGGAAGGCGATTGCGGGCAATTTCAAGACCGTTACCGCCCGCAGTTTCGGCGTGCCTGACGGGGTCAACAGCGGCCAGTTCGGGCTCGGTATCGTGATTGACTTCTTCGGCCTTTCCTCAAAAGCTTCCGGCTTCCCGGTGGATTTTGCCTATCCCAAGGTGACCACCCTGGTTCCGGCCAATATCTCGATTGTCAAGAACGCCCCCAACAGGGAAGCCGCGGCGGCCTTTATTGAATTCCTGCTCTCCACCCAGGGCCAGGAATTGCTGCTTGATCCCAAGATCATGCGCCTGCCGGTGAACCCGAAAACCTATGCCAAGGCTCCGGCCGGTTTCCCCAATCCGTTCAAGGACAGCTCCATCGGCTCGGCGGTCAAGTTCAATCTCGGGCTCTCAAAGGGCCGCTACAATGTCGTGAACTCGTTGTTCGACGTGATGATCACCTATCGCCTGAACGAGTTGCGCGAAGCCACCCGGGCGCTTCAGGAGGCAAAGGCGGCAATGGCGGGAAAAAGCAACCCCAAGGCCGCGGCCCTGATCAAGGAGGCCCAGGCGCTCATCGACGCCTTGCCGATTACCGAGGCCAAGGCGAGCGAGAAGGATTTCGCCAGCATTTTCAAGAAAAAGCGTAAAAAAGCCACGACCAAGATCACCGGCCGTCAGGCCGAGGTTGAGGGCCAGTGGGATGACATGGTGAAAGCCAATTACGCCAAGGCTGCCAAGCTGGCCAATGAAGCCAAATCACTTCTGTAAACGCCGGGGAGGTTCCCCCTGACGGGTTTTTACAGAAAATATGCCTAGGATGCGGGGAGATTATCCAGCCCCGCATCCTGACCAAGTTTTTTTTCCGGGTTACGGGAGGCAATCTGAAACCTGGAGCAAAGCCGGGGATTGAAATGAGGACCTCATCTCAGTCCCCGGCGGTTTTTCGCCCTGCGGCGCAATTGAATGCGGACCGGCCGTTCTGGCCGTAAACAAAAGATCCGGCAAGGGTCACGGGAGGCAACATGTCCGTACTGTCAAAAAGCCAGAGAGGCCCGGCTCTGGCGGGTGTGCTGATCGCGCTGTTTCTGATCCTTTTTCTTGTGGTTCCGGTGCTGAAAGTTATCTATGTGGCGTTTCAGGACGCCAATACCGGCGCTTTCACTATCATCAATTTTGCCGATTTTTTTTCCTCCTCCCTGTTTCGGGAGAGTTTTTACAATTCGGTTTACGTAGCGGGAATGTCGGTGGTCATCGCCACGATTATCGCCCTGCCGCTTTCGTATTTTACCACAAGGTTTAATTTTTCCGGCGCGGTGCTGATCCAGACCCTCGGCATTATTCCGCTGATCATGCCGCCCTTTGTCGGCGCGGTGGCGATGAAGCTTCTGTTCGGCTCCAACGGTTCGGTCAATCTCATTCTGGATGAGTGGTTCGGCATCAATATCCCGTTCATGGAGGGGCTGAACGGGGTTATCCTGGTCCAGAGCATTCATTACTTCCCCTTTATCCTGATCAATTTATCCGCCGCCCTGAACAATATCGACCGGGCGATGGAAGAATCGGCGCAAAATCTGGGCTCGCACGGCATGCGCCTGTTCCGCAAGGTGGTGTTTCCGCTCGCCATGCCCGGCTATATCGCCGGGGCGGCGCTGGTTTTCATCAAGGTTTTTGATGATCTGGGGACGCCCTTGCTGCTTGATGTCAACAAGATGCTGGCGCCGCAGGCCTATTTGCGGATCTCATCCATCGGCATTTCCGATCCCATGGGTTATGTCATCTCGGTCATCCTGATCGTGTTCTCCCTGCTTTCCCTCTGGGTCTCATTGGCCGCCATGCGGGGCAAGGATTACGCCACGGTGCAAAAGGGCGGCGGCGGGCTTGCCAAGCGCGATTTGCGCCCGTGGGAGAAGTTTGGCTGTTACGCGGTGGTGATTTTCATTCTGGTTCTGGTGCTCTCGCCGCATCTGGGGCTGATGCTGCTTTCCTTCGGCACCATCTGGTCCTATTCGATCCTGCCCGACGCCTACACATTTGATCATTACATCAAGGTCATCGGCTCGGCCTCGCAATATATCACCAACACCTTGCTTTATGCCGGGCTGGCGGCCCTGTTTGACGTCATCCTCGGCACGGCAATCGCCTATATCGTATGGCGGACCAAACTGGTCGGGCGCAAATGGCTCGATTACGGCGCCACCATGGCGCTGGCGGTGCCCGGCGTTGTGCTGGGCATCGGCTATCTGCGCACGTTTTACCAGTTTGACGTACCGCTGGTGAATGAACCGCTGGCGACCTGGTGGGTGATTATCGTCATCGCGCTCACCATAAGGCGGCTGCCCTATGCGCTGCGCGCCTGTGTGGCGGCGATCCAGCAGGTTTCGATCATGCTGGAGGAATCGGCGGAAAATCTCGGCGCCACCAAACGCCGCACCGTCTGGCGCATCGTCATCCCGCTCATGAGCGGCGGCATTCTGGCCGGCTTTATCACCTCTTTCGCCACCGCCTCGGTCGAGCTTTCGGCCACCATCATGCTGGTGGCGCGCGAATCCGACGCGCCGCTCGCCTTTGGCATATATGAGTTCATGCAATCGGCCGCCGGGCGCGGCCCGGGCGCGGCGCTGGGCATGATCGCGGTGGTGATCGTCGGGCTCGGCACCTATTTTTCACATAAAGTTATCGAACGCACCGAGAAAAAACGCAGCGCCGCGCGGCCGGTCAATGAGGAGGCATGAAATGAATATGCACCCCCCCCAGAGCTCAGATGTCGTGATTGAGGATTTAAGCCTCTCTTTTGGCGAGACGGAAGTTTTAAA
This sequence comes from uncultured Hyphomicrobiales bacterium, assembly GCA_964542565.1. Taxonomy (GTDB): domain Bacteria; phylum Pseudomonadota; class Alphaproteobacteria; order Rhizobiales; family BM303; genus BM303. Next base: position 2,939 of record CAZIVB010000062.1, on the reverse strand, counting down.
AGGCATAAACCTGCACATCAAGGCCGGCGAGTTTTTCTCGTTTCTGGGGCCTTCGGGTTCGGGAAAATCAACCCTGCTGCGCGCCATCGCCGGATTTGGCCCGACGCCAAAGGGGCGCATTCTGATCGGCAGCGAGGATATTGCCAAACTCCCGCCCTGGGAGCGCAATGTCGGCATGGTTTTCCAGTCCTATGCCCTGTGGCCGCATATGTCCGTGGCCAAGAATGTCGCCTTCGGGCTGGAAGAGCGCAAAATCCCCCGGGCGGAGATTAACGCCCGCGTCATAGAGGCGCTGGAGCTGGTCGATATGGCCGAATACGCCCAGCGCCGCCCCTCGCAGCTCTCGGGCGGACAGCAGCAGCGCGTCGCGCTGGCGCGCACCATCGTGATTGAACCGCGGGTCTTGCTGCTTGATGAGCCGCTCTCCAATCTGGACGCCAATCTGCGGGTTCAGATGCGCCGCGATATTCTCAACCTGCAACGCAAGCTGGGCCTGACGACGATCTTTGTCACCCATGATCAGGAAGAGGCCAATACAACCTCGGACCGGATGGCGGTTCTGAATGACGGGATTTTGCAACAGGTCGGTTCGCCCATGTCCTTGTATGACGAGCCCGCGAATGTGTTTGTGGCCGGGTTTCTGGGGACGGCGAATATTCTCAAAGGGCAGGTCCGGACGGGCGGCAAAACAAATATTTTTGTCAGTGAGAAGGGCGCAAAGATCGAAGTTGGAGATAAGGGCGCGGGCGCGGGTTTCATTGTTATGAGGCCGCAAAATTCAGAAATTCTCACCCCGGATGAAAGCGGCGGCAAAGACCGTGTTTCTTTTGCCGGCACGGTTTCAGAGGTTGAGTTTTTGGGTAATATTCTACGATACAAGGTCGAGAGCGGCGAGGAAGCGTTTCTGGTGGACCATAACCATCAACCCGGGGAGCATGTTTTTGCCGTTTCCGACAAGGTAAAAGTTGAGCTTAATCCGGATCAGATTGTTTTTCTCGACAAATAAACCGGCAAACCCGGCCTGCGCGGTCTTGTCAGCCTCTTGCAGGCTCTGTACACGAAAGAAGCCATAACAAGCGCAAAGGGGCGGGCATCGCCCGGGCCGATGCGCGCGGGAGAGCCGGATGAGCCGCAAAAAAGAATATATCAGCCTTTTTGATACCACCTTGCGTGATGGCCAGCAGACCCAGGGGGTCGATTTCAACCGTGAGGAAAAGGTGCTGATCGCCCGGGCGCTGGGCGATCTGGGGCTTGATTACATCGAGGGCGGCTTTCCCGGCGCCAATCCCACCGATACGCAGTTTTTTGCCCGCAAGCCCGATTACGGCAACGCCAAGCTCACCGCATTCGGCATGACCAAGCGGGCCGGGCGCAGCGCTGAAAACGACCCCGGTCTGGCGGCCCTGCTTGACACCCATGCCCAGGCTATCTGTGTGTTCGGCAAAACCTGGGATTTGCATGTCGAGGTAGCGCTGGGGATTTCCAATGAGGAAAACCTTGCCGCCATCGCCCAGAGCCTTGCCCATATCGCCAGGGACGGGCGCGAGGCGGTTTTTGACTGCGAGCATTTTTTTGACGGTTACAAGGCCAATCGCGATTACGCGCTGGCCTGCGCCCGGACCGCCTATGAAAACGGCGCGCGCTGGGTGGTTTTGTGCGACACCAATGGCGGCACCCTGCCGCATGAAATTGACGCGATTGTCCGCGATGTGGCCACACAGGTCCCGGGCGGTCATCTGGGCATTCACTGCCATGACGATACCGGTCAGGCGGTGGCCAATTCCTTTGCCGCCATCAATGCCGGCGCGCGGCAGATACAAGGCACCCTCAATGGTCTGGGCGAGCGCTGCGGCAACGCCAATCTCACCACCATCATCCCCACCTTGATGCTCAAGGCCGAGTACAATTCCCGATTTGAAATCGGCGTCTCGCCGCGGCAGCTCAAAACCCTCACCAAGGCCTCGCGGCTGCTTGACGAGTTGCTGAACCAGCAGCCTTCCGATGATGCGCCTTATGTCGGCAAAAGCGCCTTTGCCCATAAGGGCGGCATTCATGTCTCGGCGGTGCAGAAAAACCCGCGCACCTATGAGCATATCGAGCCGGAGCTTGTCGGCAACCGGCGGCGCATGCTGGTCTCCGATCAGGCGGGGAAATCCAATATCCTGAGCGAGCTTGACCGGCTTGGCATTGATGCCGACCCCAAGGACCCGCGCATCGCCCAGCTTCTGGAAGTGGTCAAGGACCGGGAAACCATCGGCTATGCCTATGAGGCGGCGAGCGCCTCGTTCGAGTTGCTGGCGCGGCGCATATTGCTGGTTGTGCCGGAGTTTTTCAAGATTGACCATTACCGGGTTCTGGTGGAGCGGCGCTACAATGCGCTTGGCGATCTGGTCAATGTCTCCGAAGCCACAGTCAAGATCACGGTTAACGGCAATCACTATATCTCGGCCGGCGAGGGCAACGGGCCGGTCAATGCGCTTGATATCGCGCTGCGCAAGGATTTGGGCGAATACTCACCCTATATCCGTGATCTGCAACTGGTGGATTACAAGGTGCGCATTCTCACCGGCGGCACTGAGGCGGTGACGCGAGTGCTGATTGAAAGCCGGGATAAAACCGGCGCGCGCTGGTTCACGGTGGGGGTGTCCTCAAATATCGTCGATGCCTCTTTTGAGGCGCTGGTGGACTCCATCACCTACAAGCTGGTCCGCGACAAGGCGCCAACCCCCGGCCTGGGTTAGAGTCTTTCATGTTGAGCCGGTACCGGCCCGCTCCCCCAGGATGAGCGGCATAATCGCCTCGGCCTCATGGGCGACTTTATAGGTCAGGGGGATTTCCGGGCGAATGAAGCCCTCGGCGCGCATATGGTCAAACAGGGTGATCAGCGGATCCCAGAAATTATCGATACTGGCCATCACGATCGGTTTGACATGACGCTC
>CAZIVB010000061.1:0-12191 GCA_964542565.1 uncultured Hyphomicrobiales bacterium | reverse complement strand
ACAAACAGCACCTGGGCCGGCAGGGCCCACATGGTGAGGGTCATGAACAGCCCGTGTCCAAGATCAAGCCCGGAGCCGCCCACCAGGGCGCCAAAGCCGATAAAAGAACCCGACATCACCAGTCCGGGGACGCCGAACGCGGTTTTCATGCCGATGATAAAGCCGGACCAGTCAAGCGGGCGGTCCGGGTCGTTGTGGATTTCAGGCTTGCTCATGGCTTTTGTTTCTGATGACCTTAAGGCAGGTGTAAATACTCAGGAGGCCGAACAGCACCTCGCCGCAGGCAAGACCGATGAACACACCCTTGGCGCCAAATTGCATCGCGCCGAGGGTGACAAAGGGGATGGTGCCCAAAGTGGCCTTGCCCCAGTTGAAGGCGGTGGACAGGCGCGGGTGGCCCAGATTGTTGAACACTGCATTGGCGGCGAACATGGCGCCGTCAAAGACAAAAAATCCGGCCAGCCAGGTGAAGAAAAACGCCGCCAGGGCCGCGCCCTCGCCGGTGATGTGAAAGGCGGAAATAATCCAGTTCTGAAGCAGGAATATCACAGTTGCGGCGCAAGCGACATAAAGGGCGACGAAAATGAGCGAATCGCGGAATGTGCGTTTTACGCGGTCAAAGCGTCCGGCGCCGAAATTCTGGCCGATGATGGGGCCGATGGAACCTGAAAGGGCAAAAAGGGCAAAAAAGGCCACTGGTACTATGCGCCATAAAACGGCAGCCCCCGACATGATATTGTCACCAAAAGGAGCCAGCGAGGCGGTGACATAGGCATGGCCCACCGGGGTGGCGATATTGGTGAGAATGGCAGGCAGGGCGATGGTGAAATAGGCGGGCATCTGGCGGCGCAAACCGCTCTTTGACGGCCAGGTCAAAAAGCCGTGCTGGTGATGGAGCCAGTGCAGCGCCATGGCCGCCATGGTGAAACGGGCGCAAACCGAGGCCAATGCGGCCCCTTCAATGCCAAGATCAAGCGCGAATATAAACACCGGGTCGAGCGCGGCGTTGATGATGCTGCCCGACAACATAGCCAGAGCGGAGCGCTTGCCGTCGCCGATGGCTCTTAACGCGGCCCCGGCCGACATGCCGATGGAGAGCAGCGGCATGGAGGGCAGGATGATGCGTAAATAAGCCAAAGCCGCGTTATGGGCCTCGCCCTTGGCGCCCAAAAGGGTAAGCAATTGCGGAATTGACAGCCAGACAATGAAAGAAAGCCCGCCGGTGACAAGCGCGCCATAGATGAAGATATTCATCACAAACTGGCGCGCTTTGTCTTCATTGCCCATGCCGATCTGGCGCGCCACCAGCGCCCCCATGGCGATGGCCGAGCCGATGCAGATGGAAAGGGTAAAAAACAAAACCGGACCGGCAAAGCCCATGGCGGCGGTAATCTCGGGCTTCTTGAGCAGGCTGAGAAAAAAGATATCCGCCAGATCGACCAGAAAAATCGCCATCAGCCCCGCGCCCATGGCGGCGGTCATGGTCAGGATGTGACTCATGGTCGAACCGGTGACAAACCGGGCCTTGCCGGAGGAGGGTTGCATGGGGGGTCATCTTTCCGGTAGCGGTGAAAACCGGGCGAGCTTAGAACTCTTGGCGGCACGGAGCAAGGCGGCATTCACAAGGGTTTTGACATTATTCCTTCCCGCGCCGAGCCGTGATCTGGTAGTTTGGGGCAAACGAGATGCGACTTTCCTTTCCTGCGGGTTTCTTTCATGGCACAAACGCCGGGCGCGCTGTATTTTTCTCATATGCGGGACGGGCCGCTTATTCGCATCCGGCTGCCCGGCGGGCGGGTGAGGGCGGATCAGTTGCGCGTTATTGCCGCTCTGGCGCAAAGCTTTGGAAGCGGGCGCATTGATCTGACCAATCTGGCCAATCTTCAGGTCCGGGGGCTGCGCCGCGTCAAACCGGCGGCGCTCAAAGCCGCCCTTGGCGGCGCGGGCCTGCTGCCGCACGTTGCGTGGGCCGACCGGCTGCGCAATATCCAGGGCGATCCCTTGGCCGGGCTGGCCGGGGGGGAGCTGATGGATACGGGTCCGGTTATCGATGCGCTGGATAAAGCGCTTCAGGGCGCGCCGGTGCTAAAAGCCTGTTACAATAAATTTTCCTATGTGGTTGATGGCGGCGGGCGCTCGAATATCGCCGCCTTGCCGCATGATGTGGCGCTTGTGGCGCAAAAGGGCGCGCGGGATGTCCGCTTCCGGCTCTATCTGGCAGGGCGCGCAACGCCGTTTTGCGCCGCGCCTGATCATGCGCCCGCGATGGCTGTTGCGGCGGCGAAGATGGCTTTGAGTTTTCCTGACCGGAAGGACACGCCATTGATGGCCTTTGTTAAAAGGACAGCTTACCGGCCGCAAAGCGGCGGGGCCGGGGTGCTGGCGCGCGGCGCATTGGCGCTTGCCGGGGCGCAGGAAAACCGCATCCGCCGCCTGATCCGGCATATTCCGCTTGAGGCTATGACCACACGGCTGGCGGGCTATCTTGATGCGCCTTTTGAGCGGCTTGATAGAAAGCCGGGGCAAAAACGCAAGCTGGCCGCTTCGATTGGCGCTGTGGCGCAAAAGGGCGGCGATTTGATGCTGTGCGGCTTTGGCGTCCCGCTTGGCCGGCTTGATGCAGGGCGCTTGACGGCGATTGCCCGGCTGGCGGATGAATACGGCAAAGGCGAGTTGCGGCTTTCGCCCTGGCATGTGGTGTTTATTCCCCATGTCAAGGCGCATAGAGCGCAAAGCCTGCTGCAAGAAGCAGCCGCGCTTGGATTTATTATTGACGAGACCTTCTTGCATATTGATGTCTCGGCCTGTTCGGGGCGCGAGGGCTGCCGGGGGGCCAAGCTGGCGACGCCGGATCATGCGCTGGCGGTCATGCAGGCCTTTGCGGCGCAAGGGGATTCAAGGCGTTTTGCGCCTTTGAGCGTGCATGTCTCGGGCTGCCCCAAGGGCTGCGCGCACCGGGGGCGGAGCGATATTCTGGCGCTGGAGCGCGAGGATGCCTCGGGCTATTACATCTATGAGCATTCCACCGCCCTTGCGCCGCAAAAGCAAAGCCGGGTGGAGGGGACAATCAGCGCCAAAGACCTGCCGCGGGTGGTCCGGGAACTGGCGTTGAAGCAAAGAGCGCAAAGTGAGCCTTGAAACGCGCCGGACAAGCGGGCATAAGCGGCGAGAAGCAATAACGGGCAGGTGCAGCGTCTATGGACTATATTAAATCGGGCCGGGAAATTTATGACAAATCCTTCGCCATGATCCGGCAAGAGGCCGATCTTGCGCGTCTTCCGGCAGATCTGGAAAAAACCGCCGTGCGCATGATCCATTCCTGCGGCATGGTGGATATCGTGACGGATATGGATTTTTCCGCTGATGTGTGTGCTGCTACCCGGGCGGCACTGAAGGCGGGCGCGTCCGTCTTGTGCGATGCCCATATGATCGCCAGCGGCATCACAAGAGCGCGGCTGCCGGCGCAAAACGACGTGATTTGCACCTTGCGTGATGAACGGGTGCCGGGACTGGCGGAAAAACTGGGCACTACCCGCAGCGCCGCGGCGCTTGATCTGTGGCGGGATAAAATCGAGGGCGCGGTTGTCGCCATCGGCAATGCGCCAACGGCTTTGTTCCGGCTGCTGGAATTGCTCGATGAGGGCTGGCCGAAACCGGCAGCGATTATCGGCCTTCCGGTCGGCTTTGTCGGCGCGGCGGAATCAAAGGCGGAACTGGCGGCAAATCCGCGCGGGGTGCCATTTTTCACCCTGCACGGGCGGCGCGGCGGCTCGGCGATGAGCGTGGCGGCGGTGAACGCCATGGCGGATGAGCGCGAATAATGGCGGGGCGGCTTTACGGTATCGGGCTGGGACCGGGCGATCCGGAATTGATGAGCCTGAAAGCGGTGCGGCTTTTGCGCGGCGTTGACGTGGTGGCTTACCCGACGGCAAAAGCCGGAACTGGCGTTTCGCTGGGCATTATCGCCGCGCATCTGCTTGAGGCTCAGGAGCTTTTTCCGCTTGTTTATCCGGTGACCGCCGGGCCGGGGGCCGATGCGCCCGATTACCGCGACCGGATCAACGCCTTTTATGATGAAACCTCGGCCGCAATTGCTAAATTTCTGGACGCCGGGCGCGATGTGGCGATCCCGTGTGTTGGCGATCCTTTCTTTTATGGCTCGTTCATGTACTGGTATGGCCGCCTCAGCGGGCGCTTTGAGACCATTGTGGTGCCGGGGATTTCCTCCATTCTGGCCGGGTCGATTGCGGCCCGAAAGCCGCTGTGTTTCCGCAGCCAGACCCTCACGGTTATTCCGGGCACCTTGCCGCAAGAGGAGATTATCCGGCGGCTGGAATGCGCCGATGCGGCGGTGATTATCAAGCTGGGGCGCACCTTTGCCAGGGTGCGCGGCGCCTTGGAGCGCACCGGCATGCTCGCCCGCGCGATCTATGTGGAGCGCGCCAGTATGGAGACGCAAAAGGTGCTGCCCGCGGCGGAGGTTGAAACCGGGGCCTCGCCCTATTTTTCCATGGTGGTGATCCCCGGCGGGGAGATTGACTGATGGCAAAGGTTTTGACCGTGCTTGGCCTTGGCCCCGGCGCGCGGGAGTGGATAACACCCGAGGCGAGCCAGGCGCTGGAAGCGGCAAGCGATCTTGTCGGCTACCGGACCTATCTTGATCTGGTGCCGGAGCTTGAGAGTAATCCGCGCCGTCACGCTTCGGGCAACCGGGTTGAAATTGAGCGGGCGCGCGAGGCGCTTGATCTGGCGGCAGGGGGCAAACGGGTTGTGCTGGTCACCTCGGGCGATCCGGGCATTTTCGCCATGGCCTCGGCGGTTTATGAGGTGCTGGAGAAGGAACCGGAGAACTGGGCCGGGGTTGATGTGCGCATTGTCCCCGGTATATCGGCCATGCAGGCCGCCGCCGCCCGGGCGGGTGCGCCTCTGGGGCATGATTTTTGCGTGATTTCGCTCTCCGATATCCGCAAGCCCTGGGCGGTGGTGGAAAACCGGCTTGTTCACGCCGCAAGGGGTGATTTTGTTATCGCGCTTTATAATCCGGCGTCAAAAACCCGCCGTGAGCAGATCAAAAAAGCCATCGCCCTGCTTCTTGAGCATCGCAGCGGCGCGGCTCCGGTGGTGATTGCGCAAAATCTGGGCCGGGCGGGGGAGCAGGTTTTGATCACCCGCCTTGATGAAATCGATGCCGATATTATCGATATGCGCACCGTGCTGATTATCGGTTCCTCGCAAAGCCGGGAAGTGGAGCGCGCCGATGGAAGCCGCTTTGTGTATTCGCCGCGCTCTTACGGGGGTTGAGTTTTATGGCCGGATCACCATGATGACATGATGAACGGCAAAAAAACAGAAAAGCCCCTGCGCTATGGCTGGACCACCGGGGCTTGCGCCACGGCGGCGGCGAAGGCGGCGGGTGCGGCGCTGTTTACCGGGGATTTTCCCGATCCGGTGCAAATCCAGCTGCCCCGGGGGCAGAGGCCGGAATTTGCGCTTGAGGTGACGCAAAAAGGCGCGGGCTGGGCTCTGGCCGGGGTAATCAAGGATGCGGGTGATGACCCGGATGTCACCCATGGCGCGCTGATTATCTCGAAAGTAAGTTTTGGCGCGGCGGGTTGCGGCGTGGTGTTTAAAGCCGGTGAGGGGGTGGGGCGCATTACCCTGCCGGGGCTGATACTGCCGGTTGGCGAGGCGGCGATTAATCCGGTTCCAAGACGGATGATCGAAACCGCGCTGCATGAGATCGCTGCTTCCCATGGGGGGCTTTGTGATTTTGAGGTAGAAATTTCGGTGCCGGACGGCGAGAAAATTGCCCGCAAGACGTTAAACGCAAGGCTCGGCATTCTCGGCGGTATCTCGATTTTGGGCACGACGGGGATTGTGACCCCCTATTCCTGCTCGGCCTGGATACATTCCATCCATCGCGGCATTGACGTGGCGCGGGCGGCAAAGCTCGCCCTTGTGGCCGCCTGTGTCGGCGCAACATCGGAAAAAGCGGTAAGGCAGCTTTACGATCTGCCGGAAATGGCGCTCATCGAGATGGGGAATTTCGTTGGCGGGGTTTTGCAATATGTCCGCCGCAACCCGGTGCCAAAGCTCATTATCGCGGGTGGTTTTGGCAAGATGTGCAAACTGGCGCGGGGCGAGATGGATTTGCACTCCAAACGCTGCCGGGTTGATTTTGAATATCTGGCCCGGCTGCTGCAATCACTGGGCGCGGATGCGCGCAGTATTGCGCGGGCGCGCCGGGCCAATACGGCGCTTGAGGTGTTGCAAATCGCGCAAGAAGGGGGCTTTGAGCTTGCCGCTCTTGTGGCCGCTCATGCCCGGGATGTCTGCCTTAACAAACTCCGGGGCGCGGATATGGCGCTGGAGATCGTCATCAGTGACCGCGAAGGGACCCCTATTGGCCACGCCGCTTGAACATGCGCTGATGGGTTTCATCATAAAGGGCGCTTTTGCGCTTTAATTTGCCCGAAAGCGCCGGGCCGATGAAGATCATGGCGGTGCGGGTGATGCGGGCCTCGCGGCAATCCCCGGCAATGCTCTGCAGCGTGCCGCGCAGGATTTTTTCATCCGGACGGGTGGCGTTATAGACCACCGCCACCGGGCAGTCCGCGCCATAAATGGGGCTGAGCTGCTCGCTGATTTCATCCAGCGCCTTGGCGGAGAGGTGAATGGCGAGGGTCGCGCCGGTTTTGGCGTAAATTTCCAGAGCCTCGCCTTCGGGCATGGGGGATGAGCGCTTTGAGGTGCGGGTTAACACCACCGTCTGGGAAATACCGGGCAGGGTAAGCTCGCGGCCAAGGGCGGCGGCGCAGGCGGCGAAGGCCGGGACGCCGGGGATGATCTGATAAGCAATGCCGCGCTCTTCAAGGGCGGCGATCTGCTCGCCCATGGCGCTGTAGATGGAAGGGTCGCCCGAATGCACCCGCGCCACATCCTCTCCCTTTGCATCAGCCTCTTCCAGAAGATCGATAATTTCCTCCAGCGCCATGGGGGCGCTGCTGATAACCCGCGTGGTTTCAGGTGCATGGGCGACCACGGCATCGGGCAGGATGGAACCGGCATAGAGGCAAAGCGGGCAAGAAGCGATAAGATCACGCGCCCTGATGGTCAAAAGCTCCGGGTCGCCCGGACCGGCGCCGATAAAATAAACGGTCATTCAGGTACTTTCAAAAGGTTTGGTTACGGACCAGATGGTGACGGGGCGGGCGGGCTTCCAGCCCATGAAGCTGCCGATGGGCCCGGCGTGGGAGACCTCAATCCGGGTCATCTCGCCGCCATATTTTTGCAAGGCGGCAAAAAGTGAGGTTTCGGTCTCCAGCGTGACGCCATTGGCGCAAAGCCGCCCGCCGGGTTTGAGCGCCTGCCAGCAGGTTTTGAGCATGGCTTTTTGGCTCAGGCCGCCGCCGATGAAAATGGCGTCGGGCGGGGTGAGCCCCGCAAGCGCGGCGGGGGCTTTGGCGTTGACGATTTTAAGCTTTGGTACGCCCAACCTGGCGGCATTTGTGCTAATGCGTTCGGCTCTTTTTTCGCTGGCTTCAATGGCGATGGCGCTCGCCTCATGGGCGGCGCGCATCCATTCGATGCCGATGGAGCCCGAACCTGCGCCAATATCCCACAGAAGCTCGCCGGGGCGCGGCGACAGGCGGGCCAGGGCGGCGGCGCGCACATCGCGTTTGGTGATCTGCCCGTCGGTCTCATAGGCGCTCTCGGGCAGGCCGGGGGTTTTTGCGTATATGGCGGCATCGGGCGCGGCTTTGCATTCAATGGCCAAAGCGTTGAGGCGCGAGAATTCACGATCTTGCGGGAAGGTGAGGGGGGTAAATTCATGCCGCGCCTCTTTGGGGCCGCCGGTGTTCTCAAACAGGGTGATCTGGCTCTCGCCAAAGCCGCGTTCAATCAGCAGTTTGACGGCTTCGGCCGGGGTGGTTTCATCGGCGCTGTAAAAGACGATGCGGGCATTATCAAAAAGCGCGGCATTGAGCTGCTCCACCGGGCGGCCGCAGGCGGTCACCAGGGTGCAATCGGGTTCCGACCAGCCCATGGCGGCGCAGATCAGGGCATAGGCGCTCAGATGGGTGAAAATACGCATCTCCTCACGCGGCACCAGCCGGGCAAGGCGTGCGCCGACGCCGTAAAACATCGGATCGCCGGTGGCCAGAACACAGATATTCTCGCCCCTGCGCGCCAAAACCGCGTTGAGATAGGATTTGATCGGCGAGGGCCATTCCTCGACATTTTTTGTTCGGGGGATCATGGCGAGATGCCGCGCGCCGCCGATAACGCTATCGGCGTCAAGCACGGCGTTTTGCGCCGCTTCGGAAAGACCTTCCCAGCCATCTTCGCCGATGCCGATAATGTTGAGCCATGGGGGGTTAGATGTCATGGAATTGGGCCTCCAGCCAGTCAAAAGCTTCTGTTTCGCTTTGGGCAATCTCGCCTTCGGGCGGCTCCGGGCGGTTGACCATAATCACGCGAATGCCCAACTCGCGGGCGCAGGCAAGTTTTGAGGCTGCCGCTTCACCGCCGCTGTTCTTGCTCACAAGACAGGCGATTTCATGCTGGCGGAAAAAGGCGATATCGGTCTCGTAATCAAACGGGCCGCGGGCAAGGACAAGATCGAGCTTGGTAAAATCTTCCGTGTTTTCCGGCGCGTCAATCACACGGGCGAGAAAAGCGATATCCCGGCGCGCGGCAAAGGGGGCAAGTCCGGTGCGCCCCACGGTGAGGAAGGTGGGGTTTGCCCCTGGCGCAATGGCGGCGGCGGCCTCGTTCATGTCTTTGACCTCATGCCAGTCATCGCCCCTTTGCGGCGTCCATGCCGGGCGCAGGATATGGAGAGAGGGGATTTGCGCCATTTGCGCCGCGTTTTGGGCGTTGGTTTTCATCACCTTGGCGAAAGGGTGGGTGGCGTCGATGAGGGCGGCGATATTTTCTTTTTTTATAAAATCGCGCAAACCTTCCGGCCCGCCAAAACCGCCAACCCGCGAGGCTCCGGCCACGGGGCGGCGGGTTTTTGTCACCCCGGCAAAGGAGGTGAGGGGGGTAAAATACTCTGAATCCTCAAGCCGTTTGGCGAGTCTGAAGCCTTCGGAAGAGCCGCCGAGGATGAGAATGCGCGCTGACATGGGAGATTTTGCACCAAAACAATATTCAACGGCCCCCAGCTTTACTATAGTCCGCGCCATGAGTCATGTTTCACTTCATTCGGGATATCGTTCATGAGCGCGCCGGGGCTGATTATTGCTGCGCCGAGTACGGGATCGGGGAAAACAACCCTGACCCTGGGGCTGTTGCGCGCCTTCCGGCAGCGGGGGGTACGGGTTGTATCGGCCAAAATCGGCCCGGATTATATTGATCCGCGTTTTCACGAGGCGGCCAGCGGAGCCTCTTGCGTCAATCTTGACGGCTGGGCCATGCGGCCGGAGCTGATTGCGTCTCTTGCCTTGAGAGCTGCCGGGCAGGGCGAGTTGATGATCGCCGAAGGGGTGATGGGTCTTTTTGACGGCGGGGCGAGCCCTGGATATCTGGGCAATGGCTCCACCGCCGATCTGGCGCGGGCGCTGGGCTGGCCGGTTGTGCTGGTGGTGGATGCAAGCGGCATCGGCCAATCGGTGGCGGCATTGGTGCACGGATTTTGCACCTTTGACGCGCAGGTGAATGTGGGCGGGGTGATTCTCAACAAGGTGGCGGGAGAGCGCCATAAAACCATGTTGCGCGGCGCGCTGGCGGGAGCCGGGATTCCCGTTCTGGGGGCCTTGCCGCGCACGGCAAGAACCTCGCTGCCCTCGCGTCATCTCGGGCTGGTTCAGGCGGCCGAGCATGGCGGGCTTGACGCGTTTATTACCGAGGCGGCGGAACTGGTGGCGGCGCATCTGGACATGGACGCCATTGCGGCGCTGGCAGGGCCGCTGGGCGTGCCGTCCGGAGCTACGCCTGCCTTACTGCCGCCGCCGGGGCAGAGGCTTGCCGTGGCGCGCGATGAGGCCTTTGCCTTTTCCTATCCGCATCTGCTGGAAGGGTGGAAGCGGATGGGGGCGCAAATATTGCTGTTCTCGCCGCTGGCCGATGAGGCGCCGGAAGCAGATGCCGATGCGGTGTTCTTGCCCGGCGGCTATCCGGAACTTCACGCGGGCGTACTGGCACGGAACGGGCGGTTTATGAAGGGGCTGCGCCGGGCGGCGGCGGGCGGCGCAAGGATTTATGGCGAATGCGGCGGCTATATGGTTTTGGGCGCGGGGATGGTTGATGCCAAGGGCAAACGTCATGAAATGGCGGGCCTGCTTGATCTGGAGACTTCCTTTGCGCATCGGAAACTGCATCTTGGCTATCGCAGGATCACGGCGCTGGGCGCTTTTGCCGGTTCGGCAAGGGGCGAGCGGTTCCGGGCGCATGAGTTTCACTATGCCAGCGCCGTGCATGAGGGAGAAGATGCGCCGCTGTTCCAGATTGAAGGCTTGGGCCGGACCGGGCTGCGGCGGGGCAATGTGGCCGGATCGTTTATGCATCTTATTGATATTGAAGCGGTCTGATGCCGGTGGCGGGGCTGGCGGATCATGCGTTTATTCTGCTTCTGGCGCTTTTTATCGATGCGCTGATCGGCGATCCGAACTGGCTTTGGCGGCGCATCAAACATCCGGTGGTCTGGGCCGGGTGGCTGATTGACGCCTTTGAGCGCGGGTTCAATCGGCCTGAAAAGCCCGCCCGCCAGCGCCTTTTGGCCGGGGCTGTTGGCGTGTTGGCGCTTGTGGCGCTGGCGATATCCGCCGGGGCCGGGCTGGAATGGCTGCTTCCTGACAGCGCGGCCGGTTTCCTCATCAGCGGAATTATCGCTTCGGTTTTTATCGCCCAGCGCGGGCTTTATCAGCATGTCCTCGCGGTAAAACGCGCTTTCGTCTCCGGGGGGATTGAGGCGGCGCGCCGCGCCATTTCGCGCATTGCCGGGCGCGATCCGCAAAAGCTGGATGAGGCGGGGGTGAGCCGGGCGGCGATTGAATCCCTGGCGGAGAATTTCTCCGACGCGGTGATAGCGCCCGCCTTCTGGTTCCTGCTTGGCGGATTGCCCGGGATCATGGCCTATAAGGCGCTCAATACGGCCGACAGCATGATCGGCTACCGCAATGCGCGCCATGAGGCGTTTGGCAAGGCGGCGGCGCGGCTTGATGATGCGGCCAATTTCATTCCGGCGCGGATTGCGGGCGCGCTGATCATGCTGGCCGCGCCGCTCTCAAGAGGGGCATTTGACGCCATGAGGCGCGATGCCCGCCGCCACCGCTCGCCCAATGCGGGCTGGCCGGAGGCGGCCATGGCCGGAGCGCTGGGGCTGGCGCTGGCGGGGCCGCGCATCTATGAGGGGAAGGGAGTGGAAGATGGCTGGATGAACGGCGCGGGGCGCAAAGCGGCAAGAGTGGAAGATATTGCGGCAGCTTTAAAGCTGTTTATGCGCGCGGCAACGCTTCATGGCGCGCTGGTGCTGGCGCTGGGGGCTTTGCTGCGGCTTTGAGCAATTTTTAAAATCGCGTTCAGATCAAGGTGCTTTTCAAGATGCGCCGCGAGTTGGTCGAGCGTGGTCTCGACCCGGGCGCTATAGGCCATTCCGGTGCGGGGGCGGGTTTTGATGCTTGATAAAAAGGCGTGGCGGAAATCATCTTCGCTGAAAATCCCGTGCACATAGCTGCCGCAGATGCGGCCATCCGCCGAACAGGCCCCTTCCGGATTGCCGCCCATCTGCAAGAAAGGGCGTTCTCGATCGGGGCCGCCGGTCCGGCCCAGATGAATTTCATAGCCGGAAACCTGCGTGTTTGAGGCGATATGACGCGCCGTGACATGGCAAAGGGTTTTGTCCGGCGCAAGGGTGGTTTCAACATCAAGAAGGCCAAGGGCGGTGATGGTTTGCGGCCTTCCTTCAAACCCTTGCGCATCGCTGATTGTGTTTCCCAGCATCTGGTAGCCGCCGCACAGGCCCAGAACATGGCCGCCGCGGCGGATATGGGCGCGGATATCCCCGTCCCAGTGATTTGCCCGGATGGCCTCCATGTCATGAATGACCGATTTGGAACCGGGGATGATGACAAGAGCAGCATCGCCGGGCAGGGGGCGGCCGGGGCGGATCATCTCCAGACTTACGTCTTTTTCAGCGCGTAAAGGGTCGAGATCATCAAAATTAGCGATGCGGGGCAGTTGCAGCA
>CAZIVB010000060.1:0-12201 GCA_964542565.1 uncultured Hyphomicrobiales bacterium | reverse complement strand
TGCCCCGCATGGAGGCCTCCTCGGCGGTCAAAACCCGCCGTTTCGTAATGGAAATGCGCATGGGCCCCGCCATGATGATGGGCGGCGCCAACCCGCTGACCATCAATGGCAAAGCCATGGATATGAACCGCATAGACGAGGTGGTCAAACTGGGCGATACCGAAATCTGGCAGATCGAGAACACCTCCCCCCTGCCGCATCCGTTTCATATCCACGACATTCAGTTCCTCATCCTCGACCGCAACGGCCAGCCGCCCGCGCCGGGCGAGCGGGGGATGAAAGACACCGTAACCCTTCAGGGCGGCGAAGTGGTCCGGGTCATTGCCCGGTTTGAGGATTACGCCGATCCCGCGCGGCCCTACATGTATCACTGCCACATCCTTGAACATGAGGACGCCGGCATGATGGGCCAGTTTATCGTCAAGGCGTAGAGCAACTCCCCCATCCGGGCGGCTTTGATATCAAAATGTTTTTCATGACAAAGGCATCAAAATACGCCAGAATACCGCATGGGCGGCGAGCGGGAAGAATATGAATATTACTGGGAGGATTTCACCCCCGGCTGGTCGGTGTGCTCGGCGCCCAGAACATTGACGAAAGAAGAAATCCTCGCCTTTGCCAATGAATTCGACCCCCAGCCCTTTCACATTGACGAAGAGGCGGCCAGGGACACCCTGCTTGGCGGTCTGGCCGCCAGCGGCTGGCACTCCTGCTCGATTATGATGAAGATGATGTGCGAGACCTATCTGCTCAATTCCGCCTCCATGGGCTCGCCCGGCATCGATGAGACCCGCTGGCTCAAACCGGTGCGCCCCGGCGACCGGTTGGCAATGAAATGCACCTGCATTGAAGCGCGCATCTCGGCCAGCCGTCCGGAAATGGGGATTTGCAAAATGCACTGGGAGATGATCAACCAGCATAACGAGCCGGTGATGACCATGACCGGCACCCAGTTGTTCAAAACCCGCCGGTCAAGCGTCTCATGAGCCGTTATTTTGAAGATATCCGCCTTGGCGAGCAGATCGAGATCGGCTCGCATCT
Source organism: uncultured Hyphomicrobiales bacterium (assembly GCA_964542565.1). Classification (GTDB taxonomy): domain Bacteria; phylum Pseudomonadota; class Alphaproteobacteria; order Rhizobiales; family BM303; genus BM303. The sequence continues at coordinate 11,160 of CAZIVB010000060.1, read as the reverse complement.
TTTTACCGCGCCCGATATTATCGCCTTTGCGCGCCAATACGACCCGCAGCCCTTTCACATTGACCCTGAACTGGCGGCGCAGAGCCATTTCGGCGGCCTGATCGCCAGCGGCTGGCACACCGCCTCCATCTGGAGCAAACTCTTTGTCAACTACCAGATCAAACAGGCGAAGGACCGCAATATCCCGCAGCAGGGGACAAGGCCCCAGTTTGGCCCCTCGCCCGGCTTCCGCGAGCTGAAATGGCTCGCCCCGGTGCGCGCCGGCGACACCATCAGCTTCAAGTCAAGAGTGGCGGAAAAGATCGAACTGCAATCGCGCCCCAACTGGGGCCTCCTCGTCAGCCGCAATGAAGGGGTGAATCAGAATGGATGCTGTGTTTTCAGCTTCTTGGGCCAGGTCTTCGTCGCCCGAAAGCCGAAGTAACAAAAAGTAAATCGTCATTTCTGCGAAGGCAGAAATGACGAAGAGGGTGCGAGAATGCCCCCCCTCAATCGCCCTCAAACGCCGTTAGCGCCGTGACGCTGATCCCCAGATCTTCCAGCACCTTGCGCCCGCCCAGATCGGGCAGGTCGATCACAAAGGAGGCGGCGACGATATGGCCGCCGGAGCGTTCGATCAGCTTGGCCGCCGCCCGCGCCGTGCCGCCGGTGGCGATCAGATCGTCAATCAGCAGAACCCGGCTGTTTTCGGGGATCGAATCGGTGTGGATTTCCACCGCGTCAATACCGTATTCCAGCTCGTATTCTTCTGAAATCGTCTCCCATGGCAGCTTGCCTTTCTTGCGGATCGGCACAAAGCCGACCCCGAGCTGATGCGCCACCGCGCCGCCGAGAATAAAGCCGCGCGCCTCGATGCCGGCCACCAGATCGACCTGTTCGATCATATGATTCTGCACCAGCGCGTCCACCGCCTTGCGAAAGCCCTGGGCGTTGCTGAGCAAGGTGGTGATATCGCGAAAAATCACCCCTTCCTTGGGATAACCGGGAATATTGCGGATATATTGCGTAAAAGGCATGGGGCTATCTATTCCTTTCGGGCCGCAACCGGGGCAAGAACCCGGCCGGCAATGGCGTCAAGCCGGGCGACCAGCGCCGGATCATGGGCGCCGGGCTGGGTGATAATGGCATGTTCAAGCGCCTTGTCCGAGCCGATGGGACAGGCCTCATGCTCATGCGGGAAGGCGCGCGCCAGATTGTCAATCAGCCGGCCGGCTTTTTCGACATTTTCCATCAGAACGCGGATGATTTCCGGCACATCCACCTCGCCGTGATCATCGTGCCAGCAATCATAATCGGTGACCATGGCAACGGAGGAATAGCAAATCTCCGCCTCGCGGGCGAGCTTGGCCTCGGGCATATTGGTCATGCCAATTACATCGCAATTCCAGCTGCGATAAAGATTGGATTCCGCCAGGGTGGAAAATTGCGGCCCCTCCATGGCCAGATAGGTGCCGCCCATCTGATGCGGGATAGCTTCAGCTTTCGCCGCCGCCTCAACCCGCGCCGCAAGGCCGGGCGAGACGGGCTGCGCCAGCGAGACATGCGCCACCAGCCCCTTGCTGAAAAAGCTCTTTTCGCGCGCAAAAGTGCGATCGATAAACTGGTCAACAATGACGAATGTGCCCGGAGAAAGCGCCTCGCGAAACGAGCCGCAGGCCGAGACCGAAACCAGATCGGTCACGCCGACGCGCTTCAGGGCGTCAATATTGGCCCGGTAATTGATATCCGACGGCGAGATTTTATGGCCGCGCCCGTGCCGCGGCAGAAACACCATGGAAAGACCGTTGATTTCGCCAAAGCGCAGCTCGTCCGAAGCCTCGCCCCAGGGTGTTTCAATCCGCTCCCAGCGGGCGTTTTCCAGATGCGGGAAATCATACACCCCGCTGCCGCCGATAATGCCAAGAACCGCTTTTGTCATAGCCCCCCCGTTCAGGATTGTTGTTCTAACGGATACAAGTCCGCCGGTAAAATATCAAACCGTGATTTTCAACGAACAAAGGGCCACCCGCGAACGGAAGGCCCTTTGAAAAACTCGTATTCCGGCCAGCCTAATGCTTGACGCCGCGCCACAACCGCTTGGTCGTGAAATACATCATCCCGGCGAACAGCAGGATAAACAGGATAACCTGAAAACCGATGCGCTTGCGCTGCTCCAGTGTCGGCTCGGCGGTCCACATCAGGAAGGCGGAGACATCTTTCGCCATCTGTTTGACCGTGGCCTTGGTGCCGTCGGCATATTCAACCCCGTCATCGAAAAGCGGCGCCGGCATGGCAATCTGGTTGCCGGGGAAATAATGGTTGAAGTTCATGCCGTCATTCAGAACAAAGCCTTCGGGCGCCTCGTCCTCATAGCCGGTCAACAGCGCATAGAGGTAATCCACCCCGGTTTCCTGATAGCCGGTGAACAGATCAAAAAACCAGTTCGGAAAGCCGCGCAGATAACCGCGCGCCTTGGCGATGATCGAAAGATCAGGCGGCAAGGCGCTATTATTCGCCGCGCGCGCCGCATTGTCGTTGGCGAAAGGCGAGGGGAAATAATCCCTCGGCAGGGCGGTGCGGGTGTACATCTCACCCTCGTCATCGGGCCCGTCCTTCACCTCGTATTCCTTCGCCAGCGCCTTGACCGCATCAAGGCTCAATTCGGGACCGCCCGGCTGGGCCAGAGTGCGGAATGCAATCCGTTTCAACCCGTGGCAGGACGCGCACACCTCGCGGTAAACCTGCAGGCCGCGTTTGAGCTGCGCCTTGTCAAAACGGCCGAAAACACCGGCAAAACTCCACTTCTGGGTATGCGGCGTCGCCCCGCCGGAAGCCTGCGCCGGCTGGGCGAGAAGCGGCAGCGCCAGAATGGATACGGCCGCCAGTGCCAGGAGGGCTTTGCGCACGGATTTGCTTGTCATCATATGGTTTCTCTTCATCATGGTCATGGTGCCGTTCCCCCTCACGCCTCTTTTGCGGGAGAGGCATCCCCCGCCTTGTCGAGAACCGACTGCATTATGCTCTCGGGCCTTGGCCGCGGTTTTTCAAACGTGCTGACCAGCGGCATAATGATGAGGAAATGCAAGAAGTAATAGGCGGTCGCGATCCGGGACATGATGACATAAACCCCTTCGGCGGGTTGCGAGCCCAGCCAGCCGAGGAACAAGGCGTCAATGACAAACAGCCAGAAGAACACCGCCATGATCGGACGATAGGTGAGCGAGCGCGCCTTTGAGCGGTCCAGCCACGGCATGGCCGCCAGCATGACCAGGGCGCCAAACATCAGCAACACCCCGCCCAGCTTGTCCGGCACGGCGCGCAAAATGGCGTAGAAGGGCAGGAAATACCATTCCGGCACAATATGCGGCGGCGTCACCATCGGATTGGCCGGGATGTAGTTATCCGGGTGGCCAAGCTGATTGGGATTGAAGAACACAAACCAGACAAAGATCAGCAGGAAGGCGATAATCGCATAGGCGTCCTTGATCGTATAGAAGGGGTGGAACGGCAATGTGTCCTGCTTGCTCTTCACCGAAATGCCGGTCGGGTTGTTGTTGCCCACCACATGCAGCGCCCAGACATGCAGAATGACGAACACAAATAGGATCATCGGCACCAGATAATGGAAGGAGTAGAATCGGTTCAGTGTCGGCTGGCCGACCGAATAGCCGCCCCAGAGCCAATGCACGATCGGCTCGCCGACGATCGGGAAGGCGCTGAACAGATTGGTGATCACGGTCGCGGCCCAAAAGCTCATCTGCCCCCAGGGAAGCACATAGCCGAGGAACCCGGCCGCCATCATCAAAATATAGATGATCACGCCCAAAATCCACAAAACCTCACGCGGCCCCTTGAAGGAACCATAGTAAAAGCCGCGGAACATATGGATATAGACGGCGAAGAAGAACATCGAGGCGCCGTTGGAGTGCATATAGCGGATCAGCCAGCCATAATTGACATTGCGCAGAATATGCTCGGTGCTGTCAAAGGCCAGCGTCTCATGCGGCACGTAATGCATCGCCAGAATGACGCCGGTGATGATCTGGATCATCAGGAACATGAACAAGATGCCCCCGAAGGTCCACCAGTAATTGAGATTGCGCGGTGTCTGGAAAGCCACCAGCGACGAATGCACCAGCCCCAGAATCGGCAGGCGGTCCTCAAACCATTTTACGTATTTGTTTTGTGGCTCAAATGTAGCGTGTCCGCTCATTTTATTATCCCCTTCAAGAATCACTAACCGATTTTAATCTTGGTATCGGTCATGAATGTATAGGCCGGAACCAGCAAATTCAGCGGCGCGGGTCCCTTGCGGATGCGCCCGGAAGAGTCGTAATGCGAGCCGTGGCACGGGCAGAACCAGCCGTCGTAATCGCCTTTGTAATCGCCCACTTTCTGCCCCTTGGGGATGCAGCCCAGATGGGTGCAGATCCCGACCATCACCAGCCATTGAGGTTTTTGCACCCGCTCCGCATCCGTCTGCGGATCCCTCAAGGTGGCAACATCCACCGCTTCGGCCTCCTTGATCTCTTTCACCGTGCGGTAACGGATAAACACCGGCTTGCCGCGCCAGACAACCGTGATCGCCTGTCCGACTTCAACCGGGGCCAGATCCACCTCAATGGAGGACAGGGCTTTTACGGTCGCATCCGGGTTCATCTGATCAATCAGCGGCCAGCAGGCCAGCCCCGCGCCGACCGTCGCTACCGCGCCTGTCGCTATATAAAGAAAATCCCGCCGCGATTCATCGACGGTATCAGCATTCGTCATTTCGGTTTCTCCTTGATGCAATATGCAAACCGATAATCTGTAACCTTGACAAGAGTAAAGGGCTCGTAAACATCCACCCAGTTCCCCCAAACCGGCATATATCCAGAAGCCTCCAGGTTCCCTGAAAAACCTCAGGGACTCCCGAATGCGGCCTCTTTTTTACATTCAACAAACAGAATGTCTAGTGACATTGTGGCACAGTTACTAAAAACGGCGTATTTCCTCAAATCAAATTTTGCCAAAACAGGAGCTTACCGCCAATGCGCATTGCCCTTTACCAGCCCGATATCCCTCAAAACACAGGCACAATTCTGCGTCTGGCCGCCTGCCTCGGCCTTGGCATCGATATCATAGAGCCGGCCGGTTTCACCATGACCGACAAGGCGCTGCGCCGCGCCGGAATGGACTATATGGCAAATCTTGACCTGATTCGGCATATTGATTTTGCCCATTTCCATGCCGCGCAAAAGCAACGGCCGGGCCATCTCGTACTGGCAACCACCAAAGCCGCTGTCAGCTACACCGATTACACCTTTACCCCTCATGACACTATCCTGATGGGCCGCGAAAGCGCCGGTGTCCCCGATCACGTCCACAATGCCGCCGATGCCCGCATCCTCATCCCCATGCGCCCCGGCATGCGCTCCCTCAACATCGCCATAAGCGCCGCCATGATCACCGGCGAGGCCCTGCGCCAGACGAACGGGTTTTATGGATAATACAACATCAGAAAATCAACATACAAATCCCGGTGATGACACGTATTTCAGCGCTGTTGGAAAATAACCTATCGGTAGATTAACCTCGTCATACCGGCGAAAGCCGGTATGACGAGGGGCGAGCAGGGGCAAACATAAATACCACCGGTATGAATGGAGGCGTTCAACTCTTGAGGCAAAAGCAGCAAACCAACTTGACTGTAATTATTCTGTAACTACAATACAATCAATGAGCAGCGAAATCAGGTGGGATGAGGAAAAGAATAACTGGCTGAAAAACGAGTCGGGACGCGGGGCATGCTTCGAGGATGTGGTGGAGGCCATCAATGACGGGCGGCTGATCGAGATTGCACCGCATAAAACCCGTTCAAACCAAAGGCTGATGATCGTGCTCATAAATGACTATATATACTGTGTTCCCTTCGTGGAAGACGAGAACGGCGTCTTTTTAAAAACCCTGTTCCCGGACCGTAAACTGACCCGTAAATATCTGAAATCTGAAAAACCATGACCCAGAAACCACCTGAAACTGGCAAATTTCACGACGAAGAAGACGAAGCTCTGCACAAGGAAATCGAGAGCGGCGGATATGATCTGGACAATCCGCTCGGGCAAGAAGCCATTGAGCGTTTGAAAGTTATGGCCCGCAACACCTCCAATCCCCGCCGCAAGCAAATCACAACGCGGCTTCCGGGGCGCGATCTGGCGCGGCTTCGCGCCATAGCGATGCAAAAGGGCATCCCCTATCAAACCCTTATCGCTTCGATCATCCATCAATATGTTGAAGGGACGCTGAGCGAAAAATAGCCGGTTCGGAGTAAATGACGTTAAAGCGCATCAATCAGCGTTTTGAGCTGCGCGTCTATGTCTTCGCGCTCTTCGGGGAACCCTGCGCTAATCCACCAGCGTTCCAGATCGCGCAATATAGCCCCCACCTGCGGGCCTTTGGGAACGCCCAGTGCCACGACATCCTTGCCCTTGACGGGGAAATCGGGCGGCGACCAGCCCTCGGAAAGCTCAAACAGAATTTTCCAGTTTTCATCGCCTGCATCATCGCCGCTCGCGGTCCAGTTGAGCAGAACATGATCGCGGTAATCCTGATGCCCCAGCGCGTAAAGCGCCGCGCGCCGCGCGCCTGGGGAGAGAGTTGGATAAAGCCGGCGCGGCACCGCCATCATTTGCAGACGGGCGCGCTCGGCGCTGGTCAGCCGCAGCCGCCCGGCAAGCGATTCGGCGCGCGAATCAGGTGATGATCCGCCGCCCAGCAGCGCCCAGATGCGCCGCAGCGGATCAGCCTCAAGGCCAAGCGCTGTTTCAATCGCCCCCAGACGGGTCAGACTATCGGGCAGCGCCCGGCCCAGATCAACGCCGGTGAAAATACCGGCCTCCGACATCAGCCGCGCCGCCTCGAGCGCTCTTGGCGCCGCCAGCAGCTTGATCAGCTCGGCCCGGATGCGCTCGGCGGACAGCTTGCGCAGCCCGGCCCGGTTTTTCCGTACCGCCGCCAGCCCCGCCGCATCAATCCCGCCGCGGCCATATTGGGCGAAAAAGCGGAAAAAACGCAAAACCCGCAGATAATCCTCGGCAATGCGCGCCTCCGGCTCGCCGATAAAGCGAACCTTGCGCGCCACAAGATCATCCAGCCCGCCCACCGGGTCATAGAGCTTGCCGCCAACATCGCAATAGATCGCATTCATGGTGAAATCGCGCCGCTCGGCATCGGTTTGCCAATCGGTTGTAAAAGCCACTTTGGCGCGGCGGCCAAAAGTCTCCAGATCGCGCCGCAAGGTCGTGACCTCAAAGCCGCGCCGCCCGGTAACCAGCGTCACCGTGCCGTGCTTGATGCCTGTCGGCACCGCCCGGATCCCGGCCTCTTTCGCCAGTTTTATCACCTGTTCGGGCGGCTCGGTGACGGCAAAATCAATATCGCGGATAGGCTCACCCATAATCGCGTTACGCACCGCGCCGCCGACAATGCGCGCCTCGCCGCCTTTTTTTGCCAATGCGGTGAAAATACGTTGCACCGGCGGCGCAATCAGCCAGGACGCGCCGGTAAAATCCGGCAGGGCATTACCGGCTTGCGTCATTTATTTTTTGTCTCCCCTGGGTTCTATAAACTTGCCGGGAATAATTTTTCCGTCTTTCATCACCGCCGGCTGATAAATGCCGCCCGGTTTTTCACCGCTGAAATTGGAAAGCACGACAAAGCCGCCGCCCATGAGGACAAGCCCGCCAAGCAACAGCCAGATCAAGGTGTTGCGCCCCCAGGGGTCGGATTTGACCTCGCCGCGGGCGATTTTGTATTTCAGATAGAGCCCGTACACGGCAAAGGGAAACAGAAACACCAGAAGTTGTATGAAGAAAATTCGGATCATAACGCATATACTTTTCTGTAAAGCTCTACCAGCATGCGAGCGGTTGCTCCCCAGATATAGTAATCACCATAACAAATCACATGAAATTTTTTTTCTTTTCCCTCAAACGTGATGCTGCGTTTGCCGTGATTGGCCGGATTCATCAAAAATTCAAGCGGCGCTTCAAAAATTTCATCAACCTCGCGCCGGTCAGCGGCAAGCGAAAACCCGGGCGCCACAATCCCCACCACCGGCGTTATGGCAAAACCGGTCCCCGTGCGGCAGGTCGCCAGATTTCCCAGCACATTCACATAGCGCCGCTCCAGACCGGTTTCCTCCTCGGCCTCGCGCAAGGCGGCGGCAATCGCATTTTTATCTTGCGCCTCAAGCTTGCCGCCGGGAAAGGCGATCTGCCCGCCGTGATGCGCCATGGAATTAGGCCGCCGCGTGAGCAGGATTTGCGCCCCGGCCCGCCGCGGGATCAGCGCCAGCAGCACCGCCGCCTGAACCAGCCCCGGGGGATCAGCGGGCCCGGCGGAACAAGAACCGCTGTCAAGCCGTGCCGCCGCCCGTTTTGCAAACTCCCCGACGGAATAATTGAAATTAGTCAAGACAAGCTCCCCGGACCGCGCAAGCATTTGTGACCCACAGTAGTATTTCTTTTTTGCCACATTAGCGAGTATAGTCGATTTCATGACGAATCTGAATGAAACCGGCAAGGACATTGTCCCGGAAGTGGAGCGCCTTGGCGCGCTTGTTTCAAGGGCGCGAAGCAGCATCGGCGATGTGATCTTCGGTCAGGCGCAGGTTGTTGATTTTACCCTCGCCGCCCTGCTCGGCGGCGGCCATGCGCTGCTTGTCGGCGTGCCGGGGCTGGCGAAAACCCGTCTGGTGGAAACCATCGCCCATGTGCTCGGCATGCAAGAGACGCGCATCCAGTTCACCCCCGATCTGATGCCCGCCGATATTCTGGGCTCGGAGGTGCTTGAAGAGAGCCCCGGCGGCCAGCGTTCGTTCCGTTTTCTCAAAGGCCCGGTCTTTACCCAGCTTCTGATGGCGGACGAGATCAACCGCGCCAGCCCGCGCACCCAGTCCGCCCTGCTTCAGGCGATGCAGGAATACCATATCACCATTGGCGGCAAACGCTACGAGCTGCCCCGTCCCTTTCATGTTCTGGCGACCCAGAACCCGCTGGAGCATGAAGGCACCTATCCCCTGCCCGAGGCGCAGCTTGACCGGTTTTTAATGGAGATTGATATTTCCTACCCTGATCTGGCAGCCGAAAGACGCATGCTGTTCGCCACCACCGGAGGCCGCGAGAGCCGGCCGCAAAAGGTGATGAGCCCGGATGATCTGGCCACCGCCCAGCATCTGGTGCGCCGCATGCCGGTCGGCGATGCCGTCGTCAACGCCATTCTGGAACTGGTGCGCCGCGCCCGCCCCGGCGAGGAAGGCGCCGACCCGGATATTACAAAACACCTCACCTGGGGCCCCGGCCCGCGCGCCTCGCAGGCTTTCATGCTGGCGGCGCGCGCCAAATGCCTCATGGAGGGGCGGCTTTCCCCCTCCATCGACGATGTCATCGCTCTGGCCCAGCCGGTGCTCAAACACCGCATGGCGCTCAGCTTCGCCGCCCGCGCCGAAGGGCTTGAAATCCCTGAACTGATCAGGCGTTTGTGTAAATCGCTCGGGTGAGGCGGTTATGGCGGTAACCTTCAACCGGGCGCAAGCGGCAAGGGACAAAACGGCGCTGCAATCGGAGGCCGGCCGCATCGCGATCATGCTGCCCGACCTGCTGGCCGAGGCCGAACGGGCCGCCAACACCCTGGCGCAAGGGCTGCACGGCCGGCGCAAATCGGGCCCCGGCGAAGCGTTCTGGCAATACCGCCAGTTCACCACCGGGGACGCCGCCGGCACCATTGACTGGCGCAAATCGGGCCGCTCGCATCATCTTTATGTGCGCGAGAACGAGTGGGAAGCGGCCCAGACCGTATGGTTCTGGACCGATTTTTCGGATTCCATGCAGCTTCACTCCTCTCTGGCGCCGCAAACCAAGGCCGAATGCGCCATTGTTTTATCGTTTGCCCTCGGGTTTTTGCTCACCGGCGCCGGTGAAATGATCGGCGCTTACGGCTCCGGCCGTCCGCCCGGTTTCACAAAGCGCGCCGTTACCACACTGGCGCAGTGTTTTTTTACCCAAAGCGCCCTGCCGGCGAATGAGCGCGCCCGCATACCGGGCCCAGCAAACACCGTAAAGCCGTTTTCCGAGGCCCTGTTCATGGGTGATTTTCTCGGCAATATGGATGAGATCCAATCCGCCCTGTGCGCCATCGCCGCGACCGGCATACGCGGTCATATGGTGCAAATCCTCGACCCGGCGGAAGAAACCCTGCCCTTTGCCGGAAGGGTCGAGTTCGCCGATCCTGAAGGCGGCGCCAGCCTCACCATCGCCCGGGCGGAAAATCTCGGGCCCCGCTATCAGCAAAAACTCGCCGCGCATCGCAGCGCCCTGAAAGCGCTCGCGCGCAGGCTGGGATGGAGCTTTACCCTCCACCACACCGATACCCCGCCGGGCCGCGCCCTGCTTGCTCTTGGCAATCATCTGGCGCAAAACAGGACCTGAAAAACATGCTGGTTTTTGGCTCCTTCGCCTTCCTCAACCCCTGGGCGCTCAGCGCTCTGGTTGCCCTGCCCGCCCTGTGGTGGCTGCTGCGCCTGACCCCGCCGCGTCCGCGCCGGATTCTTTTTGCGCCGTTAAAGCTTCTGGTCGGCCTTAAAGAACATGAAGAGACGCCGCATAAAACCCCGTGGTGGCTGCTTGCCCTGCGCCTTGCCATCGCGGCCGGCCTGATCATGGCCTTTGCCCGCCCGGTATTGAACCCTGATCTGTCCCGGTCCCAAAGCACATCTCCGCTGGTGCTGATTATTGACAATGGCTGGGCCGCCGCCAGTCACTGGAACGAACGTTACCAGCGCCTGACCCGGCTGCTGGAGAGAGCCGAACGCAAGGGCCGCCGCGTTATTCTCCTCCCCACGGCGGGCACGAACCCGCGCGCGGCTCTTGCCGCCACAAGCGCTAAAACAGCCAAAACCCGCGCCGCCGCCCTTGCCCCCCTGCCCTACGCCCCGGACAGAATGAAGATCGCCGCGGCGCTGCAAATCGCAAAACAAACCATCCCGGAATTTGAAATCCACTGGCTGGCAAGCAAGCTTGATTACGGCCACGGCGCTGATTTCGCCGCCCGGCTTTTAAAACTGGGTTCAAAACTGACCCTGTATCAAGGCCCGCCGCAATGGGAAATTCAGGCGCTCACCCCGCCCTATTCGGAAGGCGCAAA
>CAZIVB010000059.1:0-12239 GCA_964542565.1 uncultured Hyphomicrobiales bacterium | reverse complement strand
AGCCCCATACAGTGCGCCTTGAAACCCGCCCGCCCAATATCGAGGGCGAGGGCGAGATTACCATGCGTGAGCTGGTCAAGAACTGCCTGCGCATGCGCCCGGAGCGGATCATTGTCGGCGAGGTGCGCGGACCCGAAGCCTTTGATCTGCTTCAGGCGATGAATACCGGCCATGACGGCTCCATGGGAACCTTGCACGCCAACAGCCCGCGCGAGGCGCTCAGCCGCCTCGAGGGCATGATCACCATGGGGTACAATCTGCCCGCCCGCTCCATCCGCGACATGATCACCGGCTCGATCGACGTTATTGTCCAGGCGGCGCGTCTGCGCGACGGCTCGCGCCGCATCACCCATATCACCGAGGTCATGGGGTCCGAAGGTGATGTCATTACGCTTCAGGACATTTTTGTTTACGAGATCACCGGCGAGGACCAGAACGGCAAGCTGGTCGGTACACACCGCTCGACCGGCATCGCCAAACCCAAATTCTGGGACCGGGCGCAATATTACAAGGAAGAGGGACGCCTTGCCGAGGCGCTGGCCGCGGCGGAACACGAGAATGAAGATCTGGAGTATTCCTAGACAATGGATAACGTAACTCTGGCTATATTCGGAACCACAATTCTGGTGGCGATCAGCGCCGGCGGCCTCTCTTATGTGTTGTTTTTCCCGTATCTTTCCGGTGAGAAAAAGGCGGATGACCGCAAGAGGGTTTTCCGGCAGCAAAAAACCAAACGCCCGGCCAGGGTCAGCGAACATGACAAGCGCCGCAAGCAGATCGAAGCCTCCATGAAACGGCTCGAGGACCGTAAAAAGGGCAAGGAAAAGGTCAATACAAGCATTCGCATTCAGCGGGCGGGCCTGCGGACAAAGCCGCTTGCGTTTTATCTTTACAGTCTCGCATTCGGTCTGGCGCTCGGATTGGGCGGCCTTAGTCTTGGCGTTCCGCCTCTTGTGGCTCTGGGCATTGCGTTTGCGGGCGCTTTCGGTTTGCCGCGCTGGGTTCTGAATTTCCTCCGCAACCGGCGTGAGCGCAAGTTTCTGGAGGAATTTCCCAACACCATCGATGTGATTGTGCGCGGCGTCAAATCAGGATTGCCGCTCAATGACTGCCTGGCCATGATTGCCGCCGAGGCGCCTGATCCGGTCGGCCCCGAATTTCAGGAAATCGTTGAGGCGCAGCGCCTCGGCGTTCCGCTCGATCAGGGGCTGAGCCGGTTATATATGCGGGTGCCGCTGACGGAAGTGAATTTTCTCGCCATCGTTCTTGGCATTCAGGCCAAATCCGGCGGCAATCTTTCCGAGGCGCTGGGCAATCTTTCGCATGTCTTGCGCGACCGCAAAAAAATGAAGGCCAAGATCAGGGCGGTTTCGCAAGAAGCCAAATCCGGCGCCATGATCATCGGCTCCATGCCCTTGATCATCGTGCTGATCGTAAATGTCATTACGCCCGATTATATGACGGTTATGTTCACGACCACGCTGGGGCATATCCTGCTGACCGGCAGTGTCATCTGGATGAGCCTGGGCGTTCTTGTCATGAAAAAAATGATCAATTTCGATTTTTAGGGATTGTCGTCATGGAAATGCTCTATCGACTCTTTACCGACAGCCAGTCGATCACCATGATTTTGGCCGGAATTGCCGTATTCGCCACCATTGTCTCGCTGGCCATGCCGTATTTGCAGCCCAACCGGCTCGGCTCGCGCATGAAAAGCGTCGCCGGAGAGCGCTCGCGCCTGCGCGAGGCGCGCAACAAGGAGCTTGAGAAACAGGCCGCGCACGGTCTGCGCGGTCAAAATGGCGGCTTTATGAAGAACATTGTCGACAAGCTCAATCTCTATAAACATCTGGCGGAAGAGGGCATCAATGACCGTTTGAAAATGGCGGGGCTGCGCGGTCAAAAACCTCTTATCATGTTTTTGTTCTTCCGCTTCATCATGCCGATGATCCTTTTTACCGCCGCCATCATTTTTCTGTTCTTTATCAATGATCTTGACCGTCCGGTTCTCATCCGGTTCGCCATTGCCGTCGGGCTGGCGCTGCTGGGCTATTATCTGCCGGCGGTTTTTATCTCCAATCTGATCTCGAAGCGCCAGCAGGTTCTCAAAAGAGGCTTTCCCGATACGCTCGATCTTCTTCTGATCTGTGTCGAATCCGGCATGTCGATCGAGGCCGCTTTTGCCAAGGTCGCCGATGAGATTGCCTCGTCATATATCGAGATGTCGGAAGAAATGAGCCTGACCACGGCCGAGCTTTCCTATTTGCCCAAGCGAAGAATGGCCTATGAAAACCTCGCCAGGCGCACGGGGCTCGACGGCGTCAAGGCGGTGACAACCGCGCTTATCCAGGCCGAGCGCTACGGTACGCCGCTGGCCAATTCCCTGCGCGTCATGGCGCAGGAAAACCGTGACATGCGCATGGCGGAGGCCGAGAAAAAGGCCGCTGGTCTGCCGCCCAAACTCACCGTGCCGATGATCGCTTTTTTTCTGCCGGTAATTTTTGTCGTAATTCTCGGCCCGGCAATAATGAAAATCTCGAAAGCGTTTTAAAACCGGCCGGATTGCGCTTTTTCCGCGCCGCCCCGGGCCGGTAAACCATAGTGATAAAATGCAGGTGACGGCCTTGCATTTCGCTTTCTTCAGCCATGAAAATAAGCTACGGTTTCGGCTGATAACATTCAAGCTTTGAAGGGGAATTCACATGTCACAGGACAATTTGCAAAGCGAAGAATTCTCCAGCCCGTCAGCGCCATCACCGGAACCAGAAGATATGGCGCAAGAAATTGAACGCTTGCGGCTTGAGGTTCAGGCGCTGAAGAGAAATGAAAAAAAAGCCCTGCGCAACCGCAAGCAGGAACTGAGCCTGAAACCGTTTCAGGCCGAGCTGATCAAACTGCAACAGCATCTTGAAAAATCAAGCAAGAAAATCATCATTATCTTTGAGGGCCGCGATGCCTCGGGCAAGGGCGGCACCATCCGCCGCGTCACCCGCTATATGAATGAAAAACATTACCGCATCGTGGCTTTGGGCAAACCGACCGAGAGGCAAAAATCCCAGTGGTTCTTCCAGAAATACGTGGCTGAATTTCCCCGCGGCGGCGAGATGGTCCTGTTTGACCGCAGCTGGTACAACCGGGCCATGGTCGAGCCGGTCTTCGGCTTTTGCACCCAGGAAGAGTATAAAAACTTCATGAAGGGCGTCACCGGGTTTGAAAAGGATCTGGTGCGGCAGGGAACCATTTTGATCAAGCTTTATTTCTCGGTGACAAAAGATGAGCAGGCAAGGCGGTTCGAGCGCCGCAAAACCGACCCGCTGCGCCAGTGGAAACTGAGCGAGGTGGATGTTCAGGCCCAGGACCGGTGGGATGAGTTTACCAATGTCAAATATGAAATGCTCAAGCGCACCCATAACTCAACCGTGCCGTGGACAATCATCCGCTCCAACAACAAGCAGGACGCAAGATTGAACGCCATGCGGGTTATCCTCAACTCGGTGAATTATGAAAACCGCGATCCTGAAATCGATTTCATTCCCGATCCGATGGTCGTGGTCTCCGGTTCCAGGGAGATCGAATTGATGGAAGCCGACCGCATCAAGACCGGCAAGTTCACCGGCTGATCGCGGCGCGGAAGCATTTGTATTTTTTACCCCCTACAGATCGTATTTTTTAATCAGGCGGTAGAGGTTGCGCTCGCTCACCCCCAGCGCGCGGGAAATCCGGCTTCTGTGGCCCTCGTATTTTGTGATCAGGGATTCGACATATTTGCGTTTGATCTCTTCCAGGGTTGGCTCGTGTTCAAATTCGAGCTGGGTCGAGGATGTGTCCTGACGCCCGCTTTCAAGCCCCAGATGGTTGCGGGTGATCACCGCCGCGTCGCCGGAGATGATAATGGCGCGTTCAATAACATTTTTCAGCTCACGGACATTTCCGGGCCAATGGTAACGGGTCAGGCGGGCAATTGCATTCGGATCGAGTTTTTTGCTGATCCGGCGGGAAAAATCATGATTGTTGATGAAGTGATGGATAAGCTCGGGGATATCCTCGCGCCGTTCACGCAGGGGCGGCACGGTAATGATAAAGGCGCTGAGGCGGTAAAACAGATCGGAACGAAACTCACCTTTTCGCGACAGCTCGTCAAGATCCCGGTTGGTCGCCGCCAGAATTCGCGCATTTGACTGCAAATCCTTGGTGCCGCCCAGGCGGCGGAATTTTCCCGTTTCGAGAAATCTGAGCATCTTGGCCTGAATGGCCGGGCTGATCTCGCCGATCTCGTCGAGAAACAAGGTCCCGTTCTCGGCCCCCTCGATCAGGCCCTTTTTTTGCCGGTCGGCACCGGTAAAGGCGCCGCGCTCATGGCCAAAAAGTTCCGATTCAAACAGGTTTTCCTGCAATGTGCAGCAATCGAGCGCGACAAAATTCTGCTCGGATCGCGGGCTTTGATTGTGGATTTCGCGCGCCACAAGCTCCTTGCCGACGCCGCTCTCGCCGGTAATGAGCACGGTTGTGTTTTCCGGCGCAACAGCGCCGACCAGCTCAAGCACCTTGTCAAGCGCCGGCGAGCAGCCGCGCATACAGGTTTTTCGCACCGTGAGGGCTCTCTCCCGGCTGCTGAGCAAATCAAACTTGTCGCGCAGCTCTGCCAGATCCAGCACCCGGTTGATGGTAAGCTCAAGCTCCTCCATATCCACCGGCTTGGTCAGATACTCGGTGGCCCCCAGACGCATGGCTTCCACCGCCTGTTTGATAGAGCCATAGGCGGTAAGAATAATGATCGGCGCCTGAACCTTGCCGCCGGAGAGAACCGCGCGGCCATCGACATCAGGCAGGCGGATATCAAGCAGGACAAGGTCGGGCTCATGACGGGCGAGAAACGCGTCCGTTTGCGACCAGGAACGCACTCCGCTGGCCTCAAAGCCAAGCCCGTTGAGCTGACGCACCAGCAAATCATTGAAAGTCCGGTCGTCATCAACGATTAAAATTCTCTTCCTGAACGGTTTTTCAATCATGATGTTTCTTCCAGATAATCGGCATCGGGCAGGGTGACGGTAAAGCAGCTGCCCTCGCCCGGTTTGCTGCGGACCTGAATGGAGCCGTTATAGCGCTCAAGGATGGCCTTGCAAATGCTCAGGCCAAGACCGGTGCCCTCGACATGATCAGCCCGGCGGCTGAAAAACGGATTAAAAATCTGATTGATATATTCATTGGAAATGCCAACACCGCTATCGGTAAACTGCAAAATGAGCTTTGCGCCCCCGCTCCTGCCCCTGATTGTTAGCTCACCGCCTTCGGGCATGGCGTGAAAGGCGTTTTGCATCAGATTCAGGGTGAGCATGCGCAATTCGGCATCGGTAGCCAACACCCTTAGAGGGGTATCGCCCAGATCAAGCAAGACTTTCACCTGTCGCTGGATAGCTTCAAATTTGAGCAGCATCATGACATCGGGGACAATATCTGAAATGGAGACAAGCTGGATATGCGCGCTTGGCGGTGTGGAGATATCCAGAAGGCGCTTGGTGACGGTGATGCATTTGTCAACCTCGCCATCCACCTGGCTGAGATAGCCGTGAATGTCGTTTGCTTCATCTGAACTCCCGGTGAGTTTCAGCAGCGCCTGCAAGCCAAGTCTGACCGAAGCCAGCGGGTTGTGGATTTCATGGGCTATGCCGGTGGCAAGCTGGCCGAGTTCGGAAAGCCGCTGTTCCTGCGAGACTTTCATCTGGGCTTCCAGATCGCGGATGGCCTCGACCACATAAGTGATTTTTTGGCCATTGCGGGTGATGATCAGGGGGGCGGCGTAAATTTCAACCTGAATCTCGCTGCCATCAGAGCGGCTGTGATGGTGCAGGGTCTTGATGGGCGCCGCTTTTTTGGCGATCTCGAATACCGGGCAGGTAATCAGCGAGGGCAGACAGGGCTCATCGCGGCCATGGGCGGCGTAGCAAAACGAGCCCTTGACCTTTTGTTCGCGTTGCTGTTCCCGGTAGGCGTTATTGGCAAGGATTATGCGGAAATTCACGTCAATAACCCTTATGCCGTCCGGAATGGCATCAATCATCGATTGCAGGAACATGCCTTGCGCCTTTATCTCCTGCATGGAGCTTTGCAATTGCTGCGACATCAGATTAAAGGAGCGGCAAAGTCTGGCGATTTCATCCTCGCCCTTGCAGGGCAGGGCCGCGTCAAACTTCCCCTTCGCCAGGGCGCGGGCGGCCAGATTGACCTTGTGCACCGGGGTGATGACGGATTTTTGCAAAAACAGCCACGCCGCCGCCAGCGCAAGGAAGACGACAAAAGCGCCGGCGCCCGCCAGACCGGCCGCGCCGGCAAGGGCCTGGCCGCGAATGCCGCCCGCCTCGTAATCGACAATCAAAATGCCGTTCACGGGTTTTTTTGCGATCAGGCCATGGCACACCGCACAGGGTTTTTTATTGAAAATCGGATTTACGCTGCGCAGGACCTCCTGGCCCGCCTCGCCGGTTAAAAAGCGCGAAATCTGTTTGGCCTTGAACGAGGATGGCGGGCAGTCCTTGCAGCCGGATATATCCTCATGGCTGAGAACCTTGTGCAGCATTTTCAGGTTTGATGAAAAACGCACTTCGCGTTTGGGGTTGATGATCATGACCTGACGGATGCTTTTCTGGCGGCCGAGCCGCCGCACAATCCGCTTCAGGCCTGAAAGATCACGGTTCAGCATGGCGTTTTCAAGCGAGGCCTGAAGCAGCAAATTCACCTGGGCCGAGGCGTTGCCGCGTTCCAGCGCCAGCTGGCTCTGA
Source organism: uncultured Hyphomicrobiales bacterium (assembly GCA_964542565.1). Taxonomy (GTDB): domain Bacteria; phylum Pseudomonadota; class Alphaproteobacteria; order Rhizobiales; family BM303; genus BM303. The sequence goes on along the minus strand of CAZIVB010000059.1, from coordinate 5,463 downwards.
TACAGGATGATCAATATGGCGAGAAAAAGCGCCGAAGAGACCGCCATGATAACCGCGAGCCCGAAAACAAGCTTCCGGCTCAGACTCTGGGCAATCCAGCCACCAATCAACTTTTAAGGCCCTTCCCGAGGTTCAGGTCTGTATCACTGCCCATTCAGTTCCACGCAGACTGTTTTAGCATGATTTGCAGCTGGAGTTATGACAATATGTCAGGCTGGAGTTTCATTTTTGTATTTTTTATGTCTTCGTCAGTATCTTCTTCCGGCGCGGGGCGGGCATATCCGGTTACAGCTTCGATCACATCCCGCAGCTCTTCCAGATAACAGGCGCTCAGCGGCGCCAGCCCGGCATAAAACGGCGTGGCGCAGCGCGAGGACACACGGACGGCAAAATCATTGATCCAGCGCAGCAGATGCTCGTCGAGAAATCTGGCGGGTTCTTCAAGGGGAACCTCCGCCTGGTCCAGAAGATGGGCGATGAACTCCAGTTGCAGCGCGAGGTGGTCATCGCTGCGCCGCTGCCAGTCCTGCACCGCCAGATTATAGCGCTCATACCATTCGCGCACGTCGAACATCGGCCCCTGGCGCATCAGATGATCATCGTCAAACCAGACCGACTCGCTGGGTGAGGCGCGCAATTTATAGGTGAGGTAAATTGCGGCATAATCGGCGCCCAGATCATTAATGGCGTTTTGCAGCCCCTCAGCCTCCAGCAGGGCCCAGCCTTCGTCAATAACCTCAAGCGCCTCGCGCGCCATCTTCCCCGAAGGCTCCAGCGCCATGCGGTAGCCGAAGGGGTGGGTTTTGAGCTCCTGAAAGGCCTTTTCATCAATTTCGCGACCATGCAGATAGGCAAACAGCCGCAGATCGAGAGCTGCGGCTTTTCTATAGGCCCCGGCATCAAAGCTCGAAGGCGCGGGCGTTATGTTTTTCCTGGGCTCCATGTTTTATAAATACTCAGCTCTCGCTCATTGTTTTGAGACAGGCGATGACATCTTCGCGCTGCTGCTTCTTTTTCAGACCGGCAAATGTCATTTTCGATCGTCCCCTGGCCTTGCCCCCCTTGATCATGATATACCCCCTTATATTGAATAAGAAAATTATTTGACCTTGCCCTTTTCATGCGCAACGAAACGGATCGACGGGTTGGTCAGATCAGGAGAGGACATGGATTTGACCTGCCGGACGACCTTTTCATTGCGGCCCACCGCCTTGGTGGCGAATTTGCCGTCACTGATCTGGTCAATGGGGCCGACATCAAGCACCCGCATCATGCAGGCCATGACGCAATAGGGCAGCCGTCCGGCATCAATCTCGTCAACGCACAGATTGCATTTGCCGACAATATTCTGCTCGGGGATAAATTGCGGCGCGCCAAAGGGGCAGGCGGCTTCGCATTTGCGGCAGCCGATGCACAGGGTTGAGTCAATATCGACAATGCCGTCCTTCTTGCGCTTGAAGATTGCGCCGGTGGGGCAACTCGGCAGGCAGGCTGGCTCGGCGCAATGGTTGCACGACATATTGACCTTGTAGGCGTAAACTTCCGGGTAGCTGCCGCCTTCAATATATTGCACCCGCCTGAAACGCGGCCCCGGCGGCAGGCCGTTTTTGTCCTTGCACGCCATCTCGCAGGCGCGGCAGCCGATGCAATCGATATTGTTGTGAACAAAGCCGAGTTGCATATCTGGAACAACGGGCGTGTAGGTTACCCGCTCATCCTTGAAATCCCTGATGGCTTGCTTGATGCGTTCGAGGTCTTGTTTGGCCATGGCTAAATCTCTTTTCCCCACAAATTACATATCACGGCGGAAGACATCGGAACGCGCATTGGCGAGCTTGTCCCAGCCGGGTTTATGTTCCAGATCCGTTTTGGCGATATTGGCCAACACGGTGTTATAGGCAAAAGCACCTGCCGGGCTTGGCGTATCCCGGGTGAGGAAATCGGGGTTGCCGGAACGATCAACGCCGTTCTCGTCAACATCGAGCCAGACCCCCTCATGAACCACCAGCACGCCGGGCATGCAGCGTTCGGTGACATAGGCGGGAAGAACGATCTTGCCGCGCTCGTTCCAGACCTCGCAAACATCCCCGGTCCGGATGCCCAGCTTTTTGGCGTCGGCGGCATTGATGGTGACTTCCTGATCATAGGTCTCGCGCAGCCAGGGGATATTGTTGAAGATCGTATGGGTTCGCCAGCGCGGATGCGGCGATATCATATGGAAGGGGAAATCCTTCGCCTTTTCATGCCCAAGCCATTCAAAAGGCTCGATCCATTTGGGAATCGCCGGGATGTAATAGCCGTATTTGGTCTTTTTCCAGTCCTTGATCTGGGCCAGTTGCCCGGAGAAGATTTCAATCTTGCCCGAGGCTGTCTGGAAGGGAATTCCCTTGTTGATATTGTCCTGAAACGCGATCTGGGGACGGTTGAAGGTGAATTTGATGACGCCGTGTTTCTTGAAATTTCTCCAGGTCATTTTCACCCCGGAATGGCCCATTACCTTCTCGTCCCACCACTCGCTCAGATATTCCTCATCCACATCGTCATTGTTGTCGAAATAACTCCGGTCCGCCTTGGGGTTGAATTTTTCGCCAAAGCCGAGACGATAAGCCAGTTCGGTATAGATCTGGAAATCGGTTTTGCTTTCGCCCAGAGGCTCAATCACCTTGGGCCGGTGGATATAATAATGCCCCTTATACCAGGGCAGGGCCACGTCATGGCGCTCGAAATGGGTGGCGACGGGCAGCAGCACATCGGCGTAAAGCCCCGACGGGGTGATGGTCGAATCCATGCACACCACAAGCTCAAGCTTCTCGATCGCCTTGATTTCCTTGTTGATATTGGTGAGCTGATTGAACCAGTTCGAGCCTTGCCAGAAGATGCCCTTGATATTGGGCACCACGCCGTCAAGATTGTCCGAGCGCGGCCACAGGCCGGCTTCTTCCCGGCTGACATTGGGGTAATTGAGCACGATATGGGCCCAGCGGTCGGATTTGATCGAGGCCCACCACAAATTGGCGTATTCATCATATGGATAAGCCCCGGACTTGGCGTGCCAGCCCTTGCCGACACCTTCGGCCGAGCCGCCGAGTATGCCGATATTCCCGGTCATGGCCTGCAGGACATTCGCCATGCGGCTGTATTGCTCGCCGTAGGAATTGCGCCCCGGCGCCCATGAGGCTTTCAAGGCGGCGGGCTTTGTCGTCGCGTACATCTCGGCGAGCTTCTTGATATCCTTGGCCGGAACGCCGCAGATTTTTTCAGCCCATTCGGGGGTTTTGGGCTCACCGTCATAGGTCCCGGCGATGTAGTCCCTGAAATTTTCCTGGCCTCTGGCCCAGCCGGGCATGGTGCCCGCGTCCATGCCCTGACAGAATTTGTTGATAAACTCCTGATCCTGCCAGTTGTTGTCAAAAATATGATACGCCATGCCGGCCATCATGGCGGCGTCGGTATTGGGTTTGATGGGGATCCACCAGGCATCATAGGCGGCGGCCGAATCGGTGAATTGCGGATCGATCACCACAAACTTGCAGCCGCGCTGTTTGGCCAGACGCATATAATAAAAGGTATTGCCGCCGTGGAACGTATAGGCCGGATTCCAGCCCCACATGATCATCAGCTTGGAATGGGCGAAGGTGTCGTCCTCATTGCCGTCCTGGGTGGTGCCGAAATTGATCCGCGAGGCAAATGTCGTGCCCTGATAGCTCGGCACCGACCAGGATGAGGTGCGGCAGCCAAAGATGCCCATGAAGCGGGCCTGAAGCCCCTCAATCTGATCGGAGGTGTGCAAAACGCCGAACGAGGCTCCGGCATAGGATTGATCCAGCAGCGCCTGGGGACCATATTTGTCCTTGATTTCGGTCATCTTTTTGGCGATGAAGCCCAGCGCCTCGTCCCAGCTTACCCGTTTGAACTTGCCCTCGCCGCGCTTGCCAACCCGCATCATCGGATAGAGCAGCCTCTCGGGTGAGTAGAGGCGCAGCCGGTAGGAGCGCCCGCGCAGGCAGGCGCGAAGCTGCGGTTCGGCCTCGGTATCCTTGCCGTATTCGCCGCCCCATTGATAACGCCCGTCATCGGTGGAGAGACGGACAATGACATCGCCCCTCTTATGCGCCACCAGCATATGGCGCGAACCGCAATTATGGGCGCAGCTTGTGACAACCGTTTCAAGCTCGTCATCCTTCGGGTAGGGCTCATAGGCAAAGGCCTTGGCCTCTTTTGGCGCCGCGATGGGCGCGAGCCCGGCGGCCGCGGCGGCGGCGGCGGCGCCTAAAAACTGGCGCCGGTCGGGATTGAGTTTTGGCCAGGCAAAGACGCCGGCTCCGTTTTCTTCCGCGCCGCCATTCTTAAAATCAACAATCTCTTCGTTGGCGTCATTGGCCTCTGGTTTTTCCCTGAGCGTCATTTGGCTGTCCTCCGGTAGCGCGGATCGGATTGAGTTGGTCTTGTCGCGGCCCATTCGGGGGTTCCGTCAACGACATCTTCCATACCGGGCCATTTGTGGCGCGGATAGGGGTAGGAAATCCGGTACCACTGGCGGCCGCCATGGCAGCCAAGACAGACATCGGAGCTTTCCTTCGCCAGATCTTCAATCGCCCCGGGTTTGAGATAGGTGACCTGATGGCGCACGGTGCGGAAGGTTTCGGCATGGCAGATCAGGCAACCGTTTTTGGTTTCTTCGTCTTCAAAGTCACCGCGCACCTTGTGCCAGTCATCTTCAACGCCATCCATGTTTTTAAAGGGAAATTTCCCGTGGCACATCAGGCAGGTTGTCGCGGGATTGACCATTTTGCGCAAGGTGTAGGCGGTATCGCCCTGATTTTCCGCATGCGAGGCCGGCGCTTCTTCGCGCGGGTCATTGCCCTGATGGCAAAAATTGCATTTCAAATCCATCACCGCTTTGGCGTAAGGGGTGGCCAGATGCCTGGCGTGGAAGGTTTCCTGCCCGCCGATATAGGTGGAAAGGGTCTGGTACCAGGCCCGGGTCCGGGCGGATTTTACGCCGGCCGGCGAGGAGACGCGCACCTTGTGCTGCAAAATCTCCTTGTGGCAGGCCAGGCATTGATCGTTCGTGGCTTTGGCAATCGCCGGCTGAAAATGGATCGGGTCCCATTTGGCCGCCTGATAACTTTTTTTCACCTCACCGGCGCCGGCCTGGGCAAATGCAGATATCAGCAACACCAGTCCTGCATATTGAATTACTCGTAATGCGCCGCCCGTTTTTTGAAATATATTTACCAACATAGCCTGCTCCGGTTTACGGATGAATTCAACCCGCTTTTCGAGAATGGCGGGACGCCTGAAATTTTAAGGCGCCCCGCCAGATTTTATGTTTCGGCATCAGCCCGGTCGTGAGCCGGACTTACTTCATGCCCATGCCTTTCATGCCGGACATGCCAGACATACCGCCCATTCCAGACATACCCATGCCCTTCATGCCGGACATGCCCATGCCGGACATTC
>CAZIVB010000058.1:0-12322 GCA_964542565.1 uncultured Hyphomicrobiales bacterium | reverse complement strand
CTCTCACGGCGGAAACAGGGGTTCGATTCCCCTACGGAGTACCAATCTCTCCCCGGATCACACTGCCAGCTCATGACACGCCACGGGTTTGCGCTCGTCCGGGCAGCAAAGGAAACCGGAAAAGACGATTGAGGGAATTTCAATTCCGTTTTAATTTGGCTAGGATCGGGGTTCGTTTGTAAATTCAGCTTTATGCAATTTATCAGAAAAAGGAATGATGATGCCCGCCGCGACCCTTTTTGGCAGAGCCGCCCTGGCGCTCATTCTGATCTTGCCCCTGACAGCCTGCGGAGAGGATAAGGAGGCATCTTCAGGCGCTGAGCCTGTCCTGCGCGGCTTAAAAACGATAGTGGTCAAGGATACCGAGCGCACGACCACGCGCAAATATCCCAGTGTTTTGCAACCTTCGTCCATCTCCACCTTGTCATTCGAGATCGCCGGCAAGCTTGAACAGATCAATCTTGATGTCGGCCAGATCGTCAGGAAAGGCGATGTGCTGGCCCGTATTGACGAAACCACCCTCAAGCTTCAGGTTGAAAGCGCCAGGGCGGCCTTGAAACAGGCCCGCTCCGCCGCCCGCACGGCGGGCGAGGATTATGAGCGTAAACTCATATTGCTGAAGCAGAAGATTATCGCCAAAGCCACCGCCGACCAGTCCCGAAACGCCGCCGAAACCGCCGCCGGGCAGGTGGTTCAGGCGCAAAAACAGCTTGAAATTGCCCGAAAAAACCTTGCCAAAGCGGTTCTCAAAGCCCCCTTTGACGGCATTATCAACACGGTGGAGGTGGATTCTTTTGCCAATGTCACCCCCGGCGCCCCCATCGCCACCATCTACAGCACCGATAAATTCGAGGTCTCCTTCTCCGTCAGCTATGACGTGATCAGCCTGCTTGCCGTGGGCAAGAAAGCCACTGTCCGCCTGGCCGACAACCCGGCCATTGCCCTTGCCGCCCATGTCAGCGAACTGGGCTCGCGCGCTGATACCGTCTCCTCCTTTCCCGTTGTCGTGGCGCTGGACAGCACCGCCCCCGATCTGAAGGCCGGTATGGCGGTCGAGGTCTCGATGGATTTTCCGGTTGTCAAAGGCAAGGGCTTCACCCTGCCCCTCACCGTGCTGGCGCTTGAAGGAAGAGCGGCCAGATCAAAGCCGCGCAACGGCGAGACCAGCGAGGCTTATGTTTACGTGTTTGACAAGGCCACCAGCACCGTCAGGCGCCGCCTCGTCACCATTGCCGGCGTGCGCGAGAACGCCCTCATTATCACCGAGGGCCTGAAGGCAGGTGAGCTTGTCGCCGCCGCCGGGGTTTCCTTCCTGCGCGACGGGCAGAAGGTCAAATTGCTCACCAAAGCGGCCGGGGAGTAGCAGCACGTGGATTTTCTCACCCGTTTTGGCATCGACAAATCCCGCCTGACCATTCTGGTTATGGCAGGGCTGCTTGTGCAGGGCCTGCTGGTTTACGCCTCCCTGCCCAAGCGCGAGGACCCGGCCATCTCCATCCGCACCGCCGTGGTGACGGTGCAGTTTCCCGGCATGTCGCCCCGGCGCATGGAAGAAGTCATCGTAACGCCGATTGAGCGCAAGGCGCGCGAAATTGGCGAAATCGAGGACATAAGAGCGCTGGTGGCCACCGGGAGCGCGGTGATCAACCTTGATCTTTACAACTCGGTCCCCAAAGAGCAGATGGACGCCGTCTTTCAGGATATCCGCAATAAAATGAAGGATATCGCCGATGAGCTTCCCTCCGGCACAAGGGGCCCCCAGGTCAATACCGATTACGGCGATGTGGCGATCGCCACCGTTGCGGTTACCGGTGAGGGGTTCTCCTATGCCGAAATTTCCGATGCAGCGGAAGATTTGCAAAAATCCCTCTACACCCTTACGGGCATCTCGAAAGTCAGGCTTTACGGGGAGCAGGATGAGCGCATATGGCTTGAGATCGACTCGCGCAAGCTGGCGGCGGTCGGTGTCCAGATCTCCCAGGTTCTGGCCGATCTTCAGGCCCAGAACGTCATCCTGCCCGCCGGCGAGCTGGATGCGGGCGGAGTGAATCTGATTTTAGAGGCCAATGGCGATCTGGGCTCGGTGGAAGACATCGAGAATGTTCTTACCAAAATCAAGGGGCTGGCCGGTTTTGTCCGCCTGAAAGACTTGCTCAATGTGCGGCGCGGTTATCAGAACCCGAAGGTCAAGCCGGTATATTACAACGGCGAGCCCGCCGTCATGGCCGCGATTGAAATGTCGCCCGGAGTTGATATTCAGGATATCGGCGGGCGGCTCAAGGCGGCGGTGCGCCGGTTTGAACAAAGCCAGCCCATCGGCATCTCCTACCGTTTCTCCACCTATCAGGAAGCCAAGGTCACCGCATCGATCAACGGCGCGCTGACCAATGTCGCCCAGACCATCGGCGTTGTCCTCATCGTCCTGCTGGTGTTTCTGGGCCTGCGCCCGGCGCTGGTCATCGCCTGCATTGTCCCCTTCACCGTGACCTTCGCCCTCATCTTCATGCGCTATCTTGATATCGAGCTGCAACAGGTCTCCATCGCCGCTGTTATTATCTCGCTCGGGCTGCTGGTGGATAACGGCCTTGTGGTGATTGAGGATATTCAGGGCCGCATCACTCGCGGCGTAGCGGCAAGGGAGGCCGCCCTTGCCGCCGCAAAGCAGTTCATGATCCCGCTCGGCGTGGCCTCGGTCACCACCGTATCGGCCTTTTTGCCCATCTTGCTGCTCGACGGCGTTGAGGGCGAATACGCCTTTTCCCTCGGCGCTGTTGTCGCCATCATGCTGCTGGGCTCATGGCTCACGGCGCTTTATATTCTCCCCGCCCTGAGCGTCTGGTTTATCCGCCGCCGTAAAAAGCACGCGAACAAGGCCGGCCCCTCCGCACTGGTCAGAATTTACGGCAATATCATAAAGCGCTCATTGCCGCTGGCGCCGGTAATTATCCTGACCGCCTACGCCGCCGTTGCCGGTTCCATTTTCCTGTTCTCCGGGCTCAAGAAGGAAATGTTTCCCTTGAGCGAGCGCAACCAGTATCTGGTCTATATGGAAATGCCCCGGGGCACCTCGATTTCCATGACTGAAAAACAGGCGCTGAAAGTCGGAACCTGGCTGCGCGACAAGACGGCCAATCCAGAGGTGAGGGACACAACCCTTTATGTCGGCGATGGCGGCCCACGGTTTTATCTCGCCCTCAACCCGGCCGACACCATACCGTCAAGCGCGTTTTTCCTCATCAACACCCATGATTTTAAAGGCGCGGTGAGCGCGGCGCAAAGAGCCCAGAGATATCTGGCGCAAAACCACCCCGAAGCCCGTTTCAAGATCAAGCGCCTCGCCATGGGCGGCGGCGAATCCGGCATTGTCGAGATCAAGATATCGGGCCCCGACGCCGACACGCTTCTGGCCCGCGCCAAGCAGGTGGAAAACGCCTTCGCCAAGGCCCCCGGCATCATCCAGAACGAGAATGACTGGGGCAACAAGGTCATCAAGATCATCATCAATGTCGCCCAGGACAAGGCGCGCGAGCTGGGGGTGACTTCCAAAAGCATCTCCAACGCCATGGCGGCCTTCTTTTCCGGCGCTTCGGTTTCCACCTATCGCGAGGGCACCAGTTCAATCCCCATCGTCGTGCGCGCGGCGCAAAGCTTCCGCGATTCGCTTGAAGATCTGGAAAATCTCTCCATCATCGCCGATGGTCATCTTGTCTCTCTCGACCGGGTGGCAAAATTTGAACCCAAGCTGGAATTTTACCAGCTTCGCCGCCTCAACCAGCGCCGCATGATCAAGATTTCCGCCAAGAGTGAGACCCTTTCCGGCGAAGAATTGCTCGCGCGCATAAAGCCCGAACTTGACGCGCTTGAACTTGGCCCCGGCTACACACTTGAAATCGGCGGTGAGACCCAAAAAAGCGCCGAAACCAACGCCAAGCTGAGCGCCGGCATGCCGATCGCGCTGATGGTGATGCTGGTGGCGCTGATCTTTCAGTTCAACTCGGCCCGGCGCGTTCTGCTTACCTTCATGACCATTCCGCTGATCATCATCGGCGCGCCCATCGCCCTGCATCTCACCGGCCAGCCGCTTTCCTTCTTTGCCATTTTGGGCATGATTTCGCTGGCGGGCATCATCATCAACAACGCCATTGTGCTGATTGACCAGATTGACATCGAGCGCCGCTCCTTGCCCCTGAAGGACGCGGTTATTGCCGCCTCGCAAAAGCGCATGACCCCCATCCTGCTCACTTCCCTGACGACCGTCTTTGGCCTCATGCCCATGGCCATTGCCGGCGGCGCTTTATGGGAGCCCATGGCGGCGCTGATGATCGGCGGTCTGTCCGTCTCCTCCGTCATCACCCTGTTTTTTGTTCCCGGCGCCTATTACCTGCTGTTCCGCTTTGACAAAAAGCTGCCGCTGACGGACCTTCAGGAGGTAAAACGATAGCGCAGCAGGCGCAGGGCGTTGATGGTGACAAGAACCGTCGCGCCGGTATCGGCAAGGATCGCCATCCATAATGTCGTGACGCCAAACAGGGTCGTTACCAGAAAAACGGCCTTGAGCCCCAGCGCAATGGTGATGTTCTGGTGAATATTGGCCATGGTCGCCCGCGACAGGGATAGCAAAGCGGGGACATCGCTCACCCGTTCATGCAGCAGCGCCGCATCGGCGGTCTCCAGCGCCACATCGGTGCCGCCGCCCATGGCAATGCCGATATCGGCCCGGGCCAGCGCCGGAGCGTCATTAATGCCATCGCCGACCATGGCGACGCTGCCGGAGCTTTTCAGCTCTTCAATCGCTTTCAGCTTGTCCTCGGGCAAAAGCTCGGCCCTTACCTCAATACCCAGCTGCTCGGCAAGCGCCGCCCCGGTGCGGGCATTGTCCCCGGTCAGCATGATGGAGGAAACCCCCATGCCGGACAGGGTTTTCAGCGCCTCCCTTGCATCACCGCGCAGCTCGTCGCGCAGGGCAATGAGCCCCGTCAACTCGCCGCCCGCAACAACCATCGCCACGGTTTTGCCCTCTTTTTCCAGAGCCTGAACCCTTTTGCTCATGTCAGCGGGAAAATCGGTAAGCTTTGCCGCATAGCGCGGTGAGGCGATAATCACCTCGCGCCCGGCCACAAGCGCCTTGACGCCGCGCCCGCGCAAAGCCTCCGAGCCGGTGGCCGCGGCAATTTCCAGCCCGCGTTTTTTGGCCTCATCAACAATCGCCACCGCCAGCGGATGCGACGAGCCCGCCTCGACCGCAGCCGCCAACGCCAACAGCTCATCCTCCTTGGCCGTAAAAGCCGCGATATCGGTAATTTTCGGCGTGCCTTCGGTCAAGGTGCCGGTTTTATCAAAGGCGATACGCCCGACCCGGCCGACAGCCTCAAGAACCGCGCCGCCCTTCACCAGCAGGCCCTGCCGCGCCCCTGATGAGATGCCCGATGTAATTGCCGCCGGTGTGGAAAGCACCAGCGCACAGGGGCAGCCGATGAGCAAAATGGCCAGCCCCTTATATACCCACAGCATCAGATCGGCCCCGAACAAAACCGGCGGCGCAAAGGCGATGAGAGCGGCAACCACGATCACGCCGGGGGTGTAATAACGGCTGAAACGGTCAATAAAGCGCGCCGTTGGCGCCTTGCTGGCCTCGGCCTCCTCGACCATGTGCAAAATGCGGGCGATCATGTTGTTTTCGGAAGTTTTACTCACCTTGACCTGAATCAGGCCATCGGCATTTATCGACCCGGCATAAACATTGTCACCGGATTGCTTGCGTCTGGGGATTGATTCGCCGGTGACACTGGATTCATCCACCGAGGTTTCTCCCGAGGCAATAATCCCGTCCGCCGGAATGCGCCCGCCGGGGCGGATTTCTATCAGATCATCAACCGCAAGGTCGCTGGCGGCCACTTCGCGCGTGCCCTCCCTTGTTACCAGAAAGGCGGTTTTGGGCACCAGATCGCCAAGCGCCTGCACCGAACGGCGCGCCTTGGCGGCGGCCAGCATTTCAAGCATTTCACCGATCAGGAACAAGAACACCACCACCGCCGCCTCGGCCGCCTGATCAATGACAATCGCGCCGATCACCGCGATCGTAACCAGGGTTTCAATGGAAAAGGGCTGCCCGGAGACGACACCGCCCCAGGCCTTGCGGGCAAGCGGAAACAGCGCCAGAAGCGCCGCCGCCGAGAACACGTAAAACGCCGTGGCTGGAATGGTAAGAGACAAAATAGCGGCCAGCGCCAGAAGCGCGCCGGCAACAATAACCAGCCGCCCCTTTGCGCTCTGCCACCAGAGAAGATCAGGGCCGGGCTGCTTTGCGCCGCGCTCCGAGACCTTGTAACCCAGTTTTTCCACCACCTTCATGATGGCCGCGGCGCTGATCACCCCCTCGTCGAGATCAAGGTCAAGCCGCTGCCGGGTATAATTGAGCTTTACGTTCTCAACCCCCGGCAGGGCGCAAACCGCCCCTTCGATTTTGCTGGTGCAACTGGGGCAATCCATGCCCTCCACCTGAAGTGTCACCCGGTTCGCCATAATCATTTCTGCCTTTGTGATTCTCGATTGTGAATCACAATATAGAAGCTCTAGTTGCTAGAGCTTCAAGGGCAAAATGAGCAAAAAATATGCCTGATTTAACGCTCGCCAAAGAGCGTCTCAGTCGTCTTCCCCCAGAGAGAAAAATTCGGCCGTCACCCCGGCTTCCTCAAACATGGTTTGCGCCAGGGCGTTGCTCTGCTCCCAGCGCGGATTGATCTGCGCCATGGCCATGACCTTCTTGATGCCGGACTGGATAATCGCCGCGGCGCAGTTCGAGCACGGGTTCAGCGGCGCGACATAGATGGTGTAGCCATGCAGCGGCTCGCGCGCATGCAAAATGGCGTTGACCTCGGCATGGACCGTCATGGGATATTTCAACTCCCGGTCGTTGAGGCGCAAATCGGTATCGTCAACCCCGCGCGGCAGACCGTTAAAGCCAATTGAGGCAACGGTTTTATCCGGCCGGACAATCACCGCGCCGACCTTGGTGCTCGGGTCTTTCGACCAGGCGGCAACATGGCCGGCAAGTTCAAGAAATCGTTTATCCCAATGATTCATCAAAGCCCCCCGTTGCAAAGGCTGCAATATACAGGCCCCGGCAAACAGACACCAGAGCTTAAAAGCGCGCTGCGCCTGATCTGATTAAAGGGCCGGGCGCGGCAATCAACCCGGATCACCTTCGCGTTAAACCGGTGGGAAATACGCCTGTAGCCGCTTGTATTGCAACCTGCCCCCCCGTACATAAGGCATGAGATATACAACAATTTTCAAAAGCGCCCCTGCATGAGCACCCCGGCTTCAAAAATCCACTTATCCTCGCGTATTGCCCGTTTCTTCGCCCGCGCCCTGCCGCTGGGCTATTTTAAAAAGCTGCCGACAATCATCATTATCGATGTCACCAATTCGTGCAATCTGCGCTGCCCCGTCTGCCCGGTCACCATCTCGATGCACCGCAAACGCGGCTTGATGTCGCTGGACATTTTCAAACGCATCATTGATGATTTTGCCGCTATTGCCGCCAAACCGGCGATCTATTTCAATTTCTCCGGCGAACCCACTCTGAATGATGCCCTGCCGGAGCTGATCGCCTATGCCCACAAACATGGTCATGAGACGTTTTTGAGCACCAACGCCACCAAGCTGGATCAGGATATGTGCGAGCGTCTGGTCCGCTCCGGCCTTGACCGGGTCAATCTGTGCATGGACGGCTTTTCCAAAGAGGCCCAGGAGAGCTACCGGGTCAGGTCGGACTTTGATGAGGTTAAAGGCAATATCGAGCGTTTTCTCGCCGCCCGAAACGCCCATAATTCCAAAACCCCCAAATGCGTTTTGCAAACCCTGCTGACGTCCTATTCGGAAGATCAGATGGAGGCGATGACAAAATGGGCCGACGAGATCGGCTTTGACCGGGTGCGCTTTAAAACCTTCAGCATCGGCTCTTACACCACGCAAGAAGAAAAGCGCGAATACAGCCGCTTTTTGCCGACAAAGCCGGAGCTGCGCCGCCACCCTTCCGGCGTCGAGCGGGCGCTGTGCACCACCCCGCTGTATCAGACGGTTGTTTTCTGGAACGGCGATCTGGGCCTGTGCTGCATCGACTATGACCAGATGGTGCAGCTTCCCAATATCGAAAACACCGGCTTCTTGAAGGCTTATCTTTCCAAACCGGCCTTAAAGGCGCGCCGCAAGGGCTATCTCAAGCAATTTGAAATTTGTCACGGGTGCTCATATTCCAACGCCGAAAATCTCGGCTTCAGGATCAATCTCAACCTGCGTCGCCGCGAGGCGAAAAATCACGAAAAAGCAGCCTGAAATTATTCCGCGCTCTTCAGCTTGCGGATACGGCTGGCCAGAGAGCCCTTGAGCACAGGCTCCTTGCGCGTCGATTGCGACATGTCCGAAACCTTCGACAAATCAATATCGCGCAGCTCAAGAGCGTGGACATTATCTCCCGCCGGATTCTGCTCCGGCAATTCGGGCTCCGGCGGTGGGCCTTGCATGTCCTTTGCGCTTTGGGCTTTTTCCAGACCCCGGCGGAATTTTTCCCGCTCGCGATAGCGCCGGTCGGCCAGATCGGTGATCTTGTCCATTTCTTTTTTCAGACTGCCGATTTGCGCATCCCGGGCGGCGATTTCAACAAGCTGCTCATGGGCGCGGCTTTTCAGTTTTTCAATTTTGCGCTCGGATTTGCGCAATGAAAGAGCAAATTCGGCGCGCAACCGGTCCTTGTCGGCCAGAGCCTGTTGCAGGTTTTGCGGAATTTTACGCCGCTTTTTGCTGCTGTTCCGGCTCATGGAGCGGATAACCGGCGGCATGATCAGCCACGCCACAAGCGCCGCTGAGACAAAACCAAGCCCAAACATCATTGCCGGAAAAATCATAAACCTTGAGAGCCTGAAGAAAAAACGAAGTCCGTATGCCGCATAGTGTCACAGCCTTCCTCAGGATACCATTGAAGATTAACCCTTTGGTTAAAACGGATTCCAGGTGGATTTGCGGGTATATTTCAGATAGCCGACATTCACCCCGAGCCGCAGGCCAAGCCCGGTGCGTATAATGGCAAGATGGACCTTGTTGTTGCTGCGAAAGGTCACCCCGGCGCCGCCGACAATGAAGCCGGCGCCCTGTATACCGCCAAAGCGGGTGAAGATTTCATCAGGGCTTTGCAGGTTATAAACCAGAACCATCACCCGCGCCCCGTCCCCGCCGACATCAATGCCAAAAGAGGGCCCCTGCCAGTACACTTTGGTCTGGCCGCCGCTTTTGAGGCGCAGCCAGCCCTCGCCGTAACGCAGCCCCGCCAGAACGGCGGCGCTGCCCTGCTGGCCGACAATATAGGCCGTGGGCCTGCCCTTTTTCTTGAACACATACTCGACAACGCTGGCCAGATCGGCCGAGGCCTTGCCGAAAAACGAATGTCCGGTTTTCACGATCTCGCTTTGTGAGTAGAAATATTCCTTGGCGCCGAGCGGCGAAGCTGCGGCGGAAACAGCAAACATGAAGGCAATGAGGGTTGCGATCCGGTGAAAAGGTGATTTCATTGTCTTTGACCTTGTGGATTTGCAGGATATTTACCGATACAGCGTAAAATCTGCCAAAATACGAAGGTTGGCATTATCAGCAAATGATTGTGACTAAGATGCGGCAAGAATGGCGATACAAGGTTAAAGGCCCGGTTAAGATCATGCGCTTCGGGTGGGTTTTTCCGCTTCTGGCGCTGTGGTTATTATCTCTCGCTGCGGCCCAGGGCGCAAATGCCGCCACCTCACGCTATTTCTGGAGTGATCCTTCCACCGGATTCGCCATTGGCGGTTTTGACCCGCTCAGCTATTTCACCACCCGCCGCCCCAAACGCGGCATCGGGAAATATGAATATGAGTGGCACGGCGTAACCTTCCGTTTCATCAATCCGGGAAATATGGATGCGTTTCGCAAACACCCGGAAATCTACGCGCCGCAATTCGGCGGGCATGACGCCTATTCCATGGCGGATGGTAAACTGGTCGAGGGCAATCCCAATATCTGGATGAAACGAAAGGACCGGATTTACCTGTTTGCCTCGCGGCGCAACCGGGCGCTCTGGCTGGTGCGGCGCGATGACAAGGTGAGCGAGGCGGCAAGGTTCTGGCAAGAGATCAGCAAGGATCTGGTGGAGTAGAGCTTGTTGGGTTTAATCGGCAACAGCCGAATCAAATAAAATACAAGCCCTACCTCAAACGCCTTTGAGCGGCATCTCCCCGCGCCCCCAGGCCATGAAGCCGGGGTTCAGATAGCTCGCCCCGGTTTTGCCGTAAAGAAAAGGCGCGCCGTCAAGGCGGCGCATATGCCCCCCCGCATGGCGCAAAACCGCGTGACCGGCCGCCGTATCCCATTCACTGGTTGGCGCAAAACGCGGATAAATATCCGCCTCGCCGCAAGCAAGCAGACAGAATTTCAGCGATGAACCGGCATTCAACGTTTCGGCCCGGGCAAAAGAATCGATAAATTCCTGCGTTTGCGCATCCCGGTGCGAACGCGAGGCAATAATAACGGGCGCATCAGGCGCAGGGCGCGCATGGATGGCCTCAGCCTCGCCCGCCCCGCCCTGCTGGTAAGCCCTTCCGGCCTCAAAGGCATAAAACAGCCGGTCGAGCGCCGGGGCATAAACAACGCCGAGAACCGGTTCATTATTCTCGATCAGACCGATATTCACGGTAAATTCGGTGCGCTTGTTAATGAACTCGCGGGTGCCGTCAAGCGCATCGACAAGAAAAAAAACATCGCCGATCGCAGGCAGGCGGCCCGCCGCCGCCTCTTCTTCGGCAATAACGGGAATGTCCGGCGCAAGCTTGGCCAGCGCCTTTAAAATCAGTTGTTCCGCATCCTGATCCGCCCTCGTTACCGGGCTGGCATCGGCTTTTTTTTCCACCACGAAGCCGTTTTCAAAATAGTCCATGATGGTCCTGCCGGCGCGCCGCGCGGTCTCATTGAGCGCCAGGGCGGCATCTTCGCGGAACGAAGCCGATAATCTGGATTTCATCTTCAAACCTTCTCTTGGCAAATCACGCGCAGCCGGTGTATCAGGTATTGAACCAAATAACACTCGAATTCAGTTTTATCTGAACATTCAAGGGACTTTTTTATGAGCGAGATTTACCCCGATGAGCTGGAACTGGCCGCCTTGCTGTGCTCCAAGGTGTGCCATGACGTGATCTCCCCGGTCGGGGCCATAACCAATGGTCTGGAGGTTCTCGACGAGGAATCCGATGAGGATATGCGCGGCTTTGCCATGGATTTGATCCGCAAAAGCGCCGCCGGAGCCTCGGCCAAGATCCAGTTTGCCCGCCTGGCTTACGGAGCCGGCGGCTCGGCCGGGGCGATGATTGATCTGGGGGACGCCGCAACCGTCACCCGCAACTACGCCAATGACGACAAGCTGACCCTGAACTGGGAATCCATGCCCATCGCCATCGGCAAGGATTATGTCAAGATATTGCTCAATATGGTCATAGTCGCCCAGCATGCCATCCCGCGCGGCGGCGTGATCGATGTTCATATCGAAAACGCGCAGGCGCGCCCGACATTTACTCTGCGTTGCAAGGGGACAAGCACCCGCATCCCCGCCGGAGCGGTCGAGCTGATTGCCGGCCACGGTGTTGAGAACCCCATCGACGCCCGTTCGGTCCAGCCCTATTACATGGGGCTGATCGCCAAGCGCGCCAGAATGAGCATCCGCTTTGCCGAAGATGAAGGCGATATTATCCTGAGCGCCAAACCGGCGGAATAAAATTCCGCCCAAACTTCAAGAAGCAGCGAAGAGAAGCGCCGCGGAAGGGCGGGTTATGCCCTCTCGCGCGCCTGTTTTTGCACCGCGGCCTGAACTTTTTCAAACGCGCGCACTTCAATCTGGCGGATACGCTCGCGGCTGACGCCGAATATCTGGCTGAGCTCTTCCAGCGTCTTGGTATCTTCGGCCAGACGCCGCGCCGTGAAAATCTGCCGTTCGCGCTCATTCAGATTCTGCATGGCATTGCTCAACATTTCGCGGCGATGGCCCAGCTCTTCGGATTCGGCAAGTTCCTCTTCCTGATTCTCGCCTTCCTCAACCAGCCAGTCCTGCCATTCGCCGTCCGCATCGGCGCGCAGGGGCGCGTTCAGGGACGCATCCCCGTTCAGCCGCCGGTTCATGGAAATCACATCGACTTCCGGCACCCCCAGACGCTCGGCAATATGGGCCACCTGATCAGGGCGCAGATCTGAATCCTCAAACGCCTGAATCTGCCCCTTGATTTTGCGCAGATTGAAGAAAAGTTTCTTC
>CAZIVB010000057.1:0-12338 GCA_964542565.1 uncultured Hyphomicrobiales bacterium | reverse complement strand
GCGCCGCCGCCCAGAAGAGTGAGCATAAGGGTATATGGACCGGAGCGGTCTTCATCGCTGCGCGGCCAGAACAGCCACACGCCGATATTGAGCAGCAGCACAAAGGCCATGGCGAGATTATCGGCATAAAACACGATGCCCAGCGGCGCTTTAAAGCCGCCGATCGCCGAGCTTACCGGCCCCGTTCCCGCAACCTGCCACGCCAGCAGGGCCGAGGCGAGGAATGTGACCAGCACCGCCGCGCGGCCGAAAACACCGCCAAAGCCGCTATGGCACCTTCTGGCAATGGGCAGAAGAAACGCGGCAATCAGCGGAATGGCGACGGGAAAGATGATCTGCGGAACCGTACTCATGATTTTGCCCCCGCCCGCGGCCCGGCGGCGCGTGGCCCGGCGACGCCCGGCCCGGAAGCTGCATTTTGCGCCCGCATGAGCCTGGCCACCTGGCGCGCATCCAAAGTGCCATAGGCCTGATGCACCCGCACAACCAGCGCCAGCGCCAGCGCCAGAACGCCAAAGCCGATCACAATCGCGGTCAGCACAAGCGCCTGCGGCAGCGGATCGACCATCATCCCGGCGCTCTGCCCGGCTTTCAGGATCGGCGCGGCGGCATTGTCGCGAAATCCCACCGCGACCAGCAGCAGGTTGACGCCCGATTCCACCAGCACCAGCCCGAGAATATTGCGAATGAGATGGCGCTCGGCCACCATGGCGTAAAACCCGATCAGAAAAAGCCCGATCGCCCCGGCATAAAGAACCGCGCCCGTACTCATGCGCCCGCCTCCGCACCGGAAACCCTGGCCATTAACCCGGCAAGCTCCGAGCCCACCTTGAGCCCGATGGCCAGGTAAAGCAGCGGCAGTGAACCGGCGGAAAACAGCGAGCCCGCCTCTCCCTTGCCGAAGAAGGGGGTAAGGAAGGCATCGCCGCCAACAAGAGAGACAAGGCCGATCATGACAAAGGCCGCCCCGGCAAAACCCTCCACCAGCATCGCCGTGCGGTGATTGAACGGGCTGGCGGGTGAGGCCAGAACGGGCACGAAAAACGCCGCCGCCAATATGGCGCCGCCCTGAAAGCCGCCGCCCGGTGTAAGATGGCCGTGCAGGACGATATAAGCGCCCAGAACCAGCAGGAACGGGAACAAAAGATACGCCGCGCTGTGAAGGATAAAGCCGGCATTTTCCGCCTGCGCTTCGCCGCGCGATGCGCCGCCAAGCACCATTCCGGCGGCGGCGGCGGCCACGAACAAGATGGTGACTTCGCCCAAAGTGTCGAGGCCGCGATAGCCCAGCAAGATCGCCGTGACGATGTTATCAGCCCCCGTATCACCCGGCGCCGCCGCCACGATCGCCTGCCCCACCTGCATGGGCGCAAGGCCAAAGGGCAGGGCCTGCAATATGGCAATCAGCAAAATGCCGAGACCGGTCAGAAACAGCAGGGTCGCAGCGGTATGGCCATAACCTTTCATTGCTCATCCTCCCGCGCCGACCCGCCCGGCCACAAACCGACCCGGCGCAGGGTGAGCGCCAGCAAAACACCCGACAACCCGGCCCCGACCGCCGCCTCCGCCAGCGCCACATCAGGGGCGCGCAGCAATACAAAAAGCACCGACAGCGCCAGCGAAACGGCAGCAAGGGCGGCAACCGCCGCCAGCAGGCCGCGCAGCACCACAACGGCAATCGCCGCCAGCAGCATGACACCGGTAATGAGCGTGATTAACAAGGTCATTCGCCCTCTCCTTCGCCTGAGCGCTCCGCCCAGGGCGTGATCCCCATGCTCAGCGCCGCGCGCGCGATGGTGGATGAGCCCACCGGCGAGGTGATCAGCACAAACATGGCGATAATGATCAGTTTCGGCCACCAGTCCGGGTGGTAGAAAAACACCCCCATAATCAGCCCCAGCGCGCCGAGCGTCGCCGATTTGGCTCCCGCCTGAATGCGGTTGAAGACATCCGGCATGCGCACAAGACCCAGCGAGCCCATGAACAAAAACACGCCGCCGATTAAGAAAAACAGATCGCCAATGATTTCCATGAACCGCCCCTAACCCTTATTGCCCTTGTTGCTCTCAAGCGCCCGGGCAATGGCGACCACGCCGACAAAGGCAAGCGCGCCGTAAACGAGGGCAATATCGAGATAAATAGCATTGTCGAGCACACTCGCCAGCCAGACGAGCCCCGCCGTGGTGATCACCCCCAGCACATCGGCGGCAACCACCCGGTCCGGAATGGACGGCCCCATCAGCAGCCGCGCCGCCGCCAGTACAATCGCCAGAATGACGAGAAGAAAGGCAAACCCGCCCAGAAAGCTCAACTCCAGAGCCATCATCGCAAAAACTCCTTCAACAGCCCTTCAAAGCGCGCCGCAATTTCGCGGGTGGCGTGTTCGATATCCGCGCCCGGCGAAACATCGATCCAGTGCACCTTCAGCGTCTCGCCGACAACATCAACGCATAAGGTGCCGGGGGTAAGGGTAATGGAATTGGCCAGCCATAATTTGCCCAGATCGGATTCAAGCTCGGTGTGAACCTCGACCAGAGCCGGATTGATCCGCAGCCGCGGCGCCCCCACCCGGCGGGCAACATCAAAATTGGCGCGCAAGAGCGCCCAGAAAAACACCGCGAAATAGCGAATGAGGCTGAAAGGAAGGGTGGGGGAAAGCTTCAGATCATCCAGCATGGACAAATGGCGCACCGAGAGCGCCGCAACGCCGAACGAAACCGCCACACCGACCAGAATTTCAGCCGGGGTAATCCGCCCCGCCAGAGCCATCCAGACAACGAAAATCCCTGCCGCGGTCAAGGCAAAACGGCGCTTGTTCACTGACCCTGCCCCTTCCGCCAGACGCACAAACACCGGTGATCGCATAGTACAACCTCGTTAGATCCGGAGGGGAACACAGAACGCGGGAAGCCTCAAATTCCATCCCTGATCCCGCCCGTCTCGCGGAAGCGAATCAACTCAACCTTTTACTGATTATATATTAGTATTTTATGATATGCAGTCCATGACACCTATTGTCACAGGCAGCAAAAACGTCCCTTCAAAGGCGTTTTAACTTTTGACTGAAAAGGCGTCAGGGCGGATCAGGGCCACGGATATGCGGCCCTGATCACCAAAGGCGGGATTACAACGGCAACTGCACGACATTCTTGCCATCGACCCGCGTCGTCATATACTCCTTGCCGGCCTTCTTCTCGATGAAGCTCGCGCCATATTGCAGAGCGGCTGCGGCCCGGCGCCTGCACAATTTTTCCTTGCGCTGGCCCGTCTGCGCGCAGATGGGCTAGCGCCTCCCTTTCCTCAAAACCCAGATGATTGCAAGCTTTCATGGCAACACCCCATTTTGGTTTGAACATCCAGAGCGTTACCATAACGCTCCGGAGTATTGCACTTCACGCATGAGAATGCCCGCCGTGTTTTTTCATACTGGCAAGGGCAACTCTATCACCATTGAAATTGTCGATGACGATACGAGCTCACGGCCTGTCCAAACGGGGTTTTATAGCGGATATGTTTTCTGTTAGGCTCGGCCCGGAAAAATCAACCGGGAAGCAAAACCATGACCGTCTCTGACTGGCAGAACTACATCAACGGGGCCTTTGTTGACGGCGGCGCCGGCGCTCTGGATATTGAAAACCCCGCCACGGGGGAAATCCTGGCCCGGCAGGCGCTGGCCGATACGGCCGATATCAATGCGGCGGTCAGCGCGGCGCGCCGCTGCCATGAAAGCGGCGCATTAAGCGCCATGCGCCCTTGTGAGCGCGGCCGAAAGGTTCATGAAATGGGCATCTGGATCAGCCATCACGCCGATGAAATCGCTCAAATTCACACGCTGGATGTAGGCAAACCCTTGTGGGAATCAAAAAGGGAAATCGCCGGGGCGGTGCGCTATTTTGAATATTACGGCCAGATGGCGCAATCCCTTGAAGGAAGCTCCATTCCCCTTGGCGGGCAGTATCTTGATTTTACCCTGCTTGAGCCTTATGGCGTCTCGGCCCAGATCATCCCGTGGAATTTCCCGTTTGAAATCGCCGCCCGCTCCATTGCCGCCGGACTGGCCACGGCAAATGCCTGCGTTGTCAAAACGCCCGAGCTTGCCCCCTTGTCTTCCACCTATCTGGCCCGCGCCGCAGAAGCTGCCGGTCTTCCTCCCGGCGCGGTCAATATTTTGTGCGGCCATGGCCATGAGGCGGGCGCGGCGCTTGCGGCGCATGAGCGGATCAACCAGATGGTCTTTACCGGCTCGGTTGAAACCGGCATCAAGGTTGCCGCCGCGACCGCGCGCAACATCGTGCCCAATGTGCTTGAGCTTGGCGGCAAATCCGCCGCCATCATTCACAAGGACGCTGATCTTGATCTGGTAATGCGCTCGGTCCGTATGGGGATTTTCCTTAATTCCGGCCAGGTCTGCTCCGCCATGTCCCGGGCGCTGGTGCACGCCTCCCGCCATGACGAGTTTGTCGAACGCGCCGCCGAACTGGCCCGCTCGCTTGCCGTCGACCCCGGCATCGAGCGCACGGAATTCGGCGCCAATATGGGCGCAATGATCTCGCAAAAACAGCGCGACCGCGCCGAAGATCTCTGCGCCCGGGCGGAAAAAGAGGGCGCGCGCGCCTGCACCGGCGGGCGCAAGCTCAACCGCGAAGGGGCGTTTCTGGAACCCACCATTCTCGACAAGGTGGAGCCGGCAAGCGAGATCGCGCAAACAGAAGTCTTCGGCCCCGTCCTTTCGGTGATCAAATTCCGTGATGAAAACGAGGCGGTAAAAATCGCCAATGGCACCCAGTACGGCCTTGTCGGCGGCGTGTTCACCCCCGATATCGATCTGGCGCTAGGCACCGCGAAACAAATGCGCGGCGGCCAGATTTTCATCAATGAATGGTTTGCCGGCGGGATCGAGACCCCCTTCGGCGGCTATGGAAAATCAGGCTATGGCCGCGAAAAGGGGCGTGAGGCCCTGCGCAATTATGTCCAGACCAAAAACATCGCCATCCGCCTGAACCACGAACAGGGCTGATGACCGGCGCCGGACCCTTTTTCGGCCAAAGGCCTGGCGCGTTAAACCGGCACCAGCCCCCTTCTCGCCGCCTCCGGCGGTCCGGTTAGGGGCGGCGGGAAGCGGGGTTACGTGATCTCGTCTTTCATCGGGCGGGTGAGCAGGCGGGTGATTTCCTGCCCGACGCTCTGGCCTTCGTGAAGAATGGCGTGCACGGCGGCGCAGATGGGCATTTCCACCCCGGCCCCGGCCGCCTTTTGCAAAATGATTTTGGCGGTATGCACCCCTTCGCTGACGCTCTGGCGCTCCTGCATGATCTGCACCAGGGTCTTGCCCTGCCCCAGCGCCGCACCAAGCGACATGTTGCGCGACTGCATCGAGCCGCAGGTCAAGATGAGATCGCCAAGGCCGGAAAGGCCGGAGAGGGTTTCGCGTTTTGCCCCCAGCGCAACGGCAAGGCGGGTCAGCTCGGCAAAACCGCGCGCGGTAAGGGCGGCGGCGGCGCTGGCGCCCAGCTCACGCCCCTCGACAATACCGCAGGCAATCGCCAGCACATTCTTCACCGCGCCGCCGATTTGCGCGCCGGTCAGATCATCGGAGAGATAGAGACGAAAGCTGGAGGTATTGAGCGCCTTTGCGATGCGCCGGCCCATAGCCGCCCCGGCGGCCGCCAGAGTGACGGCGGTGGGCAGGCCTTTTGCCACTTCGCCGGCAAAACTGGGGCCGGAAAGAATGACGGGGACGCCTTGCGGCAGGGTCTGCCCGATAATCTGCGACATTAAATGCCCGGTGCTGATCTCGATCCCCTTGGAGCACAAAACGACCGGGGTGCCCGGTTTTACAAATGGCTCCATTTGCGCCGTGATGGCGCGGCTGTGCTGCACCGGAGTGACCAGAAGCAGGATTTCACAGCGGCAGGCGGCGGCGATATCGCCGGTTGCTTCAACCCTGCTATCAACGAGAATGCCCGGGAGGTATTTTTTATTCTCGCCGCCCTGCGCGATCTGCTCCGCAACTTCAGGCTCAAATGACCAGAGCGTTGCTTTGCACCCCGCCCGCGCGGCGATATTGGCCAGCGCCGTTCCCCATGCGCCGGCGCCGATAACGCCAATGGATGTCTGTGTGTTGCTCATGCTTTTACCCCCGCACCTTTCAAGGCCGCTGCATCGGCATCGAGCGGCCAGCGCGCCCGCGCCGGGATATCGAGATCATCACTAAGGCCAAGGGCCAGCCGTTCCGCTCCCGCCCAGGCGATCATGGCGCCGTTATCGGTGCATAGCCGCGGCGGCGGGATGGTCAGCGCAAAGCCTTCTTTTTCACAAAGCCGCATCAGGCTTTGCCGGATCGCGGTGTTGGCGGCAACCCCGCCGGCCATGACAAAGCGGCGCGCGGTATCTTCCCTGAAACTTCGGGCATGGAGCTGCATGGCAAGGGCGCATTTTTCACTCAGGACATCGGTAACTGCGGCCTGAAACGAGGCGCAAAGATCGCGGATATCCTGTTCTTTCAGCGGAGCGGTGTCCTGCGCCGCGTGTCTGAGGGCGGTTTTGAGGCCGGAGAATGAAAAATTGGGCTCAGGGCTTCCCTTGAGCGGGCGCGGCAGGGCAAAGCGTTCTGGATCACCCCCGAGCGCGGCCGCCTCGACCGCCGGTCCGCCGGGAAAGCCGAGCGAGAGCAGCTTGGCGGTCTTGTCATACGCCTCGCCCAGCGCGTCATCAAGGGTTGCGCCAATGCGGCGGTACTGCCCGATACCGTAAACGGTGAGAAGCTGGGTATGACCGCCCGAGGCCAGCAGCAGCAGATAGGGAAACTCCACCGCATCGGTCAGACGCACGGTGAGCGCATGGCCCTCCAGATGATTTACCCCGATAAGGGGTAGATCATACGCAAGGGCGATCGCCTTGGCGCTCATGAGCCCCACCATGACCCCGCCGATGAGCCCCGGCCCGGATGTGGCGGCAACGCCGTCAAGATCGGCAAAGCTGATGCGCGCCTCATCAAGCGCCTCGATGATGAGCCGGTCAATATGGTCCACATGGGCGCGGGCGGCAATTTCCGGCACCACGCCGCCATAAGGGGCGTGGTCCTCAATCTGGGACAGGATGATATTGCTCAATATCTCGCCGCGCCCGTCGGCAAAGCGGCGCACGACGGCAATGGCTGTTTCGTCACAGCTCGATTCCAGTCCGAGGATTGTCAACTCTTGCGGCGATGCGCTGTTGCGGGTCACGTTTTTTCTATACCTGATGGATTTGATGGCTATATTGCGCTCAAATCTGAAAATAATCACAAGGTGCAGCAATGCTGCTGCACGATACACGCGGAGAAAACGCCATGCAATCACCAAGGCTTCGATTGGGGACAAGAGGCAGCCCGCTGGCCATGGCCCAGGCGCATGAGGTGCGGGGCAAGCTCATGGCGGCGCATGACTTTGACGAGGCGCAGGTCGAGATCGTGGTTATCAAGACCATCGGCGATCAGATCCTCGACCGGGCGCTGGCGGAAGTTGGCGGCAAGGGGCTGTTCACCAAGGAGATTGAAACGGCGCTGATAGAAGGCAAGATTGATCTGGCGGTGCATTCGATGAAGGATATGCCCACCGTACTGCCCGGCGGGCTGATCATTTCCACCATGCTGGAGCGCGAGGACACACGGGACGCCTTTATCAGCACCAAAGCGTCACGGCCGCAGGATTTGCCCAAGGGCGCGGTGGTGGGCACGGCCTCGCTGAGGCGGCAGGCGCAATTGAAACATATGCGCCCTGATCTGGATGTGATTACTTATCGCGGCAATGTGCAAAGGCGGCTTAAAAAGCTTGAAGAGGGGGTGGTTGACGCCACTTTTCTGGCCTTTGCCGGGCTCAAGAGGCTGGGGCTTGAGGATGTCATTACATCTGTTGTGCCGCACGGCGATATGCTGCCCGCCGTGGCGCAAGGCGCGATCGGGATTGAAATCCGCCAGAACGATGCGCAAACGGCAGCGCTGCTGGCGCCCATCAACCATGAGGCGACACAGATTTGCGTCAATGCGGAGCGCGCCTTCTTGCATGTTCTCGACGGTTCCTGCCGCACGCCCATCGGCGGGCTGGCGCAACTCTCCGCAGACCATGTCTCGTTCCGGGGCATGATACTCACCCCGGACGGGCGCATCTGCCATCAGACGGCCCGCGAGGGCGCGGTAAGCGAGGCCGAGGCGCTGGGCAAGGATGCGGGGGAGGAGTTAAAGGCAAGGGGCGGGCCCGACTTTTTTACCGGATAATTCCATGCGGATATTAATCACACGCCCTCACGCCGATGCCGCCCCGCTTGCTGCAAAGCTGGAGCAGATGGGGCATGAGGCGCTTGTCATGCCTCTGCTTGAGATTGCTTTTCATGAATTTGCGCTCGATCCATCACGCTTTCGCGCCGTTCTGGCGACAAGCGCCAACGGAGTGAGGGCGCTGACCCGGCACCCGAATTTTGCCCGCATAAAAACCCTGCCGCTTTATGCGGTTGGCCCGGCAACAGCGGCGGAGGCCGGGCACGCCGGTTTTTCCCGGATTGAAACCGCCGGCGGCGATGTGGTCCGCCTCGGGGAATACGTCAAGGCCCGGCTTGATCCTGAGAGCGCACCGCTCTTGCATGTCAGCGGCAAGGCGGCGGCGGGCGATCTTCAGGCAATCCTTGGCGGTTGCGGCTTCAAGGTGGAGCGAATCATCGGCTATGAGGCCAAAAAGGCGCACGCCTTTACACCGCAGGTTCTCAAGGTGTTGCGGGCGGGCGGGATTGATGCGGTTTTGCTCTATTCGCCGCGCACGGCAGCCCTTTTTTGCGCTCTCGTCCGCCGGGCCGCTCTGGAGAGAGCTTTGGGCGGGGTTTTGTTGCTTTGCCTGTCAGATGCCGTGGGGGCAAAACTGGCGGATTTTAGGGCTAAAGGCATATATGTGGCGCAATCTCCTGATCAGGATGCCTTGCTTGATCTGGTGCAGCGTTGTAGTCAAGACAGATAAATTCCGGTACATCATTCATGTACAAATTCTTTTTGCAAATCGATTGGTATTCAGAGGTCAGATGACGGATAAATCGGAGAGTGCTAAAAAGGCGGGCGCCGGTAAAAAGACGCCGCAGGCAAAAGCGCAAAAATCAGCCCGTGGGCGCACGATCGAGCTTACGGCCGAGGATGTAACCCCTTCGGATAAAACCGAAGCAGGCAAGGCGGAGGCGCCCGAACCGGCGGCGGAAAAACCAGCCGGGGCAAAACCGGCAGGATCATCGCCAAAGGGTCAATCACCCGATAACAATGAAAAAACCGCAGCGCCGGCCGCAGCGCAAAAGCGCGGCGGCTTTGGCCTGTTTCTGATCGCCGCCATAACCGGCGCGGCATTGGCGCTGGGGGCGGCTTACGGGCTCTTGTATTTCAAGCTGATCGGGCTTCGCGACGATGACAAGGCGCAGATACTTGAAGCTGTGGCCGGGCTGGAGAAGCGGATAAACCAGGCGGCGAAACAAAACGAGGCGAGCCTCGGGGCGCTGGCGGACAAGACCCGGAACCAGATGCAGCTTTATTCCGATATGGCGGCCAAAGCCAATGCGTCCGTAGCAGCACTCAAGGACGAGATGGGGCGCGTGAGTTCAAATGTCTCGGGTCTGGAATCTGCCGTCAAAACCAACGCCAAATCTCTTGCCGCCATCAATACCGCAGCGCAATCGGCTCTAAAGGCGGCTGATGATCTGGCGCGCAAGCTGGAAGCGGAAAGCAAGGCAAGGGCGCAGCTTGGGCCCTCCATTGCCGCCAATACGGCGCAGGTGCAAAAACGCGCCGCCGAAATCGCCCGACTGGGCAAGGAGCTTGCGGCGGTCAAATCCACCTCCGGGCGGCTGGCCGGTCAGGTTGAGGATGTGTTCCGGGGGCTCAAGGATATCGAAAAGGCGGTTGTCGAGGCCGGGACCAAGGGCGGCGGCGCGCCAAGTTCGGCCGGGGTGCGCATTTCGCTGCTGGGCAACAAGTTCAAGCGCCTTGAGCAGGATATGGCGGGTTTGCGCAATACGCTGCAATCCATGCCGGCGGTGCCGCCCGACGTTACGCCGCAAATTTCGCTGCTGGAGAAATCGCTGACCCGGATCAGCAAATCCATTTCCGATCTGGGCGGGCGCGATGCGGCGCGCGCGGACGAGCTGCGCCGCTTGCGGGACAAACTGGCGGCGTTCGGCCATGATATCGGCAAGATCGCCGCTCTGGATGAGCGTCTGAAGGGTTTGAGCGAAAAGCTTGCCGGGTTGCAAAACGCGCTTGGGGTGGTCGGCAAGGCGGCCGATACGCTGAAAATCGGTGATGGCGGCCGCTCGGGAGCGCTGAATGCGCTGGCGGACCGGATCAAGGCGGTGCGCGCTGAGCTGAACGGCAAGATCGAAAAGCTGGAGACACTGACCGCCGGGATTTCCGATGCTGAAGCCAAGCTGAACGCCATTGATGCGCGCTTGCAGGATGTCAAATCGGTGCAGGCGGCGCTGGCGCAGCAGCAAAAACTGGCGGCGAAAGTGCAAAACGCCAACCGCTTGCAGCGCGATCTGCTCAGCGGCGGCGCGTTCAAGGACGCCCTGTTTGCCTTTATCGAGGTTGCGCCGGAGGTTAAAATACCTGCAAATGTCGGCGCGTTGGCGGGAGAGGGGATTTTGACCGTTGATGAGTTGCGCGCCCGCTTCAGCGCTTTACGCCAGACCCTGGAGGCGCAGAATATTCTTGATGGCGGCTCCGGGCTGATGGGCAAGATCATGAAAAGCGCCGGTTCGGTTGTCTCGGTGCGCCGCACCGGCCCGGCGGCGGGAACAAGCAGCGGCGCGGTGGCCTCGCGGGTTGCGGCCTATCTGGAGCAGGGCAAGCTGGCCCTGGCGCTGAAAGAGGCGGAAGGTTTCAGCGGCGATGCGCGGCAAAAAACCGCACCCTGGATCAAGGCGGCGCAGGCGCGGCTGGCAGCGGAAAAATTTGCCGCTGATCTGGGCGCGCTGGTGTATTCCGGCGGCAAGGGGGAGTAGCGGATATGATACGGCTTCTCGTTTTTTTTGTCGTTGTCGCCGCCGCCGCCGCCGGGGCGGTCTGGCTGTCGGACCAGCCTGGATATATCACCGCCAACTGGCAGGGCTATGAAATCCGCATCAGCGTTCTGGTGGCCGCCATTGCGGGGCTGATCGCCTTTACCGCGCTCTATTGGCTGATCCGCCTGATCAAGAATATTCTGGCCGCACCGGCAGCAGCGGCGGGCGCGGTGCGCCAGAGGCGCCAGCGCAAGGGCTTTGAGGCGTTATCACGCGGTCTGCTGGCGGTGAGCGCCGGGCATGGCCGCAGGGCAGAAAAACTGGGGGCAAAAGCGCGCAAGCTGCTGCCCGACGAGCCCCTGACCCTGCTGCTTCAGGCCCAGTCCGCCGAGCTTAAAGGCGATGCGGCAGGGGCATCGGATGTTTACCGCACCATGCTGGAGCGCGAGGAAACCCAGGCGCTCGGGCTGCACGGGCTGTTTCTGGAGGCACGCCGGGTCGGCGATATGCAGGTAGCAAAAGTTATCGCCGAGCGCGCCGTGCGCCTTGAGCCTGATTCGCCATGGGGCGCACCGGCGCTTTTGGATTTGCAATCGGCGGAGGGCGACTGGGTCGCCGCCTCGCAAACCCTGGCCAAAAGCAAGCAATATCACCTTGTCTCAAAGAACGAATATCAACGCCAGATGGCGGTTTTGCTCACCGCCCAGGCGATGGAAGCGGAAGAAAACAACCCGGAAAAAGCCCTTGATCTGGCCTTGCAGGCGCATAAGGGCGCCAATGATCTTGTCCCGGCAGCGGTGATCGCCGGGCGGCTGCTGGCGCAAAAGGGGCGTATTGCCAAGGCGGCCAAGGTGCTTGAAAAGACATGGAAGCTCTCGCCACATCCTGATCTGGCGGAGGTTTACGCCCATTTGAAACTGGGCGATAAACCGGCGGCGCGGCTCAAACGCATCCGCTTTCTGGTCCACAAAAACCCAAATCACCTGGAATCGGCCGTGGCGCTGGCGCGCGCGGCGATCAGCGCCCGGCAATGGGGGCTGGCGCGTGAGGCGCTTGAACCCTTCCTGGAGACGCCCACCCAGCGCATTTGCGCCTTGATGGCGCAGATTGAAGATGGCGAGTTCGGCGACAAGGGCAAGGTGCGCGAATGGCTGGCGCGGGCGCTTCGGGCGCAGCGCGATCCGGTGTGGATCGCCGATGGGCGGGTATCGCAAAAATGGGCCCCGGTGTCCCCGGTTACCGGCAAGCTGGACGCCTTTAAGTGGAAAGCGCCGCTTGACGAGCTGCCCCCGGCGGATTTGACCGGAAGCCTCGATCTTGAAGCCGACGCG
>CAZIVB010000056.1:0-12362 GCA_964542565.1 uncultured Hyphomicrobiales bacterium | reverse complement strand
GCAGGGCGAAACCGTGCGCATCATGTTCATTCATGTCCCGGCGGCATGGATGGGCACATTCTGCTATGGTTATATTGCTCTTGCCAGTGCAATTTCCCTGATTTTCAAGCACCCTCTGGCCGATGTCGCCGCCAAGTCAACCGCACCGATCGGCGCGGCATTTGCTTTTCTTGCCCTGATGACCGGTATGATCTGGGGCAAGCCCATGTGGGGCGCCTGGTGGGTCTGGGATGCGCGGCTTACTTCGGTTCTGGTGCTGTTCTTGCTCTATATGGGCTATATGGCCCTGTGGCAGATGATCGAAGAGCCGATACAGGCCGGGCGGGCGGCGGCTATTTTGGGGCTTGTGGGCGCGATCAATATTCCGATTATCAAATTCTCGGTGGACTGGTGGAACACATTGCACCAGCCCGCCAGCATCGTGAAGGGCGGCGGTCCGGCCATTCATTCCAGCATTCTTATCCCCCTGCTGATCATGATCGGGGCCTATATGGTGCTGTTCACGGCTCTTATACTGGCCGCCATGCGGGCGGAAATCCTGCGCCGCAGGGTGCGCAATATGCGTCTGGCCCAGGCGGAGGGTGGTTATCATGGGTAAATACGCGTTTTTTATCTGGGCGGCTTACGGGGTTTCCGCTCTCGTTCTGATCGGACTTACATTTTACATCTGGAGCGATCTTAAACGGCAGGCGAGGCTGCTCCAGAGACTGCAAGACAAGGGGACGCCAAAACGTCCCAGCGCCCGCGCCATGGATAAAGCACCGTAAAAAAAGGTCTCAGCATGACAGATGATATCGCCCAGGAAACGCCCGATGCGCCAAAAAAACGCCCCATCTGGATGGCCTTTTTGCCGGTTGTGCTGTTTGGCGGGCTGGCGGGGCTGTTTTTCTATCAGCTTTCCAGTGGCGATCCTTCCAATCTGCCTTCGGTTCTGATCGGCAAACCGGTGCCCGAATTTGATTTGCCGGCGATTGCCGGGCTGAACCGTGACGGCAAACCCGTTCCGGGCCTGTCCTCGGCCGATTTGCGCAAGGGGAAGGTTCATGTCCTCAATGTCTGGGCTTCATGGTGTACCGCATGCCGCACGGAGCATCCGGTTCTGGAGCGCTTCGCCAAAATGAACATCGCGCCGCTTGTGGGGCTCAATTACAAGGACACAACAAGCAAGGCAATCGGGTTTCTCAACCAGCTGGGCAATCCCTTTGACGCCATAGGTTTTGATAAAAAAGGCCGCACCGGCATCGATTTCGGGGTTTACGGCGTGCCCGAAACCTATGTGATCGATGGCAAGGGGATTATCCGTTACAAGCATATCGGGCCGATTGCGCCCAGGGATCTGGAAAGAATTATCATCCCGGCGATCAAGAAGGCGCGCGGCGAAAAATAGATTTTATCGTTTCTCCCGGACCGGATTTAAAACCAGCGCAGCAGGCGTTCAAGATATTGCCGTTCGGGCTCGGGCCTTGAGCGCTCGCCCAGACGGCGCTTGAGCTCATTGCGCAGCCGGAACGCTTCTTTCATGCCCGCATTGCCGGATCTTCGCATTCTTTCATTGCTGCCGAGCTGATCGGAGGGCAAAGTGCGCCCCAGCGGATCGACGCGGTTTTTGCCTTGTGGTCCGCCGCCGGCGTTGCGGGCCATGCGGCGCATGATCTGGCGGGCGATGGAGCGCATGGCGCGGCGCAGATTATCGAGCGCTTTTCCCTGCTCACCGGCGGCATCGCCGTTGCGTCCTTTTCCAAGCTGCTTCCCGGCCCGCTCCATGGCCTCGCCGGCGCGGCCGAAGGGGTCGGGTGCTTTCAGGCCCATCTTGCCAAGTTGCCTGCTCAGGCCCTGCAAGGTGCGGCGCAGGGCCTTTTGCCGCCCCTGCAATTCACGCTGACGCCGGGCCGGTTTGCCTTGCTGCCCGTCTTTTCCGGCCTTCATCCGGCCCTGTTTTTCACCCTTTTCGCCGCCGGGCGGTTTTTTGCCGCTCCGCTCCGGTGCACGGCTGTTTTCGCTCCGGTTGCCGGTTTCGGGTTTGCGCTTTGAGAAGGTTTCCTCCTGCAATTTTTGCTGCTCGCGCATCAACTTGTCGAAATCCTCCATCCATTTGTTCATCGCCTGGTCTTCGCGGTCCTCATGGGGGCCGGGTGCGGCGGTGAGATTCTCCAGCAGGTCCTGAAGTTTCGACAGCATCTGCCGCGCCGCGTCCCTGGCGCCGCTTCGGGCGAGGTTTTCAAGCTCGTCGAGCATTTTGGTCAAATCCTGCGGACGGATAACCCTGTTGTTGAGCAGTCTTTGCCGCGGCGATCCCGGTTTTGCCGCGGCGGCTCTTTTGCGCATCTCTTCAAGATATTGCCCCAGGGCATTTTTAAGCTGCTGCATCAGTTTTGCGATTTGATCATCCGATGCCCCCTGCTCAAGGGCGCGGCGCAGTTTTTCCTGCGCCTGACGCAAATTGCGCGCGGCGGCGGTAAGATCCCCGCCTTCGACATCCAGCGCAATGTCCCAGAGCAGGCTCATGACGCCGCTCAGGTCAATTTCATCGTCAATCTGGTGCAGGGCGCGGTAAGCGGTGCGCAGACCTAGATAAATGCCGGAATTTTTTATAAAGCGCTCGGGCGCCATGCTCAGCGCGTCCAGAGCAGTGCCGGCAATCCAGCGGTTTTCAGGGTCGAGCGCCAGCAGACGTCTTTGCTCGATAATGGCTTTTGCCAGCGCTTTGGTGAAGACGCGCTCGGGCAACCGGAAATAAACCGGCTGGCTTGCCGTCTCCTGACCGGCCCCGTCGCGGGCGCTCAAGGTGAGCTCCACCTCCAGCCCGGCCCAGGGATGCGCCGTCAGATCGCGGTAGATCACCTGGGGTTTTGCGGCGCCTTGTCCGCTAAAAACCGGCAGGGAAAAACCGGGCGGTTTCACCAGCGGGGGCGAAGTATCCCGGCTTTGCGATGAGGTTTTGAGGCGGAATTTTGCTGCGGCCTGTTTGACGCCGTAATCATCGCTCATCTCATAGGTCAGCTTCAGGACCTGGGAGGGGGTGGTTTCGGGTCTTTTTACCAGGCGGATTTGCGGCGGCGCATCGGGTAAAAGCTCAAACTGCCAGGAGGCGATACCGCGCCCGCTGGCCCAAACGCCAACAGGGCCCGATTGCGCAAGATTGCGCCTTGCCTCCCAGACCCGGTCGGCCTTGCGGATAAAGCTGGATTTTCCGCTCTTGCCATCCAGGATCAAACGCGGCGCTTGCCCGGTGCCGCTGAGACGAATGACAAGCTCGCTTCCCACCGGGGCGCTGAATTTCCCCTCGGCGGGCCGGTCCTGTGCAATTTGGCCCTGAGCGAGAAAAAGCGCCGGCGCGGCGGTATAGGCCGGGGGTTTGAGCCAGGCGTCCATGGTGATGATTTGCGGCTCATAGCCATGGGCGGGATTGAGCGCCTGCATGAGCGAGCGGTTCCATTCGGGCCCGGCATAAAGATAGGCGGGAATGAGCAGAAGAAGCAGCAATGCACGCAGGGCATAAGGGTCGCGCCGGGCAAGACCGGGCGCGGGCCAGCCGGTTTTCAATTGGCGCGCCGATGTCTTCAAGGCCTGTTTGTGGGCCTGCCAGAGCCGCCGCGTCGAGGCGTCATCCAGCCCCAGGCTCAATGTATCAAAAAGCGATGACAGGGGCCGGTGCTCAAGCCCTGAAGCCAGCTCCAACCGGCGCAGCGCCTCGCTTTTGCGCGGCCATTGCAGGCGCCGCAGGGGCAAAACGGCAAGAATCAGCAAGACCGCGAACAGGGCAAGGGCGCCGATATGGACATAAAACGGCAGATCGCGCCATAACCCCGCCATGGCGCTTAGCGCGAACAAGCCGATAACGCCCAGCGGCGGCCACAGGGCGGGCCACAGTTTTTCCCAGATGAGGACAGCGCGCGCCAGGGCGCGTTTGCGGCGCAGGGCGGCGGGGAGTTCTATGACCGGTTCCGGAGGCTCGATATGTGTCTGGCGCTGCATTTCATCGCCACTCTAGCATGAGAGGACCCGCGAAGCGAGTTCACAGCCACGGGGGCAGCGCATCAAGCCCCAATAGCGCCTCATAGCTCTGGCGTTGGCGAATCACGGCGTAATCGGCGCCATTGACCAGGATTTCCGGGATCAGGGGCCGGGTATTGTAGGTTCCCGAAAGCACCGCGCCATAAGCGCCGGCCGACATCACGGCAACGAGATCACCGGCGGCAAGGGGGGGGAGGTTGCGCGATTTGGCGAGAAAATCGCCCGATTCGCAGATCGGGCCGACGATGTCGTATTCGCGTTCCGGCGCGCCGGGCTCTGCGGCGCGAACCGGGAGAATATCGTGATGGGCGCTATAGAGCGTCGGGCGCACCAGATCATTCATGGCGGCGTCAACTATGGCGAAGGTTTTGTTTTCGCCCTGCTTGATATAGATAATTTTCGCCACCAGAATTCCGGCATTGCCGGCGATCATCCGGCCCGGTTCAAAAACCAGACGGCAATCAAACTCGGCGGCCAGTTTCCTGACCATTACAGCGTATTCGTCCGGATGCGGCGGCGGTGCGTTGCCGCGCCTGTAAGGGATGCCAAGACCGCCGCCAAAGTCAAAATGATTGATCTCATGACCCGAGGCGCGCAACTCGCGCACCAGATCGCCAAGGCGCGAAATGGCGTTTGAAAACGGTTCAAGTTCGGTGAGCTGGGAGCCGATATGCATGTCTATGCCGGTGACGCGAATGCCGGGCAGTTTTGCCGCCATGGCATAGGTTTCACGGGCGCGCCGCCAGGGAATGCCGAATTTGTCCTCGGCCCTGCCGGTGGAGATTTTGGCATGAGTGCGGGCGTCCACATCCGGGTTGATGCGCAGGGCCACCGGGGCCTTTGCCCCTTTTGCCGAGGCCACCTCGCTTAAAGCCGCCAGTTCAGGCTCGGATTCGATATTGAAACAGTAGATATTCTCATCCAGCGCCTCGGCCATCTCCTCCCGGGTTTTGCCAACGCCGGAAAAAACGATCTTTTGCCCCGGCACCCCGGCGGCGCGGGCGCGGCGCAGCTCGCCTCTGGAGACGACATCCATGCCCGAGCCCAGATCAGCAAGGGTTTTTAAGACCGCGATATTGGAATTGGCCTTCACCGAATAGCATACCAGGGTGTCAAAACCGGCAAAGGCGCGTGAGAAGACCTGATAATGGCGGGTGAGGGTTGCGGTGGAATAGACATAAAACGGTGTGCCGGTCTCGCGGGCGATTTCTTCTATCGAGAGCTCCTCGGCATGCAGGACGCCGCCCTTGTAGTCGAAGTGATCCATCGGTTAAAGCCTGTAAGAATGAGGGGTAATTGCCGGATTATGCGTGTTATTTGACGAGGGGATCAAGAATGACCGGTTTGTCCTTGTCCGGTTCCGGTGTATTCGGGGGCATCTCAAGCGGTCCCTTGCGGCCGCAGGCGCCAAGGGTGAGCATCAGGGCGAATATGAGGACAAATGTTTTTTTCATGACGCAAGCCTAACCCTTCGGCGCGGCCTTTTCCAGTGCCTTTAACCAGCGCCGTGCGGCGCGGCGCACATTCACCGGCGCGGTGCCGCCAAAGGAGGTGCGGCTTTTCACCGAATTGGTCACGCTGAGGACGTTAAACACCTCCGCTGTGATCCGCGGCTCGATCTCCTGCATGATCTCAATGGGCAGCTTGTCCAGCGTTTTGCCCATCTCTTCGGCGCGCGAGACGATGGCGCCGGTGACGTGATGCGCCTCGCGGAACGGCATCCCCAGCACCTGCACCAGCCAGTCGGCCAGATCGGTTGCGGTGGCATACCCCGCCCCGGCCGCCTTGCGCATGGCGCGGGGGCAGGGTTCAATATCGCCGATCATGCCGGTCATGGCGGCAAGGGCGATGGAAAGCGAGGGCAGGGCGTCAAAGGCGGGTTCCTTGTCCTCCTGCATGTCTTTGGAATAGGCCAGCGGCAGGCCCTTCATGACGACCAGCAGACTTTGCAGGGCGCCGATAATGCGGCCGGATTTGGCGCGCACCAGCTCGGCGGCGTCCGGGTTGCGTTTTTGCGGCATGATGGACGAGCCGGTGGTAAAGGCGTCGGAGAGTTTGGCAAAACCAAAGGCGCTGGTGGACCAGATGACGATTTCTTCCGCCAGGCGCGAGAGATGCACGGCGGTGATCGAGGCGTTGGCGAGAATTTCGAGCACAAAGTCGCGGTCCGAGACCGCATCGAGCGAATTGCGCATGGGGGCATCGAAGCCCAGAGCCCTTGCCGTCATTTCCCGGTCGATGGGAAAGGATGTGCCAGCCAGCGCTGCTGCGCCCAGCGGCGAGACATTGAGGCGCTTGCGGCCATCCTTGAGGCGGCCGCGGTCACGGGCGAACATTTCGACATAGGCGAGGCAATGATGCCCGAAGGTGACCGGCTGGGCGCTTTGCAGATGGGTAAAGCCGGGCATGACGAGGGCGGCATGCTCATGCGCCTTTTTCGCCAGCGCCAGCATGAGGGCGCTGATCTGCTCATCCAGCACATCCACCTGATCGCGGATATAGAGGCGGAAATCGGTCGCCACCTGATCATTGCGCGAGCGGGCGGTGTGCAATTTGCCGGCAACCGGGCCGACAAGATCGGCCAGGGCGGCCTCGATATTCATATGGATATCTTCAAGTTTGCGTGAGAAGGTGAATTTGTCACTTTCAATTTGCGCCCTGATCGTGTTCAGACCATCTATGATGGTTTTCGAATCGCCGACTGGGATGATGCCGGTGGCGGCCAGCATCTCGCAATGGGCAATGGAGCCCGAGATGTCTTGCGCATAAAGGCGCTTGTCGAATTCAATGGAGGCGTTTATCTCCTCCATAAGTTGATCGGGCCCGGCGGCGAAGCGTCCGCCCCACATGCTGTTTTTCATGGGATCTGATTCGTTTTTGCTGTTGGAAGATGAGGTTGATGCAATGTCCGGTACCGTTTCAAAAAAGCGAAGTGTCCTGCCGTTTGTGATTTCAGGCATTGTCCTTGTTGGTATTGGCCTGGGGCTTGTCTATATGAAAACCCGCGATCAGGGCAATGCTCAATATGCATCCTCAAAGGCGGGAGGGCAATTAAGCGGTTTTATTCGTCTTGAAACACCAAGGGAAATGCCGGAAATCAACTTCACCGACGCCAAAGGCGGCCCGCTGAAGCTTGCGGCCTGGAAAGGCCGGGTTGTGCTGCTGAATATCTGGGCGACCTGGTGTCCGCCCTGCCGCAAGGAAATGCCGACCCTCAACCGTCTGCAAGAAGAGCTTGGCGGGAAAGATTTTGAAGTCGTGGCGCTCAGCGTTGACAAGGGCGGCCCCGATGTGCCGGAGAGGTATTTGCGCAAATACAAGTTTTCCGCCCTGAAGGTTTATAACGACAAAGCCATCGCAGTGCGGCGCAAGCTTGCCATCCGGGGCTATCCCACCACTTTGCTCATCGACAGGCAGGGGCGCGAGGTCGGGCGTCTTGCCGGGCCGGCGGAATGGGATTCCGATGAGTTTAAAACACTGATACGCGAAATTATCGCGCAGAAATAAACCGCTTCCCTACCTCGTGGGCACCGGCGTATCGCTGCGGTAGTCGTAAAAGCCGCGGCCCGATTTGCGCCCCAGCCAGCCGGCCTCGACATATTTGACCAGCAGCGGACAGGGACGGTATTTGGAATCGGCCAGCCCGTCATAAAGCACCTGCATAATGGCGAGGCAGGTATCCAGACCGACAAAATCCGCCAGCTCCAGCGGCCCCATGGGGTGATGCGCGCCCAATTTCATCGCCGTGTCGATGGCTTTTACGGTGCCGACCCCTTCATAAAGGGTGTAAATGGCCTCATTGATCATCGGCATGATGATGCGGTTGACCATGAAGGCGGGAAAATCCTCGGCAACCGCATAGGTTTTGCCCAGAGTCTGGACAAAAACCTTGGCGGCGTCAAAAGTTTCGGCTTCGGTGGCAATGCCGCGGATCAGCTCGACCAGTTCCATCAGCGGCACCGGGTTCATGAAATGAATGCCCATGAAGTTTTCCGGCCGGTCGGTGGCTGACGCCAGCCGGGTGATGGAGATTGAGGAGGTGTTGCTGGCGAGCAGGGCGCTTGGTTTCAAGGACGGGCAGAGCTGTTTGTAAATCTCGCATTTGATGTCCTCGTTTTCCACCACCGCTTCGATGACCAGATCGGCATCGCCAAGATCGGAAAAATTTTCGGCAATGGAAATGTGCTCAAGGGCGGCGTCGCGCTGCTCTGGCGTAATTTTGCCTGAGGAGCACTGGCGGCTGAGATTGCCGTTAATGGTGGCAAGGGCCTTTTCAATGCGCTCAAGCGAGACATCATTGAGTGCAACATCATAACCGGCCAGGGCGCAGACATGCGTAATGCCGTTGCCCATCTGGCCGGCGCCGATCACGCCGACTTTTTTAATTTCCATCTTTTTGCGCCTTAACTTTCGTGTTTCTTCAATGTTGCCAGGATTTTCAATTGTAACCGTTTACAGCAATTCCTCAAGCTCGGGCAGAACGGTAAACAAATCCGCCACCAGCCCGTAATCGGCGATCTGGAAAATGGGCGCGTCTTCATCCTTGTTGATGGCGACGATCACCTTGGATTCCTTCATGCCCGCCAGATGCTGGATGGCGCCGGAAATGCCCACGGCTATGTAAAGCTCGGGCGCCACCATTTTCCCGGTCTGGCCGACCTGATATTCATTGCTGACATAGCCCGCATCCACCGCGGCGCGGCTGGCGCCAACGGCGGCGCCCAGTTTGTCGGCAATGCGCTCCAGCATATCAAAGTTTGCCGCCGAGCCCATGCCGCGGCCGCCGGAAATAACGATTTTGGCCGATGAGAGCTCGGGGCGGTCCGACTGGCTGAGCTCTTCGCCAACAAATCTGGCCAGGCCGGTATCTTCACCCGCCTCCAGGCTCTCAACGGGCGCATCCGCGCCCGCTTCAGCCGGAGCAAAGGCGGTTGTCCTTACCGTAATGATATTTTTTTCCTGGTTTGAGCGCACATTCTGGACGGCGTTACCGGCATAGATCGGGCGCTCGAACGTGTCTTTGGCCAGAACGGCGGTAATCTCGGAGATTTGCTGTATATCCAGCAGGGCGGCAAGGCGCGGCGCGATGCTTTTGCCATTGGCTGTCGCCGGGGCGAGAAAAGCTTCGTAATCCGCCATCAGGGGAGCCAGCAGGGCGGCGGTGTTTTCCGCCTGCATATGAGCGTAAAGCGGACTTTGGCACAGCAGGACCTTGCGCACGCCGTTCAGTTTTGCCGCTGCGCCGGCAACCCCGGCGCAATCCTCGCCGGCAATGAGGATATCCACATCATTGCCGATTTCCAGCGCCGCGCTCAAGGTTCGCGGCGTCGCATCGCCCAGATGTGAATTGTCGTGTTCGCCAAGAATTAAAATCGCCATCAGATTACCCCCGCTTCATTTTTCAGCCGCTCCACAAGCTCGGCAGTGCTCTCCACAATGATGCCGGCCTTGCGGGCTTCGGGTTGTTTTGTTTCCAGAACCTCCAGGCGCGGGGCGGTATCGACGCCGTAATCCTGCGGGGTTTTTTCGGCCACGGGTTTGCGCTTGGCCTTCATGATATTGGGCAGCGAGGCGTAACGCGGCTCATTGAGGCGCAGATCGGTGGTGATCACCGCCGGAAGGGTCAGGAAAAGGGTTTGCAGACCGCCATCCACCTCGCGGGTCAGCTTCAGCGCGCCGTCTTCAAGCTCAAGTTTTGAGGCAAAGGTTCCCTGCGCCCAGCCCAGCAGGCCGGCGAGCATCTGGCCGGTCTGGTTGCAATCATCATCTATCGCCTGTTTGCCCAGAATAACCAGCCCCGGCTCTTCGGCGGCGACAATTTTTTGCAGGATTCTGGCGACGCTGAGAGGTTCGACATTTCCTTCGCACTTGACCAGAATGCCGCGGTCGGCGCCCATGGCCAGCGCGGTGCGAATCGTCTCGGCCGCC
Organism: uncultured Hyphomicrobiales bacterium; assembly: GCA_964542565.1. Lineage (GTDB taxonomy): Bacteria > Pseudomonadota > Alphaproteobacteria > Rhizobiales > BM303 > BM303. The sequence goes on along the minus strand of CAZIVB010000056.1, from coordinate 2,420 downwards.
TGGGCCGGGCCGATGGAAACGGCGATAATCTCGCTTGCCAGACCCGCTTCCTTGAGCCGGATGGCCTCCTCAACGGCAATTTCGTCAAACGGGTTCATTGACATTTTGACATTGGCCAGCTCGACGCCGCTGCCATCGCCGGCGACGCGAATATTCACCTTGTAATCGACAACCCTTTTGACGGGGACCAGTAGCTTCATCGGCTTTGCCTTTTCACTCATGCATTTTCAACCCTGGGCATTGCAAGGCTATTGCAACTTCGTCTGTTTGGCTTTTTTACATTCTTTAGCGCTTTGATCGCTGCTGTCAATGCGTCTTGTCGCGGTCAAACAGCGCCACTTCAGGGCGTTTGAAAAGGGGGGTCAGGATAATCCCCGCCGCCAGCCCGCCCAGATGGGCCCACCAGGCGACATCGCCGCTATCGCTTCCCATAAGCGAGATGATTTGCAAAAGCGCCCAGCCGCCGAGAACAAACATGGCCGGGATTTTGACCGGGATGCGCCAGAACAGCAAAATCCATATCTTGACCTTCGGGTGAAGGATCAGATAGGCGCCGATGATTCCCGAAACCGCGCCGGAGGCGCCGATCAGCGGCGCCTGCTGGTTCTGGGTCATCAGGGCATAGGTCAGGCCGGCGGCAAGGCCGCACAGAAGATAGAAGATCAAAAATCTGAAATGCCCCATGGCGTCTTCGATATTGTCGCCGAAAACCCACAAAAACGCCATATTGGAGAGCAGATGCATCCAGCCGCCATGCAAGAACATATAGGTCAGCAAGGTGAGGTTCCCCGGGATGGCGGCGAATCGCGGGTCAGGCTCGGCAATAGCAAGGATAACCGCCGGGATCATGCCGTAATTCATATTCGCTGCCTGCGCCACAGGCAGAACAAGGCCGCTCTGGAAAAGCATGAAAATGAGGATATTGACGCCAATCAGGCTTGCGGTGACAAACTGCCAGGAAATAATGACCAGCGGATTGTTATCCTTCAGGGGCAAAAACAAGGGCTGTCCTTTTCATTTTGTCTCAGGGCCTCCCGCTCCTCTTTCCCGCCGCCCTCAGGGATTTTGGGCAAGGGCGGCGGGGAGCAGGAGGGCCGTTCAGGCATGAAACCTAAAGATTTTCGCCCGGTTTCCATAAAATATCGCTGTTGCCTTTATCATTTGCATAACGGCTCATGACAAACAGCAAATCGGAAAGCCGGTTGATATATTTCAGCGCCGGATCACTGACATTTTCATCCGGGTCTGCGTTCAACTCTACCATGACCCGCTCCGCCCGGCGAATGATGGTGCGCGCCAGATGCAGAGCGCTTGCCGCCGCCGAGCCGCCGGGCAGTACAAAGGAGGTGAGCGGCTCAAGATCGGCGTTGAGCCGGTCAATTTCGTGCTCAAGGCGGTCAATCTGGTTTTGACTGATGCGCAAATCCTGCGTTTTTTGCACCTTTGTTGCCGGCGTGCACAAATCAGCGCCGACATCGAACAGATCGTTTTGTATCCTGGCCAGAACGGCATCAAGCCCGGGGTGACCGGTTTTGGTATGAAGCCGCGCCATGCCGATTGCGGCATTGGCTTCATCTATGGTTCCAAAGGCCGCGACCCGCCTGTGGTGCTTGGCGATTCTCCGGCCGTCGCCAAGTCCGGTTGTGCCGTTATCGCCGGTTCGTGTGTAGATTTTGTTCAGTTTGACCATGTGATCTTGTCCTGCCGCCTTGTTCTCAGATCGCCTTTAGAATCAGTCAGGGTCAAAATGCCCTTCCTTGTGCGTCCAAACCAGCTTTTTCCGCAATAAATAACGGATTTACGGATCGCCGGGATGGTTTGCCAGGACAGAATTAATCAAAATCGGCGGTGGGTTTTTAATAAAATTTTAATAAAATTTGCTCCGGGACGGTGAAAATGTGTTTTTCATGCAACACTACCTGCCAATCGGGTTTCGGGGTTTGCTTTGTGCTTGATCTTATCGCGTAAATCACAATTATGGTTCCCATGAGCTTGCGAGGGGATGATCCGTCGAGGGGGAATTCCAACAGGCCATTAAACAGATCAAGCGGATTTTCCGCGAGAGATGAAAACTCAAGAGAGAGGATTTGACAAATGAAAAAAGCGCTTTTGGGCACAACAGCTCTTATCGCGGGTGGCTTGATCGCCGGTTCCGTGATGGCTGCAGACCTTGAGCCGGCTCCGCTGCCGGCACCTGTTGACGAAGGCTTCGAAGTGACCGTATCCGGTACAGCTTTTGGTGGTTTCTTTTATCTCAAAACTCCAGGTTCAGCAAATGGCGGCAGCCAGACTGTTGTTCCGTGGTTGTCTGAAATCTGGTTCACCGCCACAACAACTCTTGCCAATGGCATTCAGGTTGGTGTCCGTGTCGAGCTTGAAGGCGTGACCCAGGCCGATCAGATCGATGAGCATTTCATCTG
>CAZIVB010000055.1:0-12535 GCA_964542565.1 uncultured Hyphomicrobiales bacterium | reverse complement strand
ATGAGCCGCATCGGCGACAATCTGCGGCTTGCGGCTGGCTCTTGTCAGCATATCACCGCCCAGCAGGTTTTGCACCGCCGCGGTTGCAATCACCGTTCGCGGCCACAGGGCGTTGACGCCGATCCCGTTGCCGTGAAACTCCGCCGCCATGCCCAGCACCGCCATCGACATGCCGAATTTGGCCATGGAATAGGCCACATGCGGCCCGAACCATCTGGCCTTCATGTCAAGCGGCGGCGAAAGGGTGAGAATATGCGGATTATCCGATTTCGCCAGAAAGGGAAGGCAGGTTTTCGACACCATGAAAGTGCCGCGTGCATTGACGCTGTGCATGAGATCAAAGCGTTTCATCGGTGTTTGCAGGGTTCCGGCAAGAAATATGGCGCTGGCATTGTTGACGCAAATATCTATGCCGCCAAATTCAGCCGCCGTTTTCGCCACCGCATCGGCCACCTGATCCTCAAAACGGATATCACAGACCAGCGCCAGCGCCTGCCCGCCCGCCGCGCGGATTTCCTCCGCCGCGCTATGAATGGTGCCGGGAAGTTTGGGATGCGGCTTATCGGTCTTGGCGGCAATGGCGATATTGGCCCCCTCGCGCGCGGCCCTGAGCGCAATGGCAAGGCCGATGCCCCGGCTCGCTCCGGTGATAAACAGGGTCTTTCCGTGCAAGGATGCCATGAGTTGAACCCTACCTTTTTAAATCGCGGCTGCAAATCCGGTTCACACTGGATTTGTTCGCATGAAAAAAACACGATATGACATTGATCAAGGATTTTTGCATCCGTTTTCAGCTAAACCTTCCCCTGAGTCAATGAAAGGTGAAAATGAATGCTGATTGCCGAAGGTTTTATACCCACTGTAGCTCTTGACGTCATGAATGCGGTTCATGATGAGGAAATCCGGCTTTTGAACGAGCTTGATGTTCTGATTGGCAAACGCGAGGCGGGAGAAGATGTGGATGCGGAACTGGGCGCTCTGATTTCCGAGTTCCTCAACCATGTCGAATATCACTTTTCCAATGAAGAGCGCATGATGCGCGAAGCCGGCGTTCCGGTCTATCCGATCCACAAGAGCGAGCACGACCGGGTGCGGGCCGAAATGCAGTCATTTTGCGCCGACTGGCGTTCGGAAGAAGGCTTTGCCGCCTTCTCATATTATATCCGCCAGACCCTGCCGGAATGGTTTTCCGGCCATGTTAGCACCATGGACACCGTAACCGCCCTTATCCTCTCGCAAAACATGTCCTGACAGGGTACATACCCTATACATGCTGGCCGCCATTGATGTGGATTTCCGCGCCGGTGACATAGCTCGTCGTGTCGGTGCACAGCGCATAGATCACCTTCGCCACCTCCTCGGGCTGCCCCAGACGCCGCAGCGGGATTTTATCGACGATTTTATCCGTGCCGGGTGAGAGGATCGATGTTTCAATCTCCCCCGGCGCAATCGCGTTGACCCGCACCCCGTGAGGGCCAAAATCCGCCGACATCTCCCGTGTCAGCGCCGCAAGGGCGGCCTTTGAGGTCGCATAGGCCACCCCGGCAAAGGGGTGAACCCGGCTTCCGGCAATTGAAGTGACATTGACCACCGAGCCTTTCGCCGCGCTCAACTCGTCGATCAGCCCGCGCGCCAGCAGGATGGGCGCATAAAAGTTAACATGGAACACATTCTTCCAGTCCTCCGGCGAGGTCTCCAGCGTTCCCAGCCGCTCGCCATTTGGCCCCTTGGGAGAGACCCCGGCATTGTTCACCAGCGCGGTCAGGCGCGAGCCGTTATATTTGAGCCGCTGCTTGATCTCGGCGATCCCCGCCATGGTGTTTTCCAGATTTGAAAGATCAATCTGGATATGATCTTCAGGTCCCGCCTCCCAGGGGCAGTATTCCGAAAACGGCTGGCGCGAGCAGGTAATCACCCGCCAGCCGGCGCTTGAAAAGCGTTTGACGGTGGCATGGCCGATGCCGCGGCTCGCCCCGGTAAGAACAAGGGTGTTTTCTTTCTCGGGCGGTGTATTGGGCAGGCTCATCGAATCACATCCTTTTTGCTCACCCAATCATCAGCCATAACGGGTTGAATTGCAATTGCCGGCGTCCGCGGCCTTGTGTCTCCCGCTCAGGGGTAAAGCCGCGTGCTTTCCCACGGCGCGCTTTCATCCGCGCGCCGGAATACAATCCGGTCATGCAGCCGGAAAGCGCCGTTTTTCCAGAACTCGATCTCCAGCGGCGAGATGCAATAGCCCGACCAGTTTTGCGGCCGCGGCACCGGGCCGATATTGAATTTCGCCGCAAATTTCGCAACCCGTTTTTCCAGCGCAAACCGGCTTTCCAGCGGCTGCGACTGCTTTGACGCCCAGGCGCCGATGCGGCTGTCGCGTGGCCGTGAGGCAAAATACGCATCCGCCTGTTCAGCCCTCACGGGGGTTACCTTGCCCCGCACTCGTATTTGCCGCCGCAGGGATTTCCAGTGAAACAGCATGGCGGCATAGGGGGTCTGGTTCAGCTCCGAGCCCTTGGCGCTGCCAAGATTGGTATAAAACACAAAGCCGCGCCGGTCATGGCCCTTGAGCAGAACCATGCGCACATTCGGCATGGTATTGCTGTCAACGGTGGCCAGCGCAAAGGCGTTGGCGTCATCGGGCTCCGAGGCGGTGGCCTGTCTGAGCCAGGAGTCGAAAATTTCAAAAGGATCGACCGCCTTGCCATTGTTGTTAAATAATCCATTTTCGGTCATATTCGCGCACCTGCAACTCACCCCCTTGGGTTTTTCCCCAAAGGCACCTATCTTGTTTGAAACTTCACGCGCGAGATTTGTATTGTCTGAGCTGAAAAGCAAGTCATATATTCCTCTTTAATCCTCTATTTTCACGGGGCCTGACCAAATGCGAGATCCATATGCCGTTTTGGGGCTTTCAAAAGGCGCCAGCGCCGCGGATATCAAGAAATCCTACCGGCGGCTGGCCAAAAAATACCACCCCGACACCAATTCCGCCGACAAGAAGGCTTCGGAGAAATTTGCCGAAGCCGCCGCCGCCTATGAGCTTTTGAGCGATACCGAAAAGCGCGCCCAGTTTGACCGCGGCGAGATTGACGCCGAAGGCCACCCGGTTTTTCATCCCGGCGCCGGCGGGTCTTACGGTCCGGGCGCACAGGGCAACCCCTTTGGCGCCGGAGAGGGGCCCGGCTTTTCCGCCGAGGATATTTTTTCAAGCATCTTCGGCAATCAGCGGCCCGGCGCCGGCGCGCGCACCATGCGCATGAAGGGGCAGGACCGGCAATATTCGCTCAAAGTTGATTTTCTCGATGCGGTGAACGGCGCCACAAGGCGCATTACCATGCCCAATGGCAAAACCCTCAACGTCAAGATCCCCGCCGGGGTAAATGATGCTCAGGTGATCCGCTTGAAAGGCCAGGGCGAGCTGGGCATGGGCGGCGGCCCGGCCGGAGACGCCCTGGTGACCATCGAGGTCGGGAGCCATCCCCTGTTTGAGCGCGACGGCAAGACTTTGAAGCTGGAATTGCCGATCACCCTTTATGAAGCCGTGCTGGGCGGCAAGGTTGCGGTGCCGGTCCCCGGCGGTTCGGTGCAATTGAGCATCCCGGCAGGCTCATCGGGCGGCCGCGTGTTGCGGCTCAAGGGCAAGGGAGTGCACCCCAAAGGCGGCGCGGCGGGCGATCTGCTGGTGAAACTGCGTATCGCCATGCCGCCCAAAATCACGCCGGAGCTTGAAACCCTGATGAAAAAAATGGCGCAGGACGCCCCTTATAATCCGCGTGGAGCCCGTTATGAAACCTAATCTGCTTAAATTGTTCCTGATCGGCGCATTCACCCTGGTTCTGCAAGGGTGTTTTGTCTCCAACGATCCTGTTTTAAAACCCGCCGATGCGGTCTATCCGTTCAAGACAATCTCCTTCAAGGCCGAGAACACCGTTGTGACCTTGAGCCGCAAGGGGAATGCCTATTCCAACCTGAAGGACGATGATTCGCCGGACTATCTTTTTTACCCGATCGAGGACGGGGTTTATATCGCCCAGGCGGCCGGCAAGGATAAAAAGGGCCGCCCCGAAACCCTCTATGGTCTCGTCCTGTTCAAGAACAAAGAGGCTGAAATTCTCCTTCCCACCTGCTCGGACGCCGATGAGGCGGATTTGAAAGCGGCCGGGATCGAGAAAAAAGACAGATGGTTTGTTGATCAATGCGAAATCAACAGCCTTGACCAGATGAAAGCCCTGTGGAAGCAGATCAAGGGCAAGGATGTTAAAACTCAGGCGCTGCATATCAAGAACATCACGAAATAATACTGAATATTACTTTGCTTTGCTATGGACCTTGGCGCGCCAATATGTAGGATGCGCATGGGATTTATTCGCATTGCAGGAAGATTATTATGAGCGCAAAACAACTCATGCAAGGAAAGCGCGGCCTCATCATGGGGGTTGCCAATAACCGCTCTATCGCCTGGGGGATCGCCAGGGCCTGCGCCGGGCAGGGGGCGGAACTGGCCTTTACCTTTCAGGGCGATGCGCTGAAAAAACGCGTTGTGCCGCTGGCCGCCAGCGTCGATTCTGATTTCGTACTGCCTTGCGATGTCTCGGATATGGGCAGCATCGATGCGGTATTTGCCGAAATTGAAGCGAAATGGGGCAAGCTCGATTTCCTCGTTCACGCCATCGCCTATTCCGACAAGGCCGAGCTGACGGGGCGCTATGTGGACACCAGCCGCGAGAATTTCACCAAAAGCCTCGATATCTCCTGCTATTCCTTCACCGCCATTGCCCAGCGGGCCGAAAAACTGATGCCCGATGGCGGCGCGCTGGTAACCCTGACCTATTACGGCGCCGAAAAAGTCATGCCGCATTACAATGTGATGGGGATCGCCAAGGCGGCGCTGGAGGCTTCGGTACGCTATATGGCCATGGATCTTGGCCCCAAAAACATCCGCGTCAACGCCATTTCCGCCGGACCGATCAAAACCCTCGCCGCCTCGGGCATCGGCGATTTTCGCTATATCCTCAAATGGAACGAGTACAACTCGCCCCTGCGCCGCACCGTGACCACCGATCAGGTGGGCAATGCCGGGCTTTATCTCCTCTCCGATATGGGCAGCGGCGTGACCGGCGAGGTGCATCATGTTGATTCGGGCTATCATGTTGTCGGCATGAAGGCGGAAGATGCGCCTGATATCTCCGTTGTCTGATCGTTCGCGTGCCCGAAATTTATGTCATCCGTCACGGCCAGACCGAATGGAACGCGCAAAAGCGCATGCAGGGCCAGCGCAATATCCCGCTCAATAACAAAGGCCGCGCCCAGGCGCGCGCTTATGGCGGCATCCTGTCCGGCGCGGTGAAAAATGCGGTTGATTTTGCGTTTGTTTCCAGCCCGCTCGGCCGCGCCCGCGAAACCATGGCGCTCATTCGCGCCGAACTGGGGTTGATACCCGATGACTACCGTCTTGATCCGCGCCTCAAGGAGGTCAGATTCGGCGACTGGGAGGGCCGCACTCGCGCCGGCCTGCACAAGGAAGTCCCGCACCTGCTCGCCGCGCGTGATGCCGAGGGCTGGAACTTTTGCCCGCCAAACGGCGAATCCTACGCCCAAATGAGCGAGCGGGTAGGGGACTGGCTGAACGCAACCCGCAAAAACACCATCATGGTCGCCCATGGCGGCGTGATGCGCATTTTGCAGGTCCTCATCATCAACGCCCCGCGCCAGCACGCACCAAATCTTCCCGCGCCGCAGGACAAGATCATGCGGATAAAAGACAATCGCCTTGAGTGGATTTAATCTGTAGTATTGGGGCCATTAAATACCCGGTATCGGGGCGCAAGAAAGGCTTATTCCATGTCATATAACACCTTTGGCAAGTTGCTGCGTATGACCACATGGGGCGAGAGCCATGGCCCCATGATCGGCGCGGTCGTTGACGGCTGTCCGTCGCTAATCCCGGTCACTGAGGCCGAGATTCAGGTGTTTCTCGACAAGCGCCGCCCGGGCCGCTCGCGCTTTACCACCCAGCGCCGCGAGCCCGATAAGGTGCGCATCGTCTCCGGCGTATTCACCGACGAGGAGAGTGGCAATCAGGTCACCACCGGCGCCCCCATCTCGCTGATCATTGAAAACACCGATCAGCGCTCGAAAGATTACAGTGAGATTAAAGACAAGTTCCGCCCCGGCCATGCCGATTTTACCTATCAGCAAAAATACGGTATCCGCGATTATCGCGGCGGCGGCCGCTCCAGCGCCCGCGAAACCGCCATGCGGGTGGCGGCAGGGGCGATCGCCCGCAAGATCGTGCCCGCGATGGATGTAAGGGGCGCTCTGGTGCAAATCGGCCCGCATGCGATCGATTATAGCCGCTGGGACTGGGATGAGGTTGAAAATAATCCCTTCTTCTGCCCCGATGCCAAGACGGCCAAACTGTGGGAAGAATACCTCGATGAAGTGCGCCTGTCGGGCTCTTCCATCGGCGCGGTGGTCGAGATCATGGCCAGCGGCGTCCCGGCCGGTCTCGGCGAGCCGCTGTTCTCCCGCCTCGATCAGGACATCGCCTCGGGGCTGATGAGCATTCCGGCGGTCAAGGGGGTGGAAATCGGCGCGGGCTTTGCCGCCGCCGGCCTGACGGGCGAGCAAAATGCCGATGAAATCCGCATAAAAAACGGCGCGCCCGATTTTACCTCAAATAATGCGGGCGGTATTCTGGGCGGCATTTCAACCGGCCAGGCGATCATCGCCAGATTTGCCGTCAAACCCACCTCATCAATTCTCAGACCGGGAAAAACAATCGATAAATTCGGCAGCGAGACCGAAATCATGACCAAGGGCCGCCATGACCCCTGCGTCGGCATCAGAGCCGTCCCCGTGGGCGAGGCCATGATGGCGCTCACTCTGGCCGATCATTATCTGCGCCACCGCGCCCAGACCGGAAAAGGAGCATGAACATGCCGCATTGCGCCGCGCTTTTGTCTTGTCTGCAATAAGCCTTATTTCCCACGCAAACGCCCAGGACCCGGCCGGTGTTCCTGTTTAACAGAATATCGGCGCTCAAAAACGGTGTCTTATCCCCAGGGTTCCATATGATGAGCCACCATCAACGCTGTTGAACAGCTTGAATTTCTTACCAAAAAAGATCCGTCCACCGGAACGGTGGTGAATTCGAAACAACAGTTCCCAATCCTTGCGTTCAGGATGAGCGAATGTGATCTCGGGGGAGAGGTAAAAAAGAAACCTTGACCCCCTGCCGTTACGGTCGCCGCTATTGCGCTCGTGATCGGAAATGCCGGTCGCAAAACTGACCCCGGCTGACATTGCCGCGGTGGTATAGATGGTATCATTCCACGGGAAAGCCTTCCAGCGGTAGTTCAGGCTGCTCCAGAATTCTGCCTGATCGGCATCTCCGAAGCGCTTGGCCAGTCCGGCTTCCACTTCGATATCCACCAGGTCGCCAAAAGAGACAAGACGTCTGGAAATAGCCCCGGCCAGTATTCCCTCCCTGCCCCAATCCCATTTCCACAACGGTTCGAATTTTTTAATGCCATAGATAGACAACATGGATGTGCGGAGGATTCTGCCACCAAAAACCTGGATGGCGCAATCGCCGTTGCATTTGAGCAAGGGATTGTAAAAGCGGGCGAACGTATCCTTACCCTGGGCCCAAGACATCCCGGAAAGTGCAATTTGCATGGAAAATATTGCACAACCTGCCAAAAACAAACCGAATAAATAACGCAACCCGTCGCTCCCCCACCAAGCAGACCTCAGTTGTTGAACCCAGATGAGAAAGCAGACATTCCGGCACTGATACAAGCTCTGAATCCAGCAATCTAAATCAAAACAAATGCCCGCCGCCACAGGCTATATATTTTAACTGCTTTTGGCAAGCATGATCAATCATTCCGGACAAGCCGGAGCCCGGCGGGGCGAATCATGTCCATCAGCGGCAAAAAGGCAATCCCGCAAACCAGCAGGAAAATCCCGGTCAGGGGTTTTTCGGGCGGGGAAAAGATGCCGGATTCATATCCGTTACATATGTCTTGGCGCCGCCGCCCGCCGGAGCCGGTCGTTGATCGCCTCGCCCAGCCCGGTTTCAGGGATCGCCATGACGGCGATTTTTCCCGCGCCGGTATCATCGAGCATATGCAGATAGGCAAACAGATTGGCGGCGGCTTCTGTTAAATTACCCGATGGGCTGAGGTTCAGACCCGGAATATTTTGCGGCCCTCCGGCGCCAAAGGCGAGCCACATCTCACCCTCTTCCGGCGTTTTCGCATTCAGCCGCAACGCGGCGCGCGGCGCGTAATGGCTGCTGGTCTGGCCCGGTGCGTTGATGCTTTTATCCGGCCCGCGTTTGCGCAATTTGCCCCCCAGCACATCTTCAATTTCCTCTCGCGAGACACCGCCCGGACGCAGCAAAACCGGGGACTCGTCTTCAAAGCCGATAATGGTCGATTCCATTCCCACCTTGCAGGCCCCGCCATCAAGGACAAGTTCAACCTTGCCCGGCAACCCCTCGGCTACATGCTCCGCCTCTGTCGGGCTGATGCGGCCGGACGGATTGGCGCTGGGGGCGGCGATGGGTCCGCCGAAAGCTTCAAGCAAGGCACGGGCGGTTTCATGATCGGGTATGCGAAGCGCAACCGTATCCAGCCCGGCGCTCACCAGAAGCGAGAGCTTGCAATGTTTTTTTCGCGGCACAACCAGGGTGAGCGCGCCGGGCCAGAACGCCGTAGCCAGCGTTTCCGCCTCAGCGGAAAAATCACCAAAAGCTTTCGCGCTTTCCATATCCGCCACATGCACAATCAGCGGGTTGAATTGCGGCCGCGCCTTGGCGGCAAAAATACCCGCCACCGCTGCGTCACGGCTTGCATCCGCGCCAAGTCCGTAAACCGTCTCGGTGGGAAACGCCACCAGTGCGCCGCTTGTTAGCAACTCCGCGGCGCGGGCTATGGACTGGCTGTCAATCTGGGCAATAACGTCGTAAACACCCATTGTTACACATCCGTGATGCGGAATTTGGACGATTGCGAGCGAACGATGCGCGCCGTCAGCCAGTCGGGCAGATATTTGGCCAGCAGGGCAATGAAGCGGTTCACCCGCCCGGTGATACAGACCGGATCGCCGCGCATCACCGCCTCAAACCCCTGCCGCGCTACCTCAGACGCCTCCATCCACATGAATTTGGGCAGCTTGTTCACGATCTTGCGCGCCCCGCTCACATCGTGAAACTCGCTATAGGTAAAACCGGGGCAAAGCGCGGTGACATGCACGCCTGTCTCCTTGTGTTCCAGCGCATGGGCTTGCGAGAAGCGGATCATGAACGCCTTTGCCGCCCCGTAAAGGGTATGCCCGGCCGATGGCGGAATAATCCCAGCCAGCGAGGCGACATTGAGAATGCGCCCATAGCCGCGCGCCACCATGCCCGGCTCGAAAAGATGCACCAGATGCGCCGGCGCGGTGATCATCACCTGAATAAAATCCCGGTGCGTCTCCCATTTGACCTGCCGGTAAAGCCCCGGTACCCCGTAACCGGCATTATTCACCAGCGCATCGATAACAATGCCTTCTTCCTCCAGCTCGTCAAATATCCGCTGCGGCGCATTCGGGTCGGCAAGGTCGGCGATGATGATATGCGTTTTGACCGCATAGGCCGTCTCCAGCTCCAGCGCCAGCATTTCAAGCTGCGTCAGCCGCCGCGCCGTGAGCACAAGGTCAAACCCGTTTTGCGCCAGGACGCGCGCAAAAGCCGCCCCGATCCCCGCCGAAGCGCCGGTCACAGGGGCCGTGCGTGTCTGTTTATCTGCCATTTTCATCCACCGAAAGTTTAAGGGCGTTGCCAAAGAGAACAAAGACACTCTATACGCGATTTGCTATATAGCTTGAAAGCTATACGCCAAGGGAGACATAAAATGGGTTATCAGGCGCCGGTCAACGATATTTTATTCACGCTGAACCATATGCTGGGTCTTGCCGGCCTCGGCGATGCGCATCCGGCGCCTGATCTTGATGAGGACACCCTTGCCGCCATTTTGGAAGAAGCGGGCAAGTTCGCCGCCGATATCATCGCGCCGCTGAACCGGATAGGCGATGAAACCGGCTCAAAACTCATTGATGGCAAGGTGGTGCTGCCCGAAGGCTGGAGCGAAGCTTACCGGCAGTGGTGCGAGGCGGGCTGGGCGGCGCTGACCGGCGATCCTGAATATGGCGGTCAGGGCCTGCCCATCATGCTCAACTCCGCCGTGCACGAGATGTGGAATTCCGCCAATGTCTCGTTTTCACTCGCCCCCATGCTGACCCAGTCCGGGGTTGAGGCCATGGAGCACCACGCCGGGGATGCACTAAAAAAGATTTATCTGGAAAAGATGATTTCAGGGACATGGACCGGCACCATGAACCTGACCGAGCCACAGGCCGGCTCCGATCTTGGCGCCCTGCGCTGCCGCGCCATCCCGCAAGGTGACGGGACTTACCGCCTCAAGGGCACCAAGATTTTCATCACTTACGGCGAGCATGAAATGACCGAAAATATCATCCATATGGTCATTGCCCGCATCGACGGCGCACCGGCGGGGGTAAAAGGCATATCGCTGTTTCTGGTGCCCAAATATCTGGTGAATGAAGACGGCTCGCCGGGGCCGCGCAATGATGTCAAGGCCATCTCGCTGGAGCACAAGCTGGGCATTCACGCCTCGCCCACCTGCGTCATGGCCTTTGGCGAGGATGAAGGCGCGCTGGGCTATCTGGTGGGCGAGGAAAACAAGGGCCTTGCCCATATGTTCACCATGATGAACAATGCCCGCCTTGCCGTTGGCGTGCAGGGCGTGGCGGTGGCGGAAATGGCCACCCAGCACGCACTGGAATACGCCAATGAGCGCAAGCAGGGCCGCATTGAGGCGACGCCGAAAGGCGAGATGACCCCGATCATCAACCACCCCGATATCCGCCGTACCCTGATGACCATGCGCGCCCTCACGCAAGGCTCGCGCGCCATTTGCCTCGCCACCGCCATGGCGCTGGATATCGCCAAATCCGGCCCCGAAGAGGCGCGCCGGAAAAAGGCCGACCGCGCCGCTTTGCTGACCCCCATCGCCAAAGCCTTCGCCACCGATACCGCGGTGGAGGTCGCCTCGCTGGGGCTGCAAATTCATGGCGGCATGGGCTTTATCGAGGAGACCGGCGCGGCGCAATATTACCGCGACGCCCGCATCCTGCCGATTTATGAAGGCACCAACGGCATTCAGGCCATGGACCTTGTCGGCCGCAAACTGCCCATGGATGGCGGCGCGGTGGTAAAAGCGCTGATAGCCGAGATGCGCGAGACGGCCGAAGAGGTCATGGCCTCCAACGATCCGGCTCTGGGCCGCACCGGCCACCGCCTCTCTGGCGCAATAAACGAACTTGAGATCGCGACAAGCTGGCTGCTGGAAACCCTGCCCGGAGCCGCCCAAAGCGCCATGGCGGGGGCTACCCCTTACCTGCGCCTGTTTGGCCTTGCCCTGACCGGAACCTATCTTGCCAGAGGCGCGCTTTACACGTTGCAAAGCGAGATTGTTTCTGACCGTGAAAGACAAAGCCGCATCATCACCGCGCGTTATATGGCCGAAAATCTCCTCCCCGAAACCGCCGCCCTGCAACGCTGTGTCACTCAGGGGGCCGAAGCAACGCTGGCGCTCGGGCCGGATCAGTTGGCGCCAAATTAGGGCCAGCTACGCCCGGCAGTTTCAGGCGGTATTCATTTAGAAGCGGCTATAATGGCCGCAGATGAAATTCTCGACGTCCCGACTATGGAGAAAAAAATGAAACGCTTGTTCTTTTCCGCCCTGATGGCCCTGTTTATCATTCCCGCCGCCGCAAATGCACAATCAGCCGCCGCCGGGCAGCTCAAGGCGCTGGACGCCGCCAGAGAGGCGTATATCCAGCAATGGCTGAAAACCCCTCTCATCGTCCGCAACGCAACCTTCGTCTCCGGCAGGAGCGGCGGTTTTGGCAAATACACACCCCGCGCCAATAATGAGTTCAAATCCGGTGAAGACATGCTGGTTTACGCCGAGCCGGTCGGTTTTGGCTGGGGCAAGACGGCTACCGGATATTCAATTGACTTTATCGTCGATTTTACCATCAGCACATCGGACGGTAAAATTCTGGCCGGGCGCAAGGCGTTCCAGAAGCTGGGCCTTCAAAGCCGGGTGCGCAATACCGAGTTTTTTATCAGCCTGACCTATACATTTACCGGCATCCCGGTGGGCGATTATGTCATCACGACAACGCTGAACGACATCCATAGAGGCGAGACAGCCAGCTTCGACCTGCCGATCAGGATTGTGAAATAGGCAAATCAACCTCGTCATACCGGCGAAAGCCGGTATCCATTGGGGCGTTGCAGGGGGTGGCAGGCGTCAAGTCGGTCTCACCAATGGGGATCATAAACACATCATGCGCCACGCCGTTCCGCCCTCCCGGGGCGGGTCGTGGCGCACCGGCTGGCAATTGGGCAGGGCCCATTGCTGCGCCGGCGGCAGCAATTGGTTGATGGGCTGGTAAATGC
>CAZIVB010000054.1:9869-12555 GCA_964542565.1 uncultured Hyphomicrobiales bacterium | reverse complement strand
GCGCTCGGGCCTCCATGGGGGCGGCGCAGGGGCGCCGGGCCGCCGTCGCGGCCGTAGGCGGAAAACAGCGAGCCCCGAGGTGCCCCCCCTTTGCCGGTCGGGGTATGTTACCCCGTCCGGAATAGTTCATCAAACCGGACCGGAAGGGTGGAAAATTCTCACCTCTCCCATGGGGAGAGGTCGGCGCGCAGCGCCGGGTGAGGGGAGCGGGCCGGTGCCGTTTAAACGTGAAAAAACTCTAGCCGACAATCTCGATATCGGAGAAGAAGTAGGCAATCTCCACCGCCGCGGTTTCGGGCGCATCGGAGCCATGCACCGAATTGGCCTCCAGGGATTCGGCAAAATCCTTGCGAATCGTGCCCTCGGCGGCGTCCGCCGGGTTGGTGGCGCCCATCACTTCGCGGTTTTTGGCAATGGCGTTTTCGCCTTCCAGAACCTGCACCACCACCGGGCCGGAGATCATGAAGGCGACAAGATCATTAAAGAAAGGGCGCTCTTTATGCACCGCATAAAAGCCTTCCGCCTGCGCCTTGGTCAGTTGCAGGCGTTTCGAAGCGATGACGCGCAGGCCGGCGGCCTCAAGGCGGGCGATGATCTGCCCCGTCAGGTTGCGCCGTGTCGCATCGGGTTTGATAATTGAAAACGTGCGTTGCAGAGCCATGGATTTGTCCTTTGGTTGAGCGTTTGGGAATATCAATTTGCGCCGCTTATAGCTATGGCCCTGCATGAGAGCAAGTGAACAATCGACGTATCGGCATTTGCCATGCTAAAGACCCCTGATGTTGCATATTAACGATATCACCTGGCGTATCGGCGCGCGCACCTTGCTTGACGAGGCCAGCGCCGCGATCCCGTCCGGCCACAAGGTCGGGCTGGTGGGGCGCAATGGCTGCGGCAAGTCCACCTTGCTGAAAATCATCGCCGGCGAGCTGGAGCCCGAAGGCGGCGCCATCTCCATGCCCAAGGGCGCGCGCAAGGGCATGGTGCGGCAAGAGGCGCCCGAGGGCAAAACCTGCCTCATCGACTGGGTGCTGGCGCAAGACACCGAGCGGGCGCAATTGCTCGAAGAGGCCGACACCGCCACCGACGGTCACCGGATCGGCGATATCCACACCAGGTTGCAGGATATCGGCGCCCATTCCGCCCCCGCCAGAGCCGCCTCCATTCTCGCCGGGCTGGGTTTTGACAATGCCGCTCAGCAGCGCCCGTTATCGGAGTTTTCCGGCGGCTGGCGCATGCGCGTGGCGCTCGCCGCGCTGCTTTTTACCGAGCCGGATCTGCTGCTGCTCGATGAGCCGACCAACTATCTTGATCTGGAAGGCACCTTGTGGATCACCGCCTATCTGCGCTCTTATCCGCGTTCGGTGGTGGTGGTCAGCCATGACCGCGATCTGCTCAATACCTCGGTGCAGGGCATTTTGCATCTGGAGAACGGCAAACTCGATTACACCCCCGGCACCTATGACCGCTTCGAGACGCTGCGGCGCGAGAAACAGGCGCTGCAACTGAGCCTGAAGAAAAAGCAGGACGATGCGCGCCGTCACATGGAAGCCTATGTCAACCGTTTCCGCGCCCAGGCCAACAAGGCGCGCCAGGCGCAAAGCCGCCTCAAAGCCCTTGCCCGGCTGCAACCCATCGCCGCCATTGTCGATGAACATGTCGCCCCTTTCGTGTTTGAGGCCCCGGCAAAAGCCATGGCCCCGCCGCTGCTGCGCCTGGAAGAGGTCTCGGTGGGTTATGAGGCGGGCAAGCCTGTTCTTTCGGGTCTTGATCTGCGCATTGACCCGCAAGACCGCATCGGCCTTTTAGGCGCAAACGGCAACGGCAAGAGCACTTTTGCCAAGCTCCTGACCGGCAAGCTTGCCCCCATGAGCGGGCGCAAGAAAATCCACAAAAAAGCCCGCATCGGTTATTTCGCCCAGCACCAGATGGATGAGCTGGCCGATGCCGAAACCCCTTATGATCATATCCGCGCCCTGATGCCCGAGGCCACCGAAGCGCAGGTCCGCGCCAAGCTGGGCGGGCTTGGCTTTGGTATTGACAAGGCCGATACCAAGACCGATCACCTCTCGGGCGGCGAAAAGGCGCGGCTGCTTTTTGCCCTCGCCGGTTTCGGCGCGCCGCATATGCTTATCCTCGATGAGCCCACCAACCATCTCGATGTGGACAGCCGCGAGGCGCTGATCCGGGCGCTCAACGAATATGAGGGCGCGGTGATCCTCATCTCGCATGACCGCCACCTTATCGAGACCTGCGCCGATCAGCTCTGGCTGGTGAGCGAGGGCGGCGTCAAACGCTTTGACGGTGATATGGATGATTATCGCAAACTCCTGCTCGATGCCCGCCGCGGCCGCGCCAAACGCTCTATCGAGAAGAAAAACACCGCAAAACCGCTGAATGACGCCCAGGCCAAACAGGCCCTGCGCCAGCAAAAGGCCAAAGCCCGCGCCGCCATCGCGCCCTTGCGGCAAAAAGCCGGAACAGCGGAAAAGGAAATCGCCCGTCTGGAGCGCGAAATCGCCCGGCTTGACAATGATCTTGCCGCCCCGGACCTCTTCGCCAATTCCCCCGAAAAAGCCGCCGATCTCGGCCGCGCCCGCGCCCGCGCCGTCATCGCCGTGAACAAGGCCGAAGAGGCGTGGATGGAGGCCATGGAAGAATACGAACAGGCCAAAGCGGCGCAGTA
>CAZIVB010000054.1:2529-9769 GCA_964542565.1 uncultured Hyphomicrobiales bacterium | reverse complement strand
GCCTGTGGCGGCGGCGGACAGACCGGCTTTTGACGGCCCCGTCTTCGACACCCATATGCACTATTCGCGCAGCGCCTGGGAGATATATTCACCCGGTGATGTTTTGCAAAAAATGGATAAGGCCAATGTCCGCGCCGCGCTGGTTTCCTCCACCCCTGATGAGGGCACGGCAAAGCTTGTTGCCCATGCTCCCGGGCGCATCACCGCCGGATTTCGCCCCTACCGCACACCGCTAGACAAGACACGCTGGTTTAAATCCGCCGATTTGCTGAGCCTTGGCAGGACCCGGCTGGCGCCGCGCCGCCACAAGGCTTTTGGCGAGGTGGTCCTTTATTTCCCCGCCAATCTTGAGACGCCGCAAATGGCGCAATATCTCAAGATGGTGGCGGCGCAGAATCTGGTACTGCATCTTCATTCCGACGCCGCCGTGGTGGAGGCGGTTTTCAAACAGCAGCCGGAGATAAAAATCCTGTGGGCCCATGCCGGATTTCTTGAGCCGGCGGAAGTTGTCGGGCGGATGCTGCAAAAATATCCCCGCTTATGGGCCGAGCTTTCCTACCGCGCCGATGATATTACAGGCGCCGATGGTGTAGAAGCGCAGTGGAAAGCGCTGTTCATGCGCTTTGAAACCCGTTTTACCATCGGCTCGGACACCTGGAAAAACTCCCGCTGGGACATGTACCGCTACCTGATAAACCAGCACCGCAACTGGCTGGGCGCATTGCCGCGCAAGCTGGCGCAGAAAATCGCCTATCAGAACGCCGCCACCTTGTTTGGAAGGGCCGCCCCGGCCAGTGCGGAGCGTTAACGCTTATCTCACCATAATTTCAACCGCGGCGCGTATCGGGCCAGAAACAAGGTGCCCGTCACACCCCACACAGCGCCGAAGAACAAGGTCCAGAGCGGCGTGCCAATGCCAAGCCCCAATCCCAGAAAACCCGCTCCCATACGATAGGGCAATACCAGTAAAATGCTGGACAGCCAGGGCAAAAGGCCCAGAACCGCGCCCTTGATGACGGGGGCGCGGCGGAAGATGGGGATGAGGAAAATTATTCCCCATATGGCGCTGGCAAAAATCCGCCGGAACATCCAGGCCGGATCAAGCTCCGGCGTCATGTTGAACCCCAGAGCGGGCGTAACCCCCAAAGCGCCCAGCGCCCAGACCAGCATGCCGCTGGTGAAGCCGCCCAGACCACCCGCCACAAGCAGGAAAAACAGGGTCTTCAACAGGTTCATTATCATTTTTTCAGGTTTTCATCGTCTCGCCAATAAAGACGCATATCCCTCACCCTCATCCCCGGAAAATAAACAAGAAGCGCGGCCATGGGCCGTTATCATAGGCATCAAAAATTTCAAAGCGTTGCAGGGTGAGGCCGTGGCGGGTGAAATCCATGATTTCGCTTTTTGCCAGCGGCCAGGGCGGGCCTTCGGCGGGCTCGCTTTCCGCGCGGCCGCGGCAGATGACGAGGAGGGTTCCGCCGGGTTTTACAAATGAGGCGATGGCCTTTATGGCGCGCCGGCGCAAGGGTTCGGGCAGGGATTGCAGCGTGTAGATTTCATTGATGAAATCAAATTTTTGCCGCCAGATTGCCGGCGGGGCGAAGAGATCGGCGCTCTGGTATCTGACCTTTGAGGACGCAAAGCGTTGTTTTGCCCATCTGATCGCGCTGGGGGAAAGATCAAAAGCAGTGACGGCCATGCCGGCAGCGGCCAGCGCCTCGGCATTATCCCCCAGCCCGCAGCCCACATCGAGCGCCTCCACCGGACCGGACTGCAAGCCATCGAGCCAGTCCGCAAGCAGCGGGTGCGGTTGCAGATCGGCCCAGGGGACATGATCGCTATTGCCTTGTGCGCCGGCGTAAACCTGCTCGAACCAGCCCTTTGCATCGCCTCTGTCCAGATGCCGCCTTGCAATCTCGCGCACGGATTTACGCGTCACGGATCAATCGCCCGGCCGCGCCTGAGCGCCGGCATCAGAGGTGAACTCTTTTTCCAGCTGCCTTTCCATCTTTAAAAGATCATCGGGAACCGGCATCCCCATGGCGCGGATTTCGGATATTTTTTCAACCAGCTGCATCCACAGCTCATGGCGGTCTTCGGGCTGGTTTTCCATCTCGGTCAACAGCAGTGAAATCTCCGCCATCAGTGTATCAAAGGCCATTATTGCACTCCCGTTAATTCTGTTTTTCCCATTTGCCCTGAGACGACTGACGCCAATAGGTGACATCATGCCCGGCATCCAGCGCCGCTTTATAGGATTTGCGCGCCCGCGCTTTTTCCTGCTCATCCCTACCGTTGAACAGAAACACCGCCCGGTCAAGCCCTTGCGCCTGCGCCAGATCCGCCCCGTGGACTAAAAAGCGCACATTGGCTTCATTGGGGTTTTCATCTTCGCCCGTCAGCCAGACCGGATGCCTGTGAGCCTGCGCATCGCCCGGCCCGCCATGGGGCAAAAAGGAATCCTCACGATAGCTCCACAGCCACTCGCCGAGGGGTTTTAAACGCTCCGGGTCGCCGCTTTGCACCACCACCCGCCAGCCGCGCTGAAGACTGATCTCCAGCAATCCGGGCAAAACCTGCTCCAGCGAGCGGTTTTCAAGATGGTAAAACAAAACTTCCGTCATTCATAATGATCCGCAACAAGCTGATTCAAAAGCCGCACCCCATAGCCCGAGGCCCAGCTCTGGCTGATGGCGGTTTTGGGCGAATCCATCGCCGTGCCGGCAATATCAAGATGCGCCCAGGGGGTCTTGCCGACAAAACGCTGCAGGAACTGCGCCGCGGTGATGGAGCCGGCAAAACGCCCGCCGATATTCTTCATGTCGGCAACCTTGGAATCGATCATTTTGTCATACGCCTCGCCCAAAGGCAGCCGCCAGAGCTTTTCGCCCGAGGCCCGCCCCGCCGCCGCCAGATTTTGCGCCAGCTTGTCGTTATTGGAGAACAAACCGGCATGCTCCTTGCCCAGCGCCACGAGAATGGCGCCGGTAAGGGTGGCGAGATTAACAACGAATTCGGGCTTGAATTTATCAATCGTGTAGCTGAGCGCATCGCACAAAACCAGCCGCCCTTCGGCGTCCGTATTAAGGATTTCAATCGTCTGGCCCGACATGGAAGTGACCACATCGCCCGGCCTCTGGGCGCGCCCGTCAGGCATGTTTTCAACCAGGCCGATGATCCCGACCGCGTTGATCCTCGCCCCGCGTCCGGCCAGCGCCGCCATCAGGCCGCTTACCGCCGCGGCCCCGCCCATATCGCCCTTCATATCACCCATCCCCGCGCCGGGTTTCAAGGATATGCCGCCGGTGTCGAACGTCACCCCCTTGCCGACAAAGGCGTAAACCGGGTCATCCTTGCCCGCCCCCATCCAGCGCATGATGACAAGGCGGCTGCCGCGCGCCGAGCCCTTTCCCACGCCGAGCAGGGCGTCCATACCGAGTTTTTTCATTGCCTTTTCGCCTAAGGTTTCAACCTTCAGACCGGTGCTTTTCAGCTTCTCGCAGCGCCGGGCAAAAGCGGCCGGATAGAGTGTATTGGCCGGCTCGTTGACGAGATCGCGGGCGAGAAATACGCCATCGGCAACCGCATCCAGCGCCTTGAACGCCTTGCGCGCCAATGTGGAATGCGCTGTGCGCAGGGACAGGCTGGTCAGGGGTTTGTCATTGTCTTTCTTCGCCGTTTTATATTTGTTGAACCGGTAGCTGCGCAGTTTTGCGCCAAAGGCCAGATGGGCGCAGATTTGCGCCGTTTCGATTTTCATCCCCTCAATATCCTCGGCAACAACAGCCGCCGTCTTGCCAAATTTGCCCCCCAGTTTGCCGAGGATTTCCCCGCCCAGAAGCTCAATCCCGCTCTCATCCAGCTTGTCCGCCTTGCCGATTCCCGCCAGAAGAAGGCGTGAGTTTTCCAGCCCTTCAGGCGCAACAATCTCAAGAAATGATTTTTTCTTGCCGGTGAAATCGGCCAGATCCATGGCGCGGGTCAAAAGCCCGCCGGTTTGCGAATCAAGCCGCTGTGTCAGCTCTCCCATTTTGCGCCCCTGCGCGATGAGCAACACAACAGAGCCTTTTTCGGGCATGGAAAGCGCGGCAAAATTGATTTTCATGATTTTCCTGTTCGCATATGAAGCTGCAATTGAAGCTGCAATTTAAAATTCGGGCCGCATCATAACGCGCTTTTCCGGGCGCGAACAGAGGCAAAAGTTTTTGATTTTCCGACAAAAAAGTGACTGTTGAACATTAAATTGCCTCTTTAATAAGTGAAGGGAAAATGTATTATACGAAGCCATAATCTGGAGCGAAGATCAGGCCGGGTGAAGCAACCTGTTCCCCGGCCTGATAACACGGGGAAACCGGCATCCGTGACAAGGGTGCCTTTAAAGAGGGGTGTCTCTTAAAAGAGCCATCGAACAAGAAATGGCCATCAGCGCCGTGGCTGGCTTGCATGGTGTAGCAGTGTGTCGTTTGTCTGAAACTGTGAGGGGCAGGCCAGGAATGCGTGGATGAGCTTTATTCCCGGGAGTTTAAAAAACAGTTCTGCAACCGCCGGGCGCGAAAAGGTTTTGCCCCGGCTGTTTTGCATGGGCGGTTTTTCGCTTTTTGCTCTCATCTGCGCCCTGATTTTATTTGTGTTTGCCAGCCCCGCCATCGCTGCTGTCGAAGGCCGGGTCAAGGTCAAGATCGCCAAGGTCAAGCCGGGCACGAAGCTGCTTTTTGAATCCGAAAAGATGACCTATTACAAAGGTCGCGATACGGTTGTCGCCACGGGAAATGTCCATCTTTATTACGGTCCCTATGCCCTGCGCGCCGACAGGATCGACTGGATGCGCCGCACCGACAAGGTCATCGCCAAGGGCAATGTTGTGTTCCGCGATGCCAACGGCAATCTGGTGAACGCACCCTATGCGGTGCTTGTTGACAAGTTCCGCGAGGGGTTTTTGCGCTCGGTTTCGGTTGTTTTCACCAACAACGCCAAGCTGGCCGGCGTCAGCGCCGAGCGTTACGACGGCAATATCACAATTCTCAACAAGGCGGTCTATTCGCCGTGCAAAACCTGCCAGGAGCACCCTGAAAAGGCGCCGCTATGGCAGATCAAGGCCGTCAAGGTCACCCATGATGAGGCCAAAAAAACGATCTATTACAAGGATGCGAAGTTTGAATTTTTCGGTACGCCGATCGCCTATCTGCCCTATTTCTCCCATCCCGACCCGACGGTAAAACGCAAAACCGGCCTCATCACGCCGGGGCTGTCTTTTGCCCGCCATTATGGCGCCGGTCTGACGGCGCCGCTGTTTATCAATCTTGCGCCCAATTATGATCTCACCCTCAGCCCGACATTCACCACAAGGCAGGGGCTGCTGGGCCAGTTTGAATGGCGGCACCGGACAAAGACCGGCGCCTATTTCATCCGTCCCACCGGGATTTACGAGTTTAACTGGTATGGCCCCGACACCGGGCGCAAACGCATTCGCGGCAGCCTGGAATCGGCCGGCAGGTTTGCCTTTAATAAAACCTGGTCCTGGGGCTGGAATCTCTGGGCGGTCTCGGATGACACCTTCCTCAACAGCTACGGGCTGGAATCCGATTCCGATCTTGTCTCGGATGTCTTTCTTACCGGGCTTTCCGGCCGGAATTATTTTAACGCCCAGGCATTTTATTTTCGCGGCCTGCTGGCAACGGACCGCAAAAGCACAACGCCGGTCGTGCACCCCGTCATTGATTATAATCTCATTTTCAGTGAAACGGTTTTCGGCGGCGAGATGGGCTTTGACGCCAATGTGATGAGCCTGTCCAGAACCAAGGGGGCCGATTCAAACCGGCTCTCCGCCGATTTGCACTGGAAGCGCACCTTCACCAGTCGCGCCGGGGTGCAAACCATGCCGTTCTGGAGTTTGCGCGGCGATGTTTACAATACCAGAAACGTGGCGGGCAGCCCAAACGCCACGGATAATTTCGTCCGCGTCATGCCCAGTATCGGCGTGGAATACAGCTGGCCCTTTATCAGCCTGCTTGACTGGGGGGCGCAAACCTTCACTCCGGTTGCCCAGATCATCGCCAGCCCCGGCGAGGTCAAGGCGGGCCGGATCAGCAATGAAGACAGCCAGACGATTGAATTTGACGATATCAACCTGTTTTCGCGCAATAAATTTGACGGGCTTGACCGGGTCGAGGGCGGGGTCCGGGCCAGTCTGGGGTTCAAATACCGGGTTGAACACGCCTCGGGCGGTTATGCCGCCTTTACTTTCGGCGAGGCGTTTCATCTGGCCGGCCGCAACAGCTTTGGCGCCGATACCGGTCTGCAATCGGCGCGTTCCGATTTTGTCGGCGGTCTGCAATTTTACCCCTTCAAGGGGTTCTCTCTCGGCAGCCGGCTGCGTCTCGACAAGAATACCTTCGCGATCAAACGCCATGAACTGGACATAGAAGGGCGCTACGGGCGCTTGTGGGGCAAGGCGCTCTACACCCGGTTAAAAGCCCAGCCGGCCCAGGGCATGCCGCTTGACCGCGAAGAGGTTGACACCAAATTCAGCTTTAACCTCAATGACAACTGGAAGGTGCTCGCCGGGGCGCGCTACGATATTGAAAACAACGATATCATTGAAGAAAGTTTTGGAATTAATTATGATGACGAATGTTTCAACGCCACATTATCGGTCGAAAACCGCTTTACCCGTGACCGGGATATCAAGCGCGATTTCAAGGTCTCGCTTTCCGTCGTGCTGAAAACCGTAGGCGGCTCCAGCGTCAGTACGACAGCCAACAGGGCCGTGAGATAATCTGGCCGCAATGGGCGAATGAACGCAAAACCCGATCCAGAACAAGCTGAACCTGTCCGGAAAAAGAATGATTGATAGTATTAAATACAGTTTTACGCCTTACATGCGCCTTCTCGCCGTAGTGCTGATCGGGCTTTGCAGCGCCCTGCCATCCCAGAGCCGGGCGCAGTCGGTACAAAGGGTTGTCGCCACGGTGAATGACGAGCCCATCACCATTTATGACCTTAAACAGCGCATCGGCTTTGCGGTTGCCACTTCCCGCTCAAGGCGCTCCAAGGCGCTGACCAGCCTTATCCTCAAGCAGCTTATCGATGAGAAACTGAAACTTCAGTCGGCGAAACAAGAGGGCATCGAGATTACCGACCAGCAGGTTCAGGTCTCCCTCGATACCATCGCAAAGCGCAACAAGCTGACCTATAAAAAACTCAAGAAGTTTTTGTCCCGCCGCGGCGTGGGGGCAAAAAC
>CAZIVB010000054.1:0-2429 GCA_964542565.1 uncultured Hyphomicrobiales bacterium | reverse complement strand
TGACCTATAAAAAACTCAAGAAGTTTTTGTCCCGCCGCGGCGTGGGGGCAAAAACTCTGGAGACTAAAATCCGCACGGAGCTGGCCTGGGGCGAGGTCATCCGCAAGAAATTCCGCTCTCTGGTTTCCATCGGATCATCTGATATTGATCTGGAATTATCCAAAAGTGACAAAAAAGCCGGGGCAAAAAAGAAAAGCGGCAAACAGGTTATTTTTGAGCTGACAAAACTGACCATCCTGTTTACCCGCGGGCGCACCGACAAGGAAGTCCGCGACCGGATGATTGATGCTGAAAAGCTCAGGGCGTCTTTTAAAACCTGCCGCAGGTGGAAAGCCCAGGCGCGCAAATACCGCAACGTAAAACACAAACACGCACGCGATATCAATGCGGATGATTTGAAAGATCCCCTCAAGTCGATCCTGCTGAAAACGGAACCCGGCCAGGTCACCCCCGCATCCATTGTCACGGGTGGTATCGAGATCGTTGCCGTATGCAATCGCAAGGACGTCTCAACCGCGAAAACAAGGCGCGAAAATGTTGAAACCCAATTGAAAAATCAGCAGTTCAACCAGTTCTCGCAGCGCTATTTGCGCGATTTGCGCCGCGACGCCGTGATTGAATTCCTCGGCCGCGACGGTAAAAAAACCCTGAAATTCAAGCCCGCGCAATTCTGATGGCGCCGCGCTCCAAGCTTCTCGCCCTGACCATGGGCGAGCCGGGCGGGGTTGGTATGGATATCACCCTTGCCGCCTGGACAATCCGCAATCTGGATGAGCCCTTTGTCTTTATCGGCAATGCCGCCGGGCTAAAGGCGCGGGCGCACCAGCTGGGCATTGATGCCTCCATCGCCCGTGTTGAAAACCCGCAAGACGCGGCTCTGGTTTTCCGCCATACTCTGCCGGTGCTTGATATTGAACTGCCCGCCCCCGTCCTGGCCGGCAAGCTTGAGCCGCAAAATGCCGGCGCGGTGATCCAGAGCATCAAAACCGCGGTTGAGCTGACCACATCGGGCCAGACGCAGGCGCTGGTGACAAATCCGGTCCATAAAAAAAACCTCTACGATTCAGGGTTCAAATTCCCCGGCCACACAGAATATCTTGCTTCTCTGGCCACCAGCGGGGGCAGGGCCCCAAAGCCGGTCATGATGCTTGCCTGCCCGGCGCTGCGCGTTGTGCCGGTAACTGTTCATATCGCCCTGGCCCAGGTTGCCCCGTCCCTGACGCGCGAGCTGATTACAGATACGGCCAAAATCACCAGCCATGATCTTGAAACCCGGTTTGGCGTCAAAAATCCGCGCCTTGCCATTGCCGGCCTCAACCCGCATGCGGGCGAGGGGGGCGGTATGGGGCATGAGGAACAAAGTATCATCGCCCCCGCCATTGCCGATCTGCGGAAGGCGGGCATAAACGCCTTTGGCCCCTTGCCCCCCGATACCATGTTCCATGAACAGGCGCGTAAAACCTATGACGCGGCGCTGTGCATGTATCACGATCAGGCTTTAATCCCCCTCAAGACGCTCGATTTTCACCACGGGGTAAACGTCACCCTCGGCCTGCCGTTCTTGCGCACTTCGCCTGATCACGGCACCGCGCTTGATCTGGCCGGGACGGGCCGGGCGAACCCCGCCTCACTGATCGCCGCCATGGATATGGCGCGCAAAGGGGTTTTATGAGTTCGGGCGGCGATACTCTCCCGCCCCTGCGCGATGTGATCCGCCAACACAAACTGGCGGCGCGCAGGTCTTTGGGGCAGAATTTTCTTCTCGATCTCAATCTGACCGGCCGCATCGCCCGCTCCGCCGGGGATTTGAGCGCTTGTGATGTGCTGGAAATCGGCCCCGGCCCCGGCGGCCTTACCCGCGCTTTGCTCGCCCAGGGCGCCCGCAAGGTTGTGGCGATCGAGCGCGATGAGCGCTGCCTTGCCGCATTGGCGCAAATCGAGGCGCAATATCCGGGAAAACTTGCCGTTGTCTCCGGCGATGCTCTCAAATTCGATCCGAGGCCCCATCTTCGCCCGCCGGTGAAAATTATCGCCAATCTGCCTTATAATATCGCCACCCCGCTCCTGATCGGCTGGTTGCAGACCAAAGACTGGCCGCCATGGTTTGTGCAAATCACGGCCATGTTCCAGCGCGAGGTGGCGCAGCGCATTACCGCAAGGCCGGGGGAAAAACCCTATGGCCGCCTCTCCGTCATGACGGGCTGGCGCATGCAGGCGAAAATCCTGTTTGATGTGAGCGCCAGCGCCTTTACCCCGCCGCCCAAGGTCACCTCCTCCATCGTACAGTTCACCCCGCGCGCAAACCCCCTGCCATGCCGCGCCGAAGCTCTGGAAAAAATCACCGCCGCCGCCTTCGGCCAGCGGCGCAAGATGCTCCGCTCCAGCCTGAAATCAATCTTTCCCGATACCCAAACCCTATTGCAAACCAC
>CAZIVB010000053.1:0-12571 GCA_964542565.1 uncultured Hyphomicrobiales bacterium | reverse complement strand
GTCAAGGGCGGCCGCTTGCACCCTGTCGCCGCCCATCCGCTGGGGTTTTTCACATCTTCTTATCTCTCGCCCCGGGGCAGGCTTGCCCTGGCGCTGGAAATATTCCGGCGCAGGGCAGATGCCTCGCAAGAAAGCGTGGCGCAGTTTTGCGACCGGCGTTTCGGGCGCGAATTTACCAGCCAGGTTATTGATCCGCTGGTTGCCGGTCTCTACGGAGCAAAGGCGGACGCGATATGTCTCGACGCGGCCTTTCCCGCCCTGGCGGATATGGAGACGCGTTACGGCTCTTTAACCGCAGCGGTAATTGCGCGCAAAATCTCGGGCGGACGCATGCCCGCAAGGCGGCTGTTTTCCTGGCAGGGCGGCATTGTCTCCCTGCCGCGGGCGCTGGCGGCCCGGCTCGCGCCTTATATTCAGACCGGCGCGGCGGTGCGGCGCATCATAGCTGTGCCGGGTGGCTTCAGTGTTGATATGGGCCGCGATGGAAGGTTGCTTGCCCGCAACGTGATTCTCGCCGCCCAGCCCCATGCCTCGGCGGCTCTGGTTGAAAATCTCGATGCAGGCGCTGCCGCGGCTCTTTTTGATATTCCGGCGCCGCCGGTCTCGGTTGTGTATCTGGGTTTCAGGCTGGCGCAAATCGGACATAAGCTGGACGGTATTGGCTATCTGACGCCCGAATCCGAAGGCCGGACGGCTTCGGGGGTTCTGTTCCCTTCCTCGATGTTTGCCCAAAGGGCGCCGGAAGGGCATGCCGCGTTTTCGGTTTATATCGGCGGCTCGCGCGCCCCGGATGCGGCGGGGCGCGCGCCGGAGGACCTTGTCGCCATGGCGCGTGAGGAGCTTTTTGATACAGTCGGCGCGCGCGGTGCGCCGGTTGTGGCGCGGGTCCGGCAATGGGCCCGCGGCCTGCCCCAACCCGCCCCGGGCCATGCACAGCGCCTTGACGCGCTAAAAGCGGCGGAAGGGAAGTATCCGGGGCTCTTTTTCACCGGCAATTACTTTTCCGGTCCGGGAATGGCCCGGTGTATCAATAACGCCGTCGAGACCGCGACAAGGGCGGCGTCGCTTATGGAACAACAGAGGTCGTTTTTTGATGCGGCAACCATGAACTACAGTTTGTAGGGTTTTGTTCGTGTTGAGCCAGTTCAGGTTTTTCACAAGTAAAAAATGAACCTTGCAAACCGTGTTTGACAATGGTTCAATGCAGTATGGTTGAAGTGCTGGGCAGCTCTGTTATGGATGCTGCCCTTTTTCATATTCATGGGTTTAGAGTGAAATCATTGCTTACAACCAGTTGAAACCAGCTATAAAACGGGAGGGATGGATGAAGAAATATTTAACGGGAATAGCGTTGGGCGCGGCGATGTTTGCAGCGCCGGTAACGGCCTTTGCCGGTTGCGGTACGGTAACCATGGCGGAGATGAACTGGGCCTCGGCCGAACTGATGGCCAATGTGGACAAGATCATTCTGGAAAAAGGCTATGGCTGCGAGGTCGAACTTGTGCCGGGGGCAACCACGACGACCTTTGCCTCGATGAACGAAAAAGGCAAGCCCGATGTTGCCGGTGAGCTCTGGATCAACGCCGTGCGCATCCCGCTCGACAAGGCGATAGCTGAGGGGCGGCTGCATTCGGTTAATGACGGCCCGATCACGGGGCTGGGCGAGGGGTGGTGGATCCCGCCCCATACGGCGAAAAAATATCCCGAGCTGAAAACCGTTCTGGATATTCTCAAACGCCCCGATCTGTTTCCTTATTCCGAAGACAAGACCAAGGGCGCGTTTGTCGGCTGTCCGGCGGGCTGGGGCTGCCAGCTGGTCAACGCCAATTTGTTCCGCGCTTTCAAGATGGAGGAAAAGGGCTGGGTTCTGGTTGATCCGGGCTCGGCCGCCGGGCTTGACGGCTCCATGACCAAGGCGGTTGAGCGGGGGCAGAACTGGTTTGGCTATTACTGGTCGCCAACCGCGATGATCGGCAAGCACGGCATGGTCAAAATCCCCTTCGGCGTGCCGTTTGTCGGCGCGGAGCACTGGGACAGCTGCATTGTCAAACCCGAGCAGGAATGCGCTGATCCCAAACCCACATCCTGGACCAAATCGGAAGTGAACACCGTGATCACCGACCGGTTCAAAAAGGCGGGCGGGATTGCGCTTGACTATCTTGCCCAACGCGTCTTTCCCGGTGAAGTCATGAATACCATGCTGGTCTATATGAAGGACAATCAGGCTGCCGGTAATGATGCGGCCATTGAATTCCTGAAAACGAACGAGGCGGTGTGGAGCAAATGGGTTCCGGCCGATGTTGCGGCGAAAGTCAAGGCGTCCTTGTAACGCGCCTTGAAGGCATCATGTGAGGGCCTGCCGGCGGCTTTTCGCCGGCGGGCCGGCTCCTTTATCAATAATCCGGCAAAAAAATGAGTTTTTTCAACGAATTTCCAGCAATGGATCAGCAGTCTTTGCGTGACTTCAAAAAGGCAATTGACCTGGCCTTTCGCGATTTTTCCCGCAGTTATGGCGAGTCGCTTGAGAATTTTTTTGATCCGCTGCTTGGCTTTCTGGTGTGGTTTGAAAAGCTGCTGATCAACACGCCGTGGCCGGTGATCATTGTGATTATTGCGGTGCTGGTGTGGCTGGGCTCGCGCAGTTGGGTGGTTGTTGCCGGCGCGGTCCTGTCCTTCCTGCTGATCGGCTATATGGGTATGTGGAAGGACACCATGTCCACTCTGGCCATTATCTCGGTGGCCACTCTGATTTGTATCGTTCTCGGCATTCCGTTCGGGATATTGATGGCGCGCTCTGATCGCTTGCAGGCGCTGATTACGCCGGTGCTTGACGTTATGCAGACAATACCGAGTTTCGTCTATCTCATACCCGTGGTCATGCTGCTCGGGATCGGCAAGGTTCCGGGGCTGATCGCGGTTTGCATCTATGCCATTCCGCCGATTGTGCGTCTGACCAATCTGGGCATCCGTCTGGTGGACAAGGGGGTTTTAGAGGCGGCGGACGCCTTTGGCGCCTCGCAGCGGCAAAAGCTGTACGGGGTTCAGATTCCGCTGGCGCTGCCCAATATTTTCGCCGGGGTGAACCAGACTATCATGATGGCTCTGGCCATGGTGGTAATAGCCTCCATGATCGGCGTGCGCGGTCTTGGCGTGCCGGTGCTGCGGGCGATTTCAAACCAGTATCTGGCGCTCGGGCTGATGAACGGGCTGGCTATCGTGGCGCTGGCGATTATCTTCGACCGGGTCTCGCAGCAATATGGCCGGCGGTTGCAAAAGCACCGTGAGGGCGGACACAGTGTCTGATATCAAGATTGCCATCAGGAACCTGTATAAAATCTTCGGCGGTGATGCGGCGGCGATGGTTGAACATGTCAAAAACGGCAGCACCAAGGCCGGGCTGCTCAAGGATTATGGCCATGTGCTTGGTCTGAGCAATATCAATATTGATATCCCGGCGCACGGCATTCAGGTCATCATGGGACTGTCGGGCTCGGGAAAATCGACCCTGATCCGCCATATCAACCGCCTGATCGAACCCAGTGCGGGCGAGGTTGTTGTCGATGGTGTGGATGTGTTGGGCCTTAATGAAGCCGATTTGCGCCATTTTCGCCGCTTCAAGACCTCCATGGTTTTTCAAAAATTTGCCCTTATGCCGCATCATACGGTGGCTGAAAATGTTGCCTACGGCCTTGAAATCCAGGGTGTTGCCGCGGATGAGTTGAAACGGCGCAGCCAGAAATGGATCGACAGGGTTGGTCTGGCGGGGTTTGAGAAACATTATCCGGCGCAGCTTTCGGGCGGCATGCAGCAACGGGTGGGGCTCGCCCGGGCGCTGGCTACGGATGCTGAAATTTTACTGATGGATGAGGCGTTCTCGGCGCCTGATCCGCTGATCCGTACCGATATGCAGGATATGTTGCTGGACTTGCAGCAGGAATTGCATAAAACAGTGGTTTTCATTACCCATGATCTCGATGAGGCTTTGCGGATTGGTGATAATATCGCTATCCTGCGCGACGGGGTGATCGTGCAAAAAGGCACAACGCCCGAGATTATTCTGAGACCGGCGGATTATTATGTCGCCGATTTCACCAAGGATATCAATCGGGCGCGGGTGCTTAAAGTCGGCGCGATCATGGATGAGGCAATCATGGATGAGGGGCCAGAGATAGGCAGGGATGAAGTCATTGAAGAAGCCTTGCAGGTGATCTCGGGCGCAAAGGCCGGAAGGGCGGTTGTAACGGATAACGGCAAACCGGTGGGTTCGGTCACGCTGGACAAAATGATAGCCGCGATTGCCCGGCGCGAGACGCAAAACAAGGGCGGCGAAGCCTATTTCTAGATATTGGTAATATGAAACTCAACGCATTGATTTTTGATGTTGACGGGACGCTTGCGGAAACCGAAGAGGCGCACCGCGAGGCGTTCAATCTGGTTTTTGCCGAAAACGGCCTGAACTGGCGCTGGGACCGCAAGCTCTATGGCGAATTGCTGGAAGTCACCGGCGGCAAGGAGCGCCTGCGGCATTTTGTCGATAAATATACGCCGCAGGACGCGGCGCGCTTTGCCGCTGATGACGCGCTCATCGCCGCCATGCACAAGCGCAAGACGCAAATCTACACCGATCTGGTCCGCACCGGCGAGGTGCCCCTGCGCCCCGGTGTGGAGCGGCTGATCAAGCAAGCGCGCGCGGCCGGAATTCAGCTGGCCATAGCGACAACAACAAACCGGCTTCCGCTGCAAGCCCTGTTTGAGGGCACGCTCGGGCTTGAGGCGCTTGACGGGTTCGATGCGGTGGCGACCGGTGACATGGTTGTGCATAAAAAACCGGCGCCCGAGCTTTATCTGCTGGCGCTGGAGGGGCTTGATCTGCCAGCCGAAAATTGTCTGGCGCTGGAGGATTCGCGCAATGGTCTGGTTTCGGCGCAGGCCGCAGGGCTTGAAACCCTGATAACCGTGAATACCTATACCCAGGAGCAGGACTTTTCCGGCGCGCTGGGCGTTGTGAGCGATCTGGGCGAGCCGGAATGCGCCATGCGGGTCTTGTCCGGTCCGGCTATCGATGCCGCTTATATTGATATCGACATACTGAAGACGATCTTCGCGGCGCAAGGAGCGGGACAATGAAATATAGTTTGTAATTGTTCAAAAACGTATATATTAGATAAAGCTAAAATAAAGATGGATTCGCATTTCTCATCGCGATAAACAGACGCAACACTTCAATCAGGAAACGGAACAAACGATGTCAATACTGAGCAAGGAAATGGTTCTGGAAGCCCTTGGGCAGATCACCGAGGAAGGCTCCGGCAAGAGCGTTGTCGAACTGGATATGGTCAAGGGACTGGCGGTAAAGGAAGGCAAGGTTGCTTTTGCCATTGAAATTGACGCTGCCCGGGCGCAGGAAATGGAACCCATGCGCAAGGCATGCGAGGATGTGGTCAAAGCGCTGCCCGATTGCAAATCGGTAACGGTTGTGCTCACGGCGCATTCCGATGCCGGGGCCGCCGCGCCCAGAGGCAACGGACAGGCCGCGCCGCATGCGGCGGCGGCAGTGAGCGGGGCCGATGTTTTTGCCCCCGGCGTCAAACAGATCATCGCGGTTGCCAGCGGCAAGGGCGGGGTGGGAAAATCCACTCTTGCGGTCAATCTGGCCTATGCGCTCGCGGCGCAGGGCAAGCGGATCGGCATTCTGGACGCCGATATTTACGGCCCCTCGCTGCCGCGTATGCTGGGCTCGAACAAACAACCCGAAGTGACCGGCTCAAAAATGAACCCGGTTGCGGTCAACGGCATTGTCGCCATGTCGATCGGCTATCTGGTGGACGAGGACACCGCCATGATCTGGCGCGGTCCCATGGTGATGAGCGCTCTGGAGCAGATGTTGCGCGATGTCAACTGGGGCGAGCTGGATATTCTGGTGGTGGATATGCCTCCGGGCACCGGTGACGCCCAGCTTACCATGGCGCAGCGGGTCTCTCTGGCCGGTGCGGTGGTTGTTTCCACACCGCAGGACATTGCCTTGATTGATGCGCGCAAAGGCCTGAATATGTTCAGGAAAGTTGATGTTCCGGTTCTCGGTTTTGTTGAGAATATGAGCTATTATGTCTGCCCCAATTGCGGCGATCGGGCCGAGATTTTCGGTCATGGCGGCGCCAGGGAGGCGGCTGCCGATCTGGGCATTGATTTCCTCGGAGAAATTCCGCTGGATGTGAAAATCCGCGAAACTTCTGATTCCGGGCAGCCGATCGTGATCTCTGATCCGGACTCGCCGCTGGCAAAAGCCTACACGGATGTGGCCAGGGGCGTTATCGAGGGGCTGGAGAAAAGCAGCGCCAAACCGGCGCCGAAAATCTCGGTGGGTTAGGCCCTATGGCCGATTTTGACGCCGTTATTGCCGCGATTGATGCGGCAAACGCGAAAAGCCCGCGCCTTGCGCAAGTGGCCGGGCAATCGCGTTCTTATGAAAATGTCTATTCCGAGCGCATGAGCGCCGCCATGGCGCGCATGTACCCGCAAGCCTCCGAGCGCCTGCGCATCGCGGCGCGGGCCCAGCATATAAGACGCTGGGAAATCCCGCGCGGCGATTTCGCGCAAGGGCGCGCCGGTTACAACAACTGGCGCAAAACCTGCCGTGAGCATCACGCGGCGGTGGTGGCTGGAATTATGCGCGAACACGGCTATGGAGAAGACGATATCGCGGCGGTCGGCACCTATCTGAAAAAGCAGAAGCTGAAGAAAAACGACGAATCCCAGGCGCTGGAAAATGTTGTTGACGTTGTTTTTCTGGACTATTACTGGGATGAATTTACCCGGAAATTCCCCCATTACGATGACGACAAGCTGATCGACATTATCGGCAAGACCTTGCTGAAAATGTCGTCGCACGGGCACAAAGCGGCGCTGGCGCTTGACCTGCCGCCCAAAACCCTGGCCCTTGTCGGCGCCGCGCTGGAGAAACAAAAAGACCGGCTCGCCGTCATGACGGCAGCGGAAAGGGCGAGCTAAAGCGCAACCCGCTTTAATTAATTTTTTTCGAAATGATATTTCCGACTGCCATGTAGCCGGTTTCGGTATATTCAAACTGGCCGATGGCGCCCTGGACCGGGCTGTCGGGGCCGGCGGCAAAAGCGCCGATAATCTTGCCGAAAGCGGTCTCCCCGTCGCCCAGTGCGCCCTCAAATGTCTGACTGGTGGGTCCGGTTGACTGGAAGAGGAAGGGGGCGCTCATATTGCGTCCGTCAAAGCCGCTGATGGCGGCATTCCCGGTGCGGGAGGCAAAATTCCAGCTCATGTTGAAATTGCCGGCGGCCAGATAGCGGCCCTCGGCGCCGGGAAGCGCGTTCATGACATTGCCGATGACATGGCCCTGATAAGTGGCGCTGCCCGATGTCGGCCAGTCGGCGGCAGCGGTGATAACGCCGGCCGCCCAGGTGTTGAGATGGGCGTAATCCTTTCGGGCGTAACCCGGATTTGACGGGTCTTCATATTTCAGGCGTCCGCCCCAATAGCCCCATTCGAGAAACTTGCAGTTGCAGAAATTGACATTGGCGGCGAAACTTGTCACCGGGACCAACTCGCTGCCGAGGAAATAGGTGTTGGGGTTTTCCGATCCGACCGGCGCGGCGGGAAAATTCGCGGTTGTGCCGTTTGAAAAACGAATCGAAGTGCCCTCGCGGTTGTGAATGGCGGCGTAGGTATCGTCATCCTGAAATGCCGAATGACCCGAGCCGATACGGGACGGGTCGCTGCCGAAGGCCAGCACATAGCGATCAATAGCCGGATCAAAATAATCCTTCAGATTCAGATTGGCCCGCAACCTGTTGCTTGAGGCATTAAAGAGGATTTCGGTATCAAGCACATTTCCCGAGGTCATAACTTTCGAGATCGCGGGGGAGGGGCTGCCGCGCTCCATGAAACCGGCGGCGAAACCGTTCATCAGCCGGGAGGTTTGCGCCGGCAGGGAAGCGGCGCTTGTGGTGGAGGACAAGGTTGCCAGATGGGTGGTTCCATAATCCGTGACCGTGGTGGAAGGGGTGAGGGGATCCGCGTAGGAAATGTGGAATGATCCCTTGTGCCGCGGATCGTTTCCGATGACGAAATTCTCCATATTGTCGCCGAAGAAGAAATTCTTCCCCGGTCCTTGCAGGGTGTCAACCCGGCCGGCGAAAGCGGCAATCATTTCCGGGCCGCCGGAGCGCAAACTCCCCCGCAGGGCGGTGCTGATGCGCGGCCCGTTGCCATCGCCGGTGTCAAAGACGGTTCCGGCATGCACCATGACATAGGAGTGCTGGCCCTTGCCTGTGCCGTCGATCAGCAAGCTGGCCTGCAAGGTGACCGAGCGGCTCGAACTTGCGTCCTGATAAACGCCGATATTGCCGCTGGCCTGCTCCTTGAGATAAAACGCGGAGACCAAGGCGGGGCCGCCGGGGCCGATATTGGCGTTAAATCCAAACGGAATTGCCGCGCCCTGAAGCATGTCGGGATGAATATTGTAAATCCGTGAATTGCCGCTTGCCGCCGTACTGGTCGGCGCTTTGCCGCCGAGGATAAAAAAAGCATCCGATCCGTCATTCGAGGGGCCCGTGACGCCGTCCATTTCATAGAAGAAAAATTTCTCATCCGGTGAAACATAACCCCGGCCGGAAAAGGCCGAGCCGTCAAAATTCCGCCCGTCGGTAAAGTTGAAATGCCCGGTCCGCCACGGAACGCTGCCGCCCGCAGGGGTGCTGTTTTCGCTCAGACGCCCGTTTTCGATCTTGCCTTCATCCGTGTAGTCATAGGATGGCGAGCCGCCCAGCAATCCGGTTTTCCACCCATCCTGAATAACCCGCGGCGGCGCGGTATTGATAGTGTAGCTCGGGGCCGCCTCAATCAGGCGCGCCTTTACGACAACGGTTTCAACCGTGATGATTTTCGCGCGCGATTCATCGGCTGCGGCGGCATCGGGCCTGACCACAACGGTTTCAACTTCAACAATGGAAGTTGTTTTGACGGCGCTTTTGGGCGGCGGTGCGGTTTTCTGCGGCGAGTTGCCCGAGTTTTCTTCGCCAATGCCGCTTGCGGCAACCGTGCGGGATGTGGGTGTCCGGCGCGCCCCGCCGCTTTTCCCCTTTTTGCCGGCAAGCGCTTTTTGCACGGCGGCGATATCCTGGCGGCTGGTGCGGCGCAGATCAAGCTGCCCGGCGGGGTTGACGTGAACGGTGTTGCCGTTCTGGAACACTCTCTTGACGCGGCGGCAGGATGAAATCGCGGCGGTGGAGCAGTTTGTACCAACCTCCATCTGGTCGCCGAAGAGGAAATTGAAATTCCCCTCGCGCCCGCCTTGATCCACCCGGCCTGAAACCACGCCGCCGCGCACCCCCAAAGTGGCGATGGATGTGCGGATGGTGACGCCGCCCCTGTTTTTGGAGAGGCGACCGCCGACAAAACGAAAAGCGCCCTTGACGAAATTGGCGACCATCTTGCCGGTTTTCTTGTCCGGGTCGTAAACGAATTTATCGATGCGCAACTCCGAACCGGGGCCGATAGTGAATGCCGAGCCGTCGAGCAGCAGAAGCTGCACCATCCCGCCGGCGGACGTTTTTATCCGCTCGTTGTAAAAAATCTTTTTGCCCAGAACGAGTGTGCGCGCCGCGCCGCCAAGCGGCGTGCCCGTGGCGCGGGGGTTGACAGCGCTGGTGACACCGACATTTGTCGCGGCATCGGCGGCCCCGCCGGGCAGGGCGGTAAGAACTGCAAGCAGCGCTCCGATCAGGGACAATTTATGCGTCATCAAAGCCTCCTTGCTTCAGAACTTGTAGCCAATGCCAAGCGTGGCGGAAAAATTGTGATATTTGTAAATGCCGTAACTGGAATCAACCTTGCGGTATTCCACCTGCGGCATGAGGCTCACGCCGTTGACAACCGGGACTGTCAGCCCGGCGCGGGCAAAATACTCGTTATTGCTCTGCCGCCTTGCGGCGTTAATTGAGGGGTCGGGTTTGTCATAGCGCACATAGCGGTAGCCGCCGGTGATATCGAGCAGCCAGTTGCGGCTCATGGCTCCCTTTCCCTTGACGGGTGATGGCAAGGAGAAGCTGGCGCCGATTTCGCCGCCCATCTGGACATTGTCAAAGAAAACAGCTCTTACATCCTCACGCACAAGGCGCAGCTTGCCATGCACCAGGAGGCGAGAATTGATAGTGGACGCCAGCGCTATTTCCGCGCTGAATTCATGACCGTTCTTGTTTGTTGCGGTCAGACGCCGCGGCGTGTTGTTGTACCATTTGCGGCGATATTCGGTTTTAAGGCGCAAACTGCGCGCGGCGCTGGCGCGGTTGACGAAACGCAAACCGGCGCCGAGAGTGCCAAAATACAGATCGTCCCCAAGCCCGACGACATTGCCAATTCCGTAAATGCCAAGCTGGGTCTTATCAATCCCGAAGCGCTGCATGTTGAACGAAGGGCCGAGCGTGACTTCGGCCACAGCGGTATCAAGCCGT
Source organism: uncultured Hyphomicrobiales bacterium (assembly GCA_964542565.1). GTDB lineage: Bacteria > Pseudomonadota > Alphaproteobacteria > Rhizobiales > BM303 > BM303. Next base: position 2,087 of record CAZIVB010000053.1, on the reverse strand, counting down.
TCAAACGCGACATATTTGGCGCCGTAAAACAGAAAATCCGCCTCCAGCAGATCGCCCTGCCGGTGCAGATCGTATTCGTAATGCAAGGAGGAGGCGAAAAAGGCGTTGACGCCGGCCTTGCCCACACTCTCGTTATCCAGGGTGAAAGTGACGCCGTTCAGATTAACCTGATTTGAGCCGGGGCCGGAATTGGCGTTGGACTGGGTTCTGAAACCGCCCGTAACCGTGCCGGAAAAGGCGTGGCGCTGTTGTTTGTTCTTGATTTTGGCAACATAGAGCGCGACGCGCCGGCGGACGATATCCGGGACATTGTCGCCCGACATGGCGCGGTCGAAATAGTCCTCGGCCGTTGCATAGGAACCAAGGCGATAATAGAGAACGCCAAGTTCAAGTTGAATGCGCGGCAGACCGGGGGCGAAAATCAGCATTCGCTCCAACGCGGTTATCGCCCCTTCATAATCCCCCAGACGGGTTGAAATCGTGGCATAGGAAAAAGCGATATCGAGGTTGGCCGGATCGGCGAGCATTTGCCTGAAAAGCGCATCGCGCCGGGCTTCCGGTGAAGCCGTCTTTGCGGCCGGCGGCGAGGTTTCGCGGGCGAAAAGGGGTTGGGAAGGGGTGAAAACCACCAGGGCGCACATCAAAAGAGCGGTGGAAATAAAGAACCTCCCCCCGAGCCGCATCACTACCGCCCCAGCCCAATTCTGCGGAACCATTTCTACGCGTCCCTGCTAAAAAACGAGACGCAAGACCGTCTCATTGTTTTATATCTTGCCCCTGTATGACCATATTAGACCACGGGGGTGATCGTTTTTCAATCTTTGATTGACGGCTTTTCAGGATCGTTTCAACTGCGGCGGGCTGGAGAACGATGCGCGCTATAACTTGATTTTATCCGCCGGCTGGCCAATTCTTGTTCAAGGAGCGAATCACTCCTGTTTGAGAGGGGCAAGGGTATGCGGTTCTGGTTTTTTGTGCTTATCGGAATGGGGGTGGGGATTGCGCCTGCATCAGCGGCGCGCGTTTCGGATATCCAGGCTGGACAGAACGCTTTTCAGACCGGGAAATACGCCGATGCCATAGCCCGGTTTTCCAATATTATCGCCAAGGGCAAGGCGGATAAAAAAGTTCTGGCCAAGGTCTTTTTATTGCGCGGGGTCGCCTATCGCCGGCTAAAACGCCCGACATCGGCAATTGCAGATTTCTCCAACGCCATCTGGCTCGATGAGCTTCCCGTTTCCCTGCAATCGCGGGCCTATATCAACCGGGGGCAGCTCCGCCTGCTCATGAGCCAGCATGATCAGGCTTTAAAAGACATGAATGAGGCGGTGCGTCTGGCGCCCTCGGCGATGAGCTTTTCAGCCCGCGCAGCAGCGCTTGTCCGGCTTGGCGATCCTGCGCGGGCGATTACGGATCTGGACCGGGCCCTGAGCGATAAAGCGGCGCTAAAATACCGTATCCATTTTATCCGCGCGCAGGCGTTTGAAGCTTTGGGGCGCAAGGCGGACGCAATTGCAAATCTGCGAAAAGCGCTCAGCTACAAGCCCGGCTTTACGCCGGCCAGCCGGATGCTGGCGGCCCTGGGCGGCGCGGCGGTAACGGTGCGGGCAGCCGCTGATCATAAGCCGGGCGGCAGAGCAGCGCCGCAAAGACCTTACAAGGCTGACAGGATCGTCACCGGCTCGATCCGGCCGCATTCAGCCGGAGCAAAAAGCTCCGGCGATGCGGCGGAAAAAGACTGGGCGCTTGCCACCCGCACGTTCCGCGGCGATGCGGCGACGTCGGAGCTGCCGATGCGGCGTTCCGATCCGGCAAAAACCGCCGGGATGCGGTTGCGGCGGGCGCAGGGCAGCAGCGAATTTGTCCTTCAGCTATCGGCCCGCCGGACACTGGAAACGGCAAAAGTCGCGCTGCATCATATCGCCTCCGTAAACCGCGATTTACTCTCGGGCAGGGAGCTTTATGTTGAAAAGGCCCATTCCGCCAGACTGGGGGAAATCTACCGGGTCAGGCTCGGTTATTTTCCCGCCAGGGGCGAGCCGGCGAAATTATGCGGCAGGCTGAAATCGCGCGGGCAACCGTGTTTT
>CAZIVB010000052.1:0-12624 GCA_964542565.1 uncultured Hyphomicrobiales bacterium | reverse complement strand
GGCTGCTGCGTTATCGCTTTTCGGATTGAGTTGGTCTGAACCATAAAGGGAACTAAAAAATGGTGGTACTCCGTAGGGGAATCGAACCCCTGTTTCCGCCGTGAGAGGGCGGCGTCCTGACCGCTAGACGAACGGAGCAAGGCCAAGTGAAAGAGCATATAGCAAGCAGATCAGGTGCGGTTCAAGCTTTATATGTTGATTCTGAACGCTTTGCTTCCCTGATGCGTATCCGCCCGCTTCGCATCCCCACCAGCCTCAGGGATTTTGTGAAGGGTGGTGGGGAGGGGAAGCGGGCGCAGAGGAGGTGGCAGGTTATCTTGGTTTGAGGGTGAAACGGGCGTGTTCGCGGCCCTTTTTAATGTCATAGACGATGATTTCGCCGCCTTCGCCGCTTTTGGGGGTGATGTGGACCACCAGATTATTGCCGTTTAGCTGCAAGGAGCGGATTTGCGTTCCGGCGGGGATTAAGGTTTCAACCGCGAGCGGGGCGGTGATTGCGCCCGAAGCGGTGTTTTTCTCGCCCGATTGTGATACACGGAAGATCACAGTGGCGATGACGACGATGAAACCGACAACCAGCAAAACACCCATGATGATGACTGCCGCCAGAAGGGCGCGCGGTGGTTTGACCCTGGCAACATCCTGATCCGGTTCGGCCGGATTGTTATTTCGGGAATGATTTTTTAAATTCATGCATACCTCTGCGACACAAATCAGGACATTTTCCGTTGCCCCCGAAGATGCGGGCGAGCGGCTGGACCGGTTTTTAAGCGACCGGATTGATCTTTTAAGCCGCGCGCGGGTCAAGGCCCTGATCAAGCAGGGCCATGTCTCGCGCGGCGGGGCAAAATGGCCCGAACCGGCCACAAGGGTCAAGCCCGGAGAGACATATAGCCTTAAAATTCCGCCAGCGGAACCGGCAATTCCCAAGCCGCAGGCGATCGAACTTGATGTTGTCTATGAGGATGAGGCGCTGATTGTGATCAACAAGCCGCCCAATCTGGTGGTGCATCCGGCGGCGGGAAACTGGAGCGGGACGCTGGTGAATGCGCTTTTGCATCATTGCGGCGATACGTTATCGGGCATTGGCGGGGTCAGGCGCCCCGGCATTGTGCACCGGCTGGACAAGGATACCAGCGGGCTGATGGTGGTGGCCAAAACCGATCAGGCGCATCAGGGGCTGGCGGCGCAATTTGCCGATCATGGCCGGGAAGGGCCGCTGGAGCGGGCCTATCTCGCCTTTATCTGGGGCGCGCCCATGCGCCGCAGCGGCAAGATCGACGCGGCGCTGGATCGTCACAAGGCCAACCGCCTCAAGCGCGCCGTGGTGAGGGCGGGCGGCAAGCGTGCGGTGACGAAATATAGAATCCTCGAAATCTATAATGATGCCGATGATATGCAGCTTGCCGCGCTGGCGCATTGCGAGCTGGAGACGGGGCGCACGCATCAGATCCGGGTCCATATGGCGCATCTGGGCCATCCGCTGCTGGGCGATGCGCTTTACGGCTCTGGCTTTGCCAGCCGCGCCAGCCGCCTGCATGGCCGGGCGCAAGCGGCATTGACGAAACTGAACCGCCAGGCGCTGCATGCCTATCTGCTCGGCTTTGCCCATCCGGTCACCGGCGAGGCGATGCGTTTTGAGAGCCGTCTGCCGAAAAAGCTTGCCCGCCTGCAAGAGGTGTTGCGGATGGGTTACGAGGATTGAGCCGTGATGCCTCTTCGCCGCATCTGGCTGATCCAGACGCCGGAGAGAATCAGGGCAAAACCGGCCAGCATCCGCAGCGAAAGGTGCTCGCCAAGCCAGATCACGCCCAGGGTGAGGGCAAAGGCGGGAATGAGATAGTTGGAGACCGAAACAAAGCTGGGCCCGGCCTCGGTGATGAGCCAAAAGAGGATTAATCCGGCGATGGCGGTGGGGAAAATGCCCAGAAGAACCGTCATGCTCAGGGACAATGCGCTGGCGCCCACGAGCCCTTGCGGGCTCAGGACGAGGGCGACCGGCACCGAGATAATTGCGGCGGCGAGCAAGACGCCGAAGGTTTTTTGATAGGTGCTTACCGGCGGCATCAGCCGGGCGGAGATGGTATGGGCGGCGTAACAAAGGGTTGCGCCCAGGATGGCGATCTGGGCAAGCAGCGCTGTTCCCGAGCGCGAGATATCAAGCAGGGCGGCCGGGCCGATCAGGACAATCACACCGCTGAAACCGATGAGGAATCCAAGGGATTTTTTCGGCGTCAGGCGCTCGCCGGGAACAAAAAAATGCGCCAGCGAGACAACCACAAGCGGCACCATGCCCATGAGAATTCCCGCCAGTCCCGAAGCGATATATTTGGTGCCCCAGGTGATGAGCATGAAGGGGATGATATTGCCGATGGCGCCCAGCAAAATGTACCACAGCCAGATGCGCCAGCCGCCTTGCATTTTCTCGCCGCGAATGAGCAGCAGCGGTGCGATAACGGCTATGGACACCCACATGCGCAGGGCCACGACATAGGCGGGCGAAATGGTCTCGACGGCAATTTTGGTCATGGCGAAGGAGGAGCCCCAGACGGCAACAAGGACGGCAAGGCCCAGCCAGTGCGCGGCAGGATGCGCTGAAGCGGGGCTCATCGCGGCGGCGCCAGAGAAGGTTTCAGGGCGCTGAAAAGCCGCTCGATATCGGCATCATTGTTGTAAAGATGCGGCGTGATGCGCATCGAATCGCCGCGCACGGAAACGAAAGTATTCCTGTCCGCCAGAGCGCGGAGCAGCCCGTCGGGGACGCCGCCGTCAAAGCGCAGGCCGAGAAAATGCCCGGCGCGCAGCTTTGGCGGCGCGGAGACAAGGCCGATTTCCAGCGCGCGCCGGGCAATTTTATCTGTTTTGGCGCTCAAGGTTTCCTGTATTTCCGCCACGCCCCATTTGAGGATTTGCTCAAGGGCGGCAAGGGCCATGGGCATCAGGTGAAAATTTGAGCGCTCGCCCATATCGAAACGCTGCGCGCCGTGCTGGTATTCATCCTGATAATCCACCAGACGGGCGAAATTCTCGCTTCCCGCGCGAGCAATCCAGCCCTCTTCCAGCGGAACGCCGTTTTGCCATTTTGGCGCCACATAGGCAAAGCCGAGCGAATAGGGGCCGAGCAGCCATTTATAAGTGGCGCAGACAACAAAATCGGGCTTGATTTTCGCTATATCAAAAGGCAGGGCGCCGCCGGACTGGGTGATGTCCAGCACCAGAGCGCTGCCGTGCCGGCGCGCCTTTTTTGCCACCTCGACCAGATCAACCAGCGCGCCGTCGGTCCAGTGACAATGGGGAAGGGCGATAATGGCGGTTTTATCGTTGATGGCGTCGAGGATGGCGGGTGTCCAGTGGGCGCCCTCATCCGTCCTTGCCGCTTCTCTTGTGACCATGTGCAGAGCCGCGCCGTTATCAGCCGCCATGCGCCGCCATGGATAGACATTTGAGGGGAACTGGTCTTCAAGGCACAGGATATTTTGCCCCGGCCCCAGGGGAAGATTGCGCGCGGCGAGGGAAATTCCGTAAGAAACCGAAGGGATTATGGCGATATCATCGGCTTTGGCGTTTATGATGCGGGCAAAAGCAGCGCGGGCGGCCTGGCTGCGCTCGAAAAAATCAGGCGGGGCGAGTTGCCATGGCTGCGCCTTGGCCTGAATGCCCCTGCGGCCCTCTTCGCGCACCTTGTTCATCAATGGCGACATATAGGCGCAATTGAGATAGGCGATGTCTTCGGGGATATCGAAGAGATGCCGCTGATTTTCGATCATGATTAATCTTACCTTAAGAGTTTTGCACCCATTCTCATAATGAAACAACTCAGGTGATTCGCATTGAGTTGGCTTTGTAACATTTTTATAGCGAGAGAAACCGATGAAAAAAGCATTTCATTTCACAGCCCTAACCACGCTGGCCTTTGGCACAGCCCTGGGCACGGCGCTCGCAGCCGACCTTCCGCCTGAGCCCCCCATTATTATCGAGGAGCCGCCCCTGATTGTTCCCGAGGCGGTGGTGATTGAGGATTCAGGTTTTTATCTGCGGGCCGATGTCGGCATGAGCCAGTTCGCCAAAGGCGCCTGTATCGGCAAGAAAAGGGCTTTTACCGGCGATATCGGTATTGGCTACCGGTTTAACGCCAATCTGCGCAGTGATGTTACGCTGGGTTATACCGGCAAGTTCAAACCGACCTGCCAGAATATCGAAACCTGGAACGCCATGCTGAACGGCTATTACGATATTCCCACCGGGACGGTGGTCACGCCTTATCTTGGCGCCGGTGTCGGCTGGTTGCATGTCAAAAGCAACACCGGTTTCAAGGATGACGCCGTTGCGGTTGCCGCCATGGCGGGCGTCTCGATACGCGCCTCTGAAAAGGTCGATGTCGATATCGGCTATCGTTATACTTACGCCGCCATTGCCGGCGACCCGAACTGGGGCGATCATGCCATCCGCGTCGGTTTGCGCATGAGCATGAACTAACCCCGTAATACAAAAGCGGTTTTACTTAAGCGGGCGGCGTGTTTCATGCCGCCCGTTTGCTGTTGGCGCTTTTATCTGTTGACTTCGCCTTTTGCTGCGCCTAGTGCTGTCCGCGGGACACCCCTCCCCAACGAGGGGCAACTATCTGAGAGGGTAGCATTATGGCTATGACTGAAAAACCGGCTGCGCGGCCGGACAATCCGCGTTTCTCTTCCGGCCCTTGCGCCAAGCGCCCCGGCTGGTCACTCCAAAACCTCACCAATGCAAGTCTGGGCCGGTCGCACCGTTCGGCTGAAGGCAAGGCGCGTCTTCTTGGCGCAATTGAAAAAACCCGCGAAATTCTGCAAATTCCCGATGATTACCGCATCGGCATCGTACCGGCTTCGGATACCGGCGCGGTGGAAATGGCCCTGTGGTCGCTGCTGGGGGCGCGCGGCGTTGACATGCTGGCGTGGGAATCCTTTGGCAAGGGCTGGGTTACCGATGTGGTCAAGCAGCTTGGCCTTGCCGATGTGCGTCTTCTTGAGGCCGGTTACGGCGAATTGCCCGATCTGGCGCAGGTGGATTTTGCCCGCGATGTGGTTTTCACCTGGAACGGCACCACCTCGGGCGTGCGGGTGCCTGGTGGCGGCTGGATCGATGATAATCGCGAAGGGCTGACCATTTGCGATGCAACATCAGCAGCGTTTGCGCAAAAGCTTGACTGGGCAAAGCTCGATGTCACCACCTATTCGTGGCAAAAGGTGCTGGGCGGCGAGGCGGCGCATGGCATGTTGATCCTGAGCCCGCGCGCGGTGGAACGGCTGGAGAGTTACACACCGGCCTGGCCGCTGCCCAAAATCTTCCGTCTCACCAAGGGCGGCAAGCTGATCGAGGGCATTTTCAAGGGCGCGACCATCAATACCCCCTCGATGCTGTGTGTTGAAGATTATATCGACGCGCTCAACTGGGCCAGTGATCTGGGCGGGCTTGATGCGCTCATCGCCCGCGCCGACGCCAATACAAAGGTGATCGCGGACTGGGTGGAAACCACCCCGTGGATTGATTTTTTATGCGCCGATGCGGCGATCCGCTCCAATACCTCGGTTTGCCTGAAATTTTCCGATCCGGATATTGCGGCGATGAGCACCGAAGATCAGGCGGCTTTTGCCAAAAAGATGGTTGCGCTTCTGGATGGTGAGGCGGCGGCTTTTGATCTTGGCGCTTACCGCGATGCGCCTCCGGGTTTGCGCATCTGGTGCGGCTCGACGATCGAGGCTTCCAATCTTGCCGCCCTGACGCCGTGGCTCGACTGGGCCTTTGCGCAAGCCAAATCCGAACTTTAAATTCCCCTTTTTTGCCGCATCATTTTATCCAAAAACCGCATACACTTTTTGGAATGATGCTCTGAACACGTTTTAAAAACTTCAAGGAGAGACAAGGACATGGCGCCTAGAGTACTCATTTCCGACAAGCTCAGCCCGGCCGCGGTTGAGATTTTCAAAAACAACGGCATTGAGGTTGATGTCAAGACCGGCCTGACCCGTGATGAGCTGATTGAAATTATCGGCGATTATGATGGTCTGGCAATCCGCTCGGCCACCAAGCCGACCGAGAAGGTGATCGAGGCGGCGGGCAAGCTTAAAGTCATCGGCCGCGCCGGGATCGGGGTCGATAATGTCGATATCCCGGCGGCGACCGCCAAGGGCGTGATCGTCATGAACACGCCGTTCGGCAATTCCATCACCACCGCCGAGCACGCCATTACGCTGATGCTTTCCCTGGCGCGGCAAATTCCCGAAGCCAATGCCTCGACACAGGCTAGCAAATGGGAAAAAAGCCGCTTCATGGGGGTCGAAGTGACCTCCAAAACCCTCGGCATTATCGGCTGCGGCAATATCGGCTCCATCACCGCCTCGCGGGCGATCGGGCTGAAGATGAAAGTGATTGCGTTCGACCCCTTCCTCACTCCGGAGCGGGCGGCGGATATCGGGGTTGAAAAAGTTGATCTCGATACGCTTCTGGGCCGCTCCGATTTTATCTCGCTGCACACGCCGCTGACCGACAAGACGCGCAATATTCTTGACGGCGCGGCGATGGCAAAGATGAAAAAAGGCGCTTATATCATCAATTGCGCCCGCGGCGGGCTGGTGGTCGAGGTGGATTTGAAAGCGGCGCTGGAATCGGGCCATCTGGGCGGCGCGGCGCTGGATGTTTATGAGGTCGAGCCGGCGAAAGACAATCCGCTGTTTGGTATGGCAAATGTGATCTGCACGCCGCATCTTGGCGCCTCGACGCTCGAAGCGCAGGAGAATGTGGCGGTGCAGGTGGCCGAGCAGATGTCGGATTACCTGCTCAACGGCGCCATTACCAACGCCATCAACTTCCCGGCGATTTCGGCCGAGGAAGCGCCCCGGCTCAGGCCGTTTGTGGCGCTGGCGGAGCAACTGGGCTCCTTTGCCGGCCAGTTGACCGAATCGAGCATTAACGGCGTGACGATTGAATATGTCGGCGATGTGGCGCAGATGAACACAAGAGCGCTGACCTCCGCCGCCCTCACCGGGATGTTCAAACCGGTGCTGGAGGATGTGAACATGGTCAGCGCGCCGGTGATCGCCCGTGAGCGCGGTATTGATGTGGAAGAAACCCGCCGCGAGCATCACAGCGTTTATGACAGCTATATCCGCTTTACGGTGCGCACCGAGCGTCAGGAGCGCTCGGTTGCCGGAACGGTGTTCTCCGATGGTCATCCGCGCATTATCCAGATCAAGGGCATTGATATGGAAGCCGAGCTTGGGCCGCATATGATCTACACCACCAACACCGACACGCCGGGCTATATCGGCGAGCTGGGCCGTATTCTGGGTGAGGAAGGCGTCAATATCGCCACCTTTAATCTTGGCCGTTCCGAGCAGGGCGGCGATGCGATCGCACTGCTTGAAATCGATGAAGCTTTAAGCGATGAAGTCATAGAGCGGGTGCGTGACCTGCCGCAGGTGACCCAGGCGCGGCGGCTCAAATTTTAAAAAGCTTCAACGGCATGAATATACAAAACAAAGAGGGCGGGTTTTTCCCGCCCTTTATATTTATGCCCGCCAGATGCCCTTCTTGGCGGCGATTTTTTCAAAGCTTTCGGCAAAAAAGAGCATGAAGAACCAGTAAACCGGGATATTCAGAAGCGAAAAAATCACATTGGCGGCAATCACCCTGACCGCGTTTGTCTCCAGATATTCCAGATAGGCCCGGGGCGATTGCTGCATGGCGCTGAACGAGCCGAACATGAGGGTGTAGGACAATAGAAGAAAAACCAGAGTGATAGAAATGGCGATCAGAATCATCCAGCCCATTAACGTCCAGGTATATTCGCGCGCGAACGGCCACATATCCTTGATGATATGGGGCTTCAGGCCAACGGCGATGGCGGGAAAGGCGACCGAGAATCGCACCAGGGCATAAGCAAAGCCGATAATTGCGCTGATGCCGGCGGCGAACAGAATGGCCGGGTTCAGTCCGCCGAAAACATAACCGGCGGCAAGAAAAGCCAGCAGGCCGAGAAGATAGGCGGCGATGAGGAGGCCGATAAAGGCCAGTTGATAGAGCAATGAGCGATAGGTGCAGGTCAGCTCATCGGGCGAGGCGGGGCCAAGGGCGCCGGCGCCTAAAAGCCGCAACCGGGTGACCTTGACCGAAAGCCAGACGCTGATGAGGAAAATAATAATTCCTATGATCAGGTTCTGGATAATCTCGCCGCTGGCGGGAAAGGGCGCGATGGTGGTCTTTCCTCCGGCCAGCAGATCCTGATAGCGCTCTATTTGCAGCCAGGTTTGCAGCACGGCAATAAGGACAAGCAGCCCCGCCGGGATGATGGAGACCAGAACCAGCGCCCTGAAATTCGCCATAAGCCAGGTAAAGGCTGATTTGACCGCGGTGCTGACCTGAAAATCCATTTTGTTTCTTCCCTAAAGCGTGTTGCGTTAAAGCGTTTTGCGCGCACCCAGCCAAATTCCGCCCATAATTAGGCCAAAGCCGATAAAATGAAAACCCTGCAATTCCTCGCCCAGCAGGATGACGGCCAGAAAGGCGGCAAAAAGTGGAACAAGATTGATGAACTGGCCTGCCCGCGCCGCGCCGATCAGCTCGACGCCGCGGGCGTAGAAAAGCTGGGCCAGAATGGACGGGAGCAGGGCGACATAGAGAATCAGGCCGGCGCCTTTGAGACTGGGGATGAAAATATCTCCCTGCCACATTTCATAGATGAAAAACGGCAATGAGGTGGCGGCGGCGGACAGGGATAAAATGCATAAAAAACTCAAACCGTGAATGGCCGGTTTGCCGCGCAGGGCGATGGTGTAGCCCGAATAGGCCAGAACCGCGAGCAGCATCAGCGCATCGCCCGGATTGACCCGCAGGGCAATGAGGCGGGCAAGATCGCCGTGAGCGGCGGTCACGGCAACGCCTGCGAGTGAAAGGGTGATCCCCGTGATCTGGCGCCAGCTTCCGCGCTCGCCGTGGATCAGGAAGCCGAGAAAAACAATCAGCATCGGCATGGCGGATTGCTCGATCGTGACATTGAGCGCGGTCGTGGTGTGAAGCGCGTTGTAAAGCAGCAGGTTGAAAGCGCCAAAACCGATCGCCCCCATCGCGGCAAGGCGGCCGATGTTTTGCCGGATCAGTTTTGCGTCGCGCTTTAAAGGCCTGGCGGCAATGATCATCAGGACGATCGCGGCCAGGGACCAGCGCAAAAAGGTCAGCGCCATGGGCGGAACCGTGCCTACGGCGAATTTGCCCGCAATCGCGTTGCCCGACCAGATGAGGGCCGTCAGGGTCAAGAGCAGATAGGGGCGGTCAAGGCGTTTGAACCCTTTTACCGGCATGTGGCGGACTTTCTGGCGAGGCTCTTTTGAGCGGTGATAAAGAGCCATTAGGGGAGTTTGCGCGTTAAGGAAAGCGGCAATTGCAAATCGTACTCGCATTGCGGGCGAAGTGTGGTTATAGTGCGGCGCTGTTTTCTTTGGGCGCCGAACATGCAGGCCGCCCTTTTTCACAAATCGCAAAACGGGGAAAATCATGGCGAATGTGGTAGTTGTCGGCTCGCAATGGGGTGACGAGGGCAAGGGAAAAATTGTGGACTGGCTTTCCGAGCGCGCCGATGTGGTGGCGCGCTTTCAGGGCGGGCACAATGCGGGACATACCCTGGTCATTGACGGGGTCACCTACAAGCTGAGCGCCCTGCCTTCAGGCGTTGTGCGCCCCGGCAAGCTGGCGGTGATCGGCAACGGGGTCGTGCTTGACCCCTGGGCCTTAAAAGCCGAGATCGAATCGATTCTCAAACAGGGGGTTGAGATCACGCCGGAGAATCTGCGTATTGCCGGGAATGTCACCCTCATCCTGCCGCTGCATTCGGAACTCGACAACCTCCGCGAGGCGGCGGCGGGCAAGGGCAAGATCGGCACTACCGGGCGCGGCATCGGCCCGGCCTATGAAGACAAGGTGGGGCGGCGCGCCATAAGGGCGCAGGATCTGATCAATACCGACACCTTGCCGGCCAAGGTGGAGCGGCTGCTCAGGCATCACAATGCGCTGCGGCGGGGAATGGGGGTGGATGAGCTTGATGCGGGCAGGGTCTTGCAGCAGATCATTGATATCGCCCCGGTGGTTCTGCCCTATATCGATACGGTGTGGAAGCTGCTCGATGAGCACAAGCGGGCCGGCAAGCGCATCTTGTTTGAGGGCGCGCAGGGGATGCTGCTTGATATTGATCACGGCACTTATCCTTATGTGACCTCATCCAACACGGTGGCCTCAAACGCCGCCACCGGCACCGGTATGGGGCCCTCTTCGATCGATTATGTGCTGGGGATCACCAAGGCCTATACGACCCGTGTCGGCTCGGGGCCGTTCCCAACCGAGCTTGATGACGAGGTTGGCCGCTATCTGGGCGAGAAGGGGCATGAGTTCGGCACCGTGACCGGGCGTTCGCGGCGCTGCGGCTGGTTTGATGCGGTTCTGGTGCGCCAGTCGGTCAAGACCAACGGCATTGACGGGATTGCGCTGACCAAGATCGATGTTCTCGACGGGCTGCCCGAATTGAAGATCTGTGTCAAATACATGCTTGACGGTGAGGAAATCGATCATCTGCCCGCCTCTGAAGGGGCGCAGGCGAGGGTTGTGCCGGTTTACGAGACCCTTGAGGGCTGGTCCCAGAGCACCGAAGGGGCAAGAAGCTGGAGCGATCTTCCGGCCCAGACAATCAAATATATCCGCACCATCGAAAGCCTGATCGAAGCGCCGGTGGCAATGCTTTCCACCAGTCCGGAGCGTGAGGATACAATTCTGGTGCGGGACCCGTTTGAGGATTAAATACGCCTCGTTACTGGCGCCGGTTTCGCAGCAAAATTCAAGGCAAACAAAAAGGGCGGCCAGAGGCCGCCCTTTTCATATTCAAAGCTGGTGTTACTGTGCCGGGGCCGGCTGAATTGGCGGCGGGGGCACATAGGCCGGTGCGGCCGGAGCCGGAGCTGCTGCGGGCGGGGGCGCATAAGCCGGGGCTGCGGGCGGCGCGGCATAAGTCGGGGGCGCGGCGGGACGCGGCGCGGGGGCGTAGCCCGGCGCGGCAGCGGTTGGATAGCCCGCCGGAGCCGGATTTGCCGGAACACCGGTCAGGATCGCCTGGGCTTTCTGGAAAAGAATGCCTTTTTGCAGCTCGGTCAGATAGCCGGTGGCGGGCTGATTGATCGACATCTGGAAGGCGCGGGCGCCGGCGCGGGTTGCCGGGCCGGCGCGTCCGTCAACGGCGCCGACATTATAGCCAAGAATATTGAGCGATTCTTGCACCTTCATCACCATGGGCGAGGCGGCTGCACGCGGGGCGTAGTAGCGCCGTGCCGGTGCGCGCCGGTAATAACGCCGCGGCGCGCGTTCGTAGTAGGTGCGTTTTCTCTTCTTGTTCAGCCCGTGAATGATGGCAAGGCCCGCAGCGCCTGCGGCGGCGCCAAGCAGGAAGTTTCCTGTTTTGCTGGCGGCCTGAACCGGCTGGGGGGTTGAAAGAGCCATCCCGGCAGCGAACACGGCGGCGGCTGTCAGGGCGATGGTCTTTCCGTGTTTGTGAAAAGCAATCATGATGTGCCTCCAGTTAGACGGTTAACGATAATCCTGCTTCATCTTAATTGATACCCAAACTGGGGCAAAAGCAAGGCGGAAACATTGAATTTCCAGTTCATGTGGTCTTGAGTGTGTGTTACTTATACCCTCCTTATACGCGCTGCGCTATGTATTTAACTTGAACCGGTTGTTCATCTGCGGTTCATTTTCAAAACCTCTCCTTATTGGAATTCTGCTCGCATATGGCCAAAACCGACCCTGAGAAAAAGCCTCTTATCTGGAGTCTTCAGGGCGCGCATCTGGGCGATAACCTTCAGGTGAGGGCTCTGGCGGATGTCCTTGGCTGGCCGCAGAAGCTTGTGCCGCTGGAATTCAACATCGCCTACGCCCTTCCCAATTTTCTGCTTGGAAACACTCTAAAGACTTTGCGGCCCGCGAGCAAATCACGTATTTGTGGCCCCTGGCCCGATCTTGTGATTGGCGCCGGGCGGCGCTGTGTCCCGGTGGCGCGCTGGATAAAGGCGCGTTCGGGGGGGCGGTGCAAACTGGTTCAGCTCGGCAGGCCGCGCGCGGCGTTAAGAGCATTTGATCTGGTGGTCACAACGCCGCAATATGATTTGCCGCGGGCGGAAAACGTCATCGCCAATCTGATGCCGCTCAGCGCCGCGCCGCGGCCCATACCGCAAGCCGAAAGGGATGAGTGGCTTGATTTTTTTTCGCATCTGCCGCGGCCCTGGACAGGTGTTCTGGTGGGGGGCAGCACATGGCCGTTTGTTTTAAACGCCAGGGCGGCGGCTGATCTGGGGCGCAAGGCGAGCCTTCACGCGGCGCAAGGCAGGGGCTCGCTGCTTATCACCAGCGGTCCCAGAACCTCTCCTGTCGCCGCGGCGGCGCTTGCGGGCGCGCTCGGTGTCCCGGCTCACATTCACACATTCGGAAGTGAAGGGAAAAATCCCTATCAGGCGATGCTGGCGCTTTGTGATGATTTTATCGTTACGGGCGATTCCGTTTCGATGATCTCCGAGGCGTGCAAAACCGGCAAGCCGGTATATATCCACGATGTGCCGT
>CAZIVB010000051.1:0-12680 GCA_964542565.1 uncultured Hyphomicrobiales bacterium | reverse complement strand
GATCAGCTTGACCTCGTGCAGGCACTCGAAATAGGCCATTTCCGGTGCGTAACCGGCCTCAACCAGGGTTTCAAACCCGGCCCGCATCAACTCGACCAGCCCGCCGCACAGCACCGCCTGCTCGCCGAACAGATCGGTTTCACATTCTTCCTTGAAGCTAGTCTCGATAATACCGGCGCGGCCGCCGCCAATGGCCGAGGCATAAGAAAGCGCCAGATCATGCGCATTGCCCGAGGGGTCCTGGGCAATGGCGATCAGGCAGGGCACACCGGCGCCGCGTGCATATTCGGCCCGCACCGTATGGCCGGGGCCCTTTGGCGCCACCATGCAGATATCAAGATCAGAACGCGCTTCGATGAGGTTGAAATGAATATTGAGCCCATGGGCAAAAAACAGCGCCGCGCCCTCTTTCATGTTGTCACGCAGATGTTCGGCATAAATATCCGCCTGCAACTCATCGGGCGTGAGCATCATCATCACATCGGCCCATTTGGCGGCCTCGGCGACCCCCATGACCTGAACGCCTTCACTTTGCGCCTTTTTGGCGCTGGATGAGCCATCACGCAGCGCCACGACAACTTCCTTGACGCCGCTGTCGCGCAAATTCAGCGTATGGGCATAGCCCTGTGAGCCATAACCGATAATCGCCACCTTCTTGCCCTTGATGAGATTAATGTCCGCATCCCGATCGTAATAAACTCGCATTTTCCAGTTTCCTTGATTTCTCGATTTTCAGATTTCTATAATTATACAAAGTCCGGATCAGCGCTGAATGCCTTCTGCGCCTCTTGAGATCGCCACAACGCCGGTCCGCGTCACCTCAACCACGCCCACCGGCTTCATCATTTGCACGAACCGGTCGATTTTTTTTGTTTTCCCGGTGATCTCAAAAACAAAGGATTCCAGCGTTGCATCCACAACCCTGGCCTTGAAGGCATCCGCCAGTCGCAGCGCCTCCACCCTTTGTTCGCCGCGGCCGCGCACTTTCACCAGCGCCAGTTCGCGCTCGATATGCTCGGCCTCGACGGTGAGGTCAAACACCTTGTGCACCGGCACCATGCGTTGCAACTGCGCCTTGATCTGCACAATCACCGCCGGCGTGCCGGTGGTGACGATGGTGATGCGCGACAACCGCGCCTTGTGCTCGGTTTCGGTCACCGTCAGACTGTCAATATTGTAACCGCGCCCGGAGAAAAGGCCGACCACCCGCGCCAGAACCCCGGCCTCATTGTCAACCAGCACCGCAAGGGTATGCTGTTCAAGATTTTCCATTATCTAACGCCCCACCGGATCAAGATTTTCCGCCTCGTCGCCCAGCATCATTTCGTTATGCGCCGCGCCGGCCGGAATCATAGGATAGACATTGCCGATCTTGTGCACAACACAATCAAAGATGACCGGCCCGTCGGTTTCAAACATGCGCGTGATCGCATCATCAAGCTCTTCGGGCTTTTGCGCCCGGATGCCGGTGGCGCCGAAAGCCTCCGCCAGCTTGACAAAATCCGGCAGGGATTCAGAATAGCTTTCCGAATAGCGGCTGCCATGAAACAGTTGCTGCCACTGGCGCACCATGCCCATGAAACGGTTGTTGAGGATAAACACCTTGATCGGCAAACGGTATTGCACCGCGGTCGCCATCTCCTGCATTGTCATCTGGATCGAAGCCTCGCCGGCGATATCGATCACCAGTGCGTCCGGATGGGCGATCTGAACCCCCACGGCGGAAGGCAGGCCATAACCCATGGTCCCCAGACCGCCCGAAGTCATGAAGCGGTTTGGCGCTTCAAAACCAAAATGCTGCGCCGCCCACATCTGGTGCTGGCCGACCTCGGTGGTGATATAGGTATCGCGCTCTTTTGAGAGTTCAAACAGGCGCTGGATTGCGTATTGCGGCATGATATCATCTTTGAGATTTTGATAGGCCAGGCAATTGCGCGCCCTCCAGATCCTGATCTGCGACCACCACGCCTCCAGCGCCTCATCATCCGGCCCGGCGCTGCGCGAGCGCCAGATTCTGACCATTTCCTCAAGCACATGCCCGACATCGCCGACAATGGGAATATCGACCATGACATTCTTGTTGATGGACGAGGCGTCGATATCGATATGGATGATTTTGGCATTCGGCGCGAAGGTTTCCGGTGTGCCGGTAATCCGGTCGTCAAACCGCGCCCCGATGCACACCATCACATCGCAGTCATGCATCGCCATATTGGCCTCATAGGTGCCGTGCATCCCCAGCATCCCGAGCCAGTTCTTGCCCGAAGCCGGATAAGCCCCCAGGCCCATCAGAGTCGAGGTGATGGGGAAATTGGTCATTTCCACCAGATCACGCAATAACCTTGAGGCCGCCGGACCCGAATTGATCACCCCGCCGCCGGTGTAAAAGATCGGGTTTTTGGCCGCGGCCATTAAATCAACCGCGTTACGGATCGCCTGGGCATCGCCCTTTAATTGCGGTTTATAGCTGCGGTGCCCGCTTTTATTCGGCCCCTGATACTTGCCCGTCTCAATCTGGATATCCTTGGGGATATCCACAACCACCGGGCCGGGGCGCCCGTTCGTCGCCACATAAAAGGCGTCATGAATGGTTTGCGCCAGCAAATTGGTATCTTTCACCAGATAATTATGTTTGGTGCATGGCCGCGTAATCCCGACAATATCGGCCTCCTGAAAGGCGTCATTGCCGATCAGATGCGAGTAAACCTGCCCGGTGAGGCAGACAATCGGCGTTGAATCAAGCAGAGCATTGGCCAGCCCGGTAACCGTATTGGTCGCCCCCGGCCCCGATGTTACCAGCACCACGCCGGGCCGCCCGGTTGAGCGCGCATAGCCCTCGGCGGCATGCACCGCGCCCTGCTCGTGACGCACCAGAATATGGCGGATGGAGTTTTGCTGAAACAGCGCGTCATAAATCGGCAGGGCCGCCCCGCCCGGATAACCAAAAACCGTATCAACACCCTGATCAACCAGAGCCTTGAGCACTATCTGCGCACCGGTCATTTCCTGCGCCATCGCGAATGGTCCTTTTGTTCGTAGGCATGAAAGAGGACCGTACCTTATGATTGCTACATCAAAAAGTCACGGCCCTGCGAGTTTGTTTTTACGAGAAGCAGCCGCTTGATAAAACCGCCTTTCCCTGAAAAGAGCCGCACATTATCGCTTTGTTTAAGCCCGGTCAACCACGACTACTGAATAAATGAAAATATTTTTTCCACCTGACTTTCCATATCTTGCTCAAGAACCCAATTCCACGCAATCATATTACCCCTGAGCCAGGTCATCTGCCGTTTTGCATAGCGCCGCGAGGCGGTCTTGCTGTCCTCCAGCGCCTGCTCAAGCGAAAGGTCGCCATCAATGTGACAAATCAGTTGTTTCAGCCCCAGCGTTTTCATCGCCGGCAGATCAGGGGCCAGATCAAGCGCCTTCATCGCCCGCGCCTCTTCCAGCGCTCCGGCTTTCACCATGGCGTCAAAACGCTCATCTATGCGCCCGTAAAGCGCCTCGCGCGGCGGGGCGATAACAAAGCGCCTGATCTCGTTTTCAGCCAGCAAAGGCCGCGCCGGTTTATCCCTTTGCCACTCGGCGAGGGAGCGGCCCGTCGCCTCAAGCACTTCCAGCGCCCGCACCAGCCGCTGCGGGTCGGTGGGCTGCAAACGCCCGGCCATGACCGGATCGCGCAGGGTGAGAATTTTGTGCAGGATTTGCGCCCCGTCTTTTTCCGCTCTGGCGCGCCAATACGCCCGGATGCCGGGATCAATATCCGGCACCGGCGCTGCCCCCTCCAGCAGCATTTTAAAATAAAGCCCGGTGCCGCCGGTGATGATCGGCAATTGCCCACCTCGCCAGATCCGCGCCAGAACCGCCGCGATATCATCCAGCCACTTGCCCGCCGAATAGGCTTCCGCCGCGCTGACATGCCCGTAGAGCCGGTGCGGGGCGCGGGCCTCATCCGCTTTGTCCGGGCGGGCGTTCAAAATCCGTATCTGGGCATAAACCTGCATCGAATCGGCGTTGACGATCACCCCGTTCCATTGTTGCGCCAAAAACATCGCCACCGAGGACTTGCCCCCGGCGGTCGGCCCTGCGATAAGGACCGCTGGTTTTTCAATTTCACTCATCACCTTACCTGATAGATTTTTCATGGAATATGTCGCCATACTGATCGGTGCGCCACAAAAAAACACGCTCACCCGTGAAATCGCGCAATCCGCCGCGCTCATCCTGCCCGGCAATCCGGCGCCGCGCTGGTTAAGCCCCGGAAACGCCGCCGAGTTCCGCTTTTTTGACGAGGGCGGTGACTGGGGCGCATTGTCCGATTTGCGCGCCACATTATATGGCCTGCCGCTTGATATTGCCATTCTGCCCGCCCGCGAGCGCCGCCGTAAGAAACTGCTGATTGCCGATATGGATTCAACCATTATCGGCCAGGAATGCATCGATGAAATCGCCGCCGAAGCCGGCAAGGGCGATGAAGTGAGCGCGATTACCGAAGCGGCCATGCGCGGCGGGCTTGATTTCAGAAGCGCCCTGCGCGCCCGCATCCGCCTGATCGAGGGGCTGAATGAAGCGGTTCTTGCCCGGGTTGCCGTAAAACGCCTGCATCTTAATCCCGGCGCCCGGACGCTGGTGCAGACCATGCGGGCAAACGGCGCTTATTGCGCCCTGGTTTCCGGCGGCTTTACCTTTTTCACCCGGATAATCGCAAACCGCGCCGGCTTCCACGCCAATCGCGGCAATGAATTGCTGTTCAGCAACGGCCGGCTGACCGGCGTTGCCGACCCGGTCCTTGGCCGCGAGGCCAAGCGCGCGGCGCTTGAGCACTATAAAAATAAGTTGAATATCGCTGCCGCCGACACATTGGCCGTAGGCGACGGCGCCAATGATCTTGATATGCTGGAGGCGGCAAATCTCGGCGTTGCCTATCACGCCAAGCCCCTGGTTGCCGAAGACGCCCGCGTCAGCATAGACCATGCCGGTCTTACCGCCCTGCTCTATTTACAGGGCTACTCGGATGACGAGTTCATTGAATAAGGCGTCTCCATCAATAATGGAGACGCCCCCGTTCATTATTTTTTCTTGCCGATCCGCACGGCAATAAAGCGCCGTTCGCCGAGCTTGTCGGAGAGCAGAAGCAAAACAGATTTGCGTCCCTTTTCGCGCGACGCCTCGATTTTGCGTTTTACATCGGAGGGTTTGAGAACCTCTTCCTGATTGACCTCGACAATCACCTGCCCCTTGCGCACGCCTTTTTCAAAAGCCACGCCCGACTGGTCCACATCAACAATCATGACGCCGGTAACTTTCTCGGAAACCTTGTATTCCTCGCGCAAGGCATCGGTGAGAACCGAAAGGCTCATGCCAAGCACCTGCGTGACTTTCGCCTTTTCGCCATTACCGCTCTTGGTTTTGGCCTTTGCCTTGGCAAGTTTTTCGCCATCTTCAAGACGGCCCAGATTCACCGCCAGAACAACCTTCGCGCCCTTGCGCAAAACCTCGACCTTGACTTCCTTGCCGATGTCGGACCTGGCCACCATCTTGGGCAGATCGCGCATGCGTTTGACGTTCTCGCCGTCAAATTTCAGGATCACGTCACCGGGCTGCACCCCGGCCTTGGCCGCCGGTCCGTCCGGGTTAACCCCGGCCACCAGCGCGCCCCTGGGCTTGTCCAGCCCTAAAGATTCGGCAATCTCGTCGGTTACCGTCTGAATACGCACACCGAGCCAGCCGCGCCGCGTCTCGCCATATTTGAGCAATTGCGCCACCACCGGACTGGCGGTGTCCGAAGGCACCGAAAACCCGATGCCGATCGAGCCGCCCGAAGGCGAGATAATCGCCGTGTTGATCCCGATAACCTCACCCGCCATATTAAACAGCGGCCCGCCCGAATTGCCCTTGTTGATGGCGGCGTCGGTCTGGATATAATCGTCATAGGGGCCCGAATTGATATTGCGGTTGCGGGCCGAGACAATGCCGACAGTAACCGTTCCGCCAAGACCGAACGGGTTGCCGATCGCCATCACCCAGTCGCCGACGCGCATTGTCTTTGATGTGCCGAATTTCACCGCCTTGAGCGGGGCCTTGGGCTTGACCTTCAAAACCGCAATGTCGATTTTTGGATCGCGCCCGATAATTTCGGCCTTGAGCTTGCTGCCATCGCTAAAATTGATGGTGATTTCATCCGCGTTCTTGATCACATGATTATTGGTAATCACAATCCCCGCCGGATCGATAACAAAGCCCGAGCCCAGCGAGCGCACCTTGCGCTGCCTTTTCTGGCCATTCTTGTCCTGTTTGAAAAATTCATCGAAAAACTTCTCGAACGGGCTGCCCTTGGGCAATTTGGGGCGCGGTATCGGTTTGTGCCCCTTGAGCTTCTGGGTGGTGGAAATATTCACAACGGCGTCAATCAGGCCTTCCGCCAGATCGGCAACCGAAGCCGGTCCCGTGCTGCGCGCCGCCCCTGGCTGCGCGCTCATCAAAACGGCGGCCAGCACAAATCCGAAAGCCGCAACCACATTTACGGCTCTGGTCTTCATGCCGTTATTTCCACGTCTTATCATTTCGCCTAAAACTCCTTGGCTTGAAACAAGCAATAATCTCAAAGAAGAGTATTTCCCCCCTCAAGAATTTGCAAACATAATCCCCGCCCCGGCCTTACACGGCTGCGTTATCACGCCCGGCGAACACGATCACCTGGACAGCCAGACAATCAATACGCCCAGAGCCAGCGCAACCACGCCGCCGGTGCGCAACGCCTGGTCAGGAATTTGCCCGGCCATTTTCGCCATCCGCCGGACACCGTCGGGGAAGAGCGCATAAAGCAGCCCTTCTATGACCAGAACAAGGCCGATCCCGACGAATAAGTCCCGCATGGGTTTTATTGCGCCGGGTTGGCGGCGCCGGGTTTACCTGATGCATCGCGGAAATAGCGGAAGAATTCCGAGGTCGGAGACAGCACCATCGTCGTGACGCTCCCCTTCAGACCCTTCTCATAGGCAATCATCGAACGATAAAATGCAAAGAATTCCGGGTCCTTGCCAAAAGCTTCGGCGTAAATCCGGTTGCGTTCTCCGTCGCCCTCACCTCTGATTTTCTCGCCGTCACGCCTGGCCTCGGCCACGAGAACCGACACATCCTTGTCCGCCTTGGCGCGGATGCGCTGGGATTGCTCGTTGCCCTTCGCCCGGATTTCCGTCGCCATCTGCTGGCGCTCGGTCTGCATCCGCCTGAAAATCGCTTCCGAGTTGGTTTCCGGCAAATCCGCGCGCCGGATACGCACATCCACCACCGTAATGCCGAAGGTCTTGCCTTCGGAGTTGATTTGCTCCGAAATCAGCTTCATCAATTGCGGCCGCTCATCGCGAACAATATCGATGAAGGAAGCCGCGCCCAGAACACGCCGGACGGCCGAGTTCAGCAAGGTGGAAAGCCGCGAATTGGCAACCCTTGCATTCCCCAGGGACTGGTAGAATTTGAGCGGATTGGTAATCTTGTAGCGGGCAAAGGCGTCCACAACCAGCCGCTTGGGATCATTGGAGATAATCTCCTGCACCGGCGAATCCAGATTCAGGATACGCTTGTCGAGCAAAACCACATTCTGGATAAACGGCATTTTAAAATGCAGCCCCGGGGTTAAAACCGCCCGCCTGACATCACCAAATTGCAGCACCAGCGCCTGCTGGGTCTGATAGACGATATAGAACGAGTTAAAAGCAACAAAGGCCAGCCCGGCGAGGACAACCATTGTCAAAACAAATACCGGTTTTTGCATTATTTTTCTCCTCCGGAAGCTTTGCCTTTGCCTGCCAGCTCATTCAGCGGCAGATAAGGCACAACGCCCGAGGCGCCGCCGGCCTTTTCATCAATCACAACCTTCTTCATATCACCGAACACCTTTTCCAGTGTCTCCAGGAACATGCGCTTGCGGGTCACTTCCGGCGCCCTGGCGTATTCCTTGTAAATCGCCTTGTAGCGCGAAGCCTGACCGACGGATTCGGCCACCACCCGCGCCTTGTAGGCTTCTGCACCCTGCATGATCCGCGACGACTGGCCGCGCGCGACCGGAACAACCTTGTTGGCGTATTCCGTCGCCTCGTTGATCGCCCGTTCCTGATCGGCCTCGGCCGCCTGCACATCGCGGAAAGCCTCGATCACCTGCGCCGGAGGATCGGTTTTTTGCAACTGCACATTGGAGATCAGAATTCCGGCGCCATAGCCATCCAGGGTTTTCTGAACCAGTGTTTTGACCTTGTCCTCAATTTCCTGCTTTTTTTCCGACAGGATGGGCTGAATCTTGTTCTGCCCGACAATCTCGCGCATGGCGCTTTCCGCCACCGCCTTGACGGTGCTGATCGGATCATAGACGTTAAAGAGATATTTGCCCGCATCCTTGATGACCCAGAAGACACTGAAATCAAGATCGACGATATTTTCATCGCCCGTCAGCATCAAACTTTCTTCCGGTACATCGCGCTCGGTGCCGCGCCGTCCGGAGCGCCGGAAATCATCGCCGCTGGCGCGCATGCCGATATCGGTGCGGTTCACCCGCGTCACCTTGGGGGTCAGCGCTTCGGCTATCGGCCAGGGCAGATGGTAATTCAGCCCCGGCTGCGTCAGCTTGGTGAACTTGCCGAACATAAGCTCGACGCCCTGCTCATCGGTATTCACCCGGTAAAACCCGGTAAAGCCCCAGATCACCAGGGCAACAATAACGACAAGGCCAATCCCCTTGCCGCCAAGAGAGCCGCCCGGAGCAAATTTCTTGAATTTTTCCTGCCCTTGCCGCAACAGATCTTCCAGATCCGGCGGTTGAGGCCCTTTTCCTGAAGGCCCCTGCCCCCATGGTCCCTGGCCTCCGCCACCTTTCCAGCCGCCGCCTCCGCCGCCGCCACTACCGCCTTGATCACCCCAGGGCATATTCGATGTCCTTCCCGTTTGTTCTTAAAAACTTCTGTTATACGGCTTATACCTCAGCCGCGCGTGATTAAGTAGCTAGATTTGTGGCCCGGGGGCGAATTTCAAGCCCTGTCCAGTACGATAATCGAGTAATCTGCACTATTCCCGTCCTGCCCGGCATGGAATTCACGCGATATCTCCCGCCATTCGCTTTTCTCAAGCGGCGGAAAAACCGTATCGCCGCGTGGTCTGGCATGAACCCGGGTTAAATAAATCCGCCCCGCCGCGGGCAGGGCCCGCTGGTAAATCTGCGCCCCGCCGATCACGCAAATTTCATCCGCGCCGCGCCCGGCCGCCTTCTCGCACGCCAGAGCCATCGCCTCTTGCCACGAGGCCACCACAAAGGCCCCGCCGGCCGCAAAGCCCTCCTGCCGCGTAATGATAATATTATCCCGTCCGTCAAGAACCTTCGGCAGGGAGTCAAAAGTCTTGCGCCCCATGATGACGGGCTTGCCCATGGTGATCTTGCGAAAAAACCGCATATCCCCCTTAAGCCGCCACGGCAGTTTACCCTCCATGCCGATAACGCCGTTTTCGGCCACCGCAACCACCAGGCTGATGCGCATTACACCGCCACCGGCGCTTTGATATGCGGGGCGGGGTCATAGCCGCTCAGTTCAAAATCAACGAAGGAAAAGCTGAAAATATCATCGATATCAGGATTGATCCGCATTTGCGGCAAGGGGCGCGGTTTACGGGCAAGTTGCTCCTCCACCTGTTCCAGATGGTTCATATATAAATGCGCATCGCCAAAGGTATGGATAAACTCGCCCGGCTCATACCCCGTCACCTGCGCCACCATCATGGTGAGAAGCGCATAAGAGGCGATATTGAACGGCACACCCAGAAAAACATCGGCGCTGCGCTGATAGAGCTGGCATGAAAGTTTATTGCCCGCCACATAAAACTGAAACAAACAGTGGCAGGGCGGCAGCGCCATATGCTCGACATCGGCCGGATTCCACGCCGAAACCATCAGCCGCCGCGAATCCGGATTTGATTTGATCTGCTCGATCAAAAGCGCAATCTGGTCCAGCTTGCCCGAAGCGGACGGCCATGAGCGCCACTGATGGCCGTAAACCGGCCCCAGATCGCCGTTTTCATCGGCCCATTCATCCCAGATCCGCACCCCGTTCCGCTTCAGATAGGCAATATTGGTATCGCCCCGCAAGAACCACAGCAAT
The DNA here is from genome assembly GCA_964542565.1 of uncultured Hyphomicrobiales bacterium. Taxonomy (GTDB): domain Bacteria; phylum Pseudomonadota; class Alphaproteobacteria; order Rhizobiales; family BM303; genus BM303. The sequence continues at coordinate 2,538 of CAZIVB010000051.1, read as the reverse complement.
TCATGGATGATCGATCTCAGATGCAGTTTTTTTGTTGTCAGCGCCGGAAATCCCTGCGCCAGATCAAAGCGCATCTGATAGCCGAACACCGAAATCGTTCCGGTTCCCGTCCGGTCATCCTTGCGCGTACCTGCATCGCGCACATGTCTCATGAGATCAAGAAATTGTTGCATGGCTTCCTTTTAGGCGATTCGCGGCGAAAATCGCATAATAAACCTTTTTTTTGCCGTTGTTTGTCCCTATATTCGCAGTGTCGGCTTGCCGACTATGGCGATAAACGGTCTTCGTAATAAACTGATCGGACCCGGGGGCGGTACCCGGCGCCTCCACCACATACGGCCCTGGCGTGAGCAGGCCGCATTTGATGGGGGCGAAATAGGATCGACGACGGCGTAAAGGATGCACTTTCGCTCGGCATGGTACCACCGTATCGGACCAAACCTTATAGTTGCCAATGACAACTATGCGGAAGCGCGTCTCGCTGCGTAGGCAGTGCGATAGCTTCAATTAAACTCCTGGCCTTTCGCAAGGCCAGGCGGGGTTTTGAGGGCACCTGGCAACAGAAGCCCTCTTTTTTTATGTCTCTTTTTTATGTCCCTGTCGTGGCTGCGCCACTCCGCGCCTCTTTTTTTACTTCCCTGTCGTGGCTGCGCCACTCCGCGCCTCTTTTTTACTTCCCGGTCGTGGCTGAAGCCACTCCGCGCCTCTTTTTTTGCTTCCCGGTCATTCCCGCGCAGGCGGGAATCCAGGGCGGTACGGTAACATCTTGTAATTCTCGCTGGATTCCCGCCTGCGCGGGAATGACGAGGGCGCGGCTTTTATCCACCCGGACAACATCCTGCCAAATATTTTCAATCAGCGCTTGAAGCCGTACGCCATAGGGCTATTCTGTAGCCTCGAAACAACTCGGACGATTCGCTCTTGCACCATTAATCAAGAGGCGAGGAGTGGCGCCAGCCACGACAGGGACATAAAAAATGCCTGAAGACCTGATGCGATATGATCAACTGGCCCGCAATGCGCTGCGCGGTGTTGTGCGCGCGGCGCTGGAGCAGGTATCCGAAAAAGGGCTGCCCGGCGAGCATCATTTTTACATTGCCTTTGACACCCATGGCGAGGGGGTTGAGATTTCCTCGCGCCTGCTGGAGAAATATCCGCAGGAGATGACCATTGTCCTGCAACACCAGTTCTGGGAGCTTGAGGTTCTCGAAGACCAGTTCTCCATCGGCCTTTCCTTCAACAACATCCCGGAAAAACTGGTTGTCCCTTATAAGGCGATCAATTCCTTCTTCGATCCCTATGTCCAGTTCGGGCTGCAATTCGAGCCGGATGAAGGCACCGGAAAGGAAGCCGAAACCGCCGCGCCGCCGCCGCAAAAAGACCCCGAGCCCAAAAAGGCCGCGGCGGAAAAAGACGCTTCGAAAGAAAGCGATGTTGTTTCTCTTGACGCCTTCAGAAAAAAATAATTCCCGCTGCCGATAAATGAGCATGACATGAGCAAAACCCGCACTGAATCCGACAGTTTTGGCCCTCTGGAAGTCCCGGCGGACAAATACTGGGGCGCCCAGACCCAGCGTTCCCTGCAAAACTTCAAAATCGGCGGCGAGACCATGCCCAAACCCCTCATCCGGGCGCTGGGCATTATCAAGAAATGCGCCGCCATCGCCAATATGGAACTGGGCAATCTGGAGCCCGATATCGGCCATGCCATCACCCGCGCCGCCGATGAGGTCATCAATGGCCAGCTTGACGGCAATTTCCCCCTCGTGGTGTGGCAGACCGGTTCAGGCACCCAGAGCAACATGAACGCCAATGAGGTGATCGCCAACCGGGCGATCGAGATCATGGGCGGGCAGATCGGCTCCAAAACCCCGGTGCACCCCAATGATCACGTCAACCGTTCGCAATCCTCCAATGACACCTTCCCCACCGCCATGCATATCGCCGCGGTTGAGGAAAGCCACAAATCCCTGATGCCATCCCTCACCGCCCTGCACGAAACCGTGGCGGGCAAGGCAAAGGCGTGGATGGATATCGTCAAGATCGGCCGCACCCATTTGCAGGACGCCACCCCGCTCACCCTGGGACAGGAATTTTCCGGCTACGCCCACCAGCTCGGCCTTGGCATGGAGCGTATCTTCCGCGCCACCACCTCGCTCTATCCGCTGGCCCAGGGCGGCACGGCGGTCGGCACCGGGCTTAACGCCAAACCGGGCTTTGATGTCAAATTCGCCGAACTGGCGGCGGAGGAAACCGGCCTGCCATTCGTTACGGCGGAAAACAAATTTGAGGCTCTGGCCGCCCATGACGCGGTGGTGGAAATGTCCGGCGCGCTCAATACCCTGGCCGTCTCCTTGTTCAAGATCGCCAATGATATCCGCCTGCTGGGCTCGGGTCCGCGCTGCGGTCTTGGTGAGCTTTCCCTGCCTGAAAACGAGCCGGGCTCCTCGATCATGCCCGGCAAGGTCAACCCGACCCAGACCGAGGCCATGACCATGCTCTGCGCCCAGGTGATGGGCAATCATACCACCATCACCT
>CAZIVB010000050.1:0-12847 GCA_964542565.1 uncultured Hyphomicrobiales bacterium | reverse complement strand
TCGCAGGTTGAAACATGAAACCCAATTCAACGGTTAGAATTCTAGACATCGAGATTTCCAATTCCCGGCCCCTTACCCTGATCGCCGGGCCGTGCCAGCTGGAGAGCCGGGCGCACGGGCTGGAGATGGCGGCGGCGCTGAAGGAAATTTGCTCCGGGCTGAAAATCCCGCTGATTTTCAAAACCTCGTTTGACAAGGCCAACCGCACCTCTCTTTCCTCCCGGCGCGGGCTGGGGCTTGAGGCCTCGCTGGATATTTTTGCCGAAATCCGCGAGCGCCTGTCGCTGCCGGTTCTGACCGATGTGCATGTGGCGGCGCAATGCGCGCTTCTGGCGAAAGTCGTGGATGTCCTGCAAATTCCGGCCTTTTTATGCCGCCAGACGGATTTGCTCATCGCGGCGGCACAAACGCCGTGTGTGGTCAATGTCAAGAAGGGGCAGTTTCTTGCCCCCTGGGACATGCAAAATGTGGTGGACAAGATCACAGCTTCAGGCAATGCCAATGTGATGCTCACCGAGCGCGGCGCGAGCTTTGGCTACAACACACTGGTGAGCGACATGCGCGCCCTTCCCATCATGGAAAATATGGGCTGCCCGGTCATCTTTGACGCCACCCATTCGGTGCAGCAGCCGGGCGGGCTGGGCGGTTCTTCGGGCGGACAGCGCGAATTTGTCCCCGTATTGGCGCGTGCGGCGGTGGCGGTGGGCGTGGCCGGGGTGTTCATCGAGACCCATGAGGATCCCGATAATGCGCCCTCTGACGGGCCCAATATGATCAATATCAAAGATATGGCGGCGCTTTTGCGCCAGCTTGATGCGATTGACAGGCTTATCAAGGGAATGAACGCATAAGCTAAATTGCAGCGATACCGCTTGCGGGACAATTGCCTGGGATTTGGAGAAAAATTAACAAAGGGGATTTGTGCCATCACCTGCCGTCAGATAATGAATTCAAAAAAATACGATAAAATAAACCCGTCATTTCTGCGAAGGCAGGTATCCAAAACGGGTTTTGGGCCCGTTGACACTCCTGTTTTGTTCCCTGCCTCCGCAGGAATGACAGCGGGAAACTGCGGAAATACATGGTTTTTTCGTATGATCGCCCTGATACTGGCCGCCCTCGTTATTGGCGGCGCCGGTATGAGCGGCGCAAGGGCTGAACAGATTGTTTTGCGGGTGCAGCATTTTCTCGGTGAGGATTCGGTCCCGCATAAACAGATCATTACCCCATGGGCGCGGCGGGTTGAGGCGCAGTCCGGCGGGCGGCTGAAGGTTGAAATTTACCCCGATATGTCTCTGGGCGGGCGCGCGGGTGATCTGGTTAATCAGGTCCGGGACGGCGGCGTTGATATTGTCTGGACGGCGGCGGCCTACACGCCGGGGCTTTTCCCGCGCACCGAGGTTTTTGCCCTGCCGCTTGTCCATGGCGGCGATGCGGCGGCGACAAATCTGGCGATCAGGGAAATGTATAAATATGATCTGGCGCGCGAATATGGCGGGTTGCAGCCGCTGCTCATTCATGTGCATCAGGGCCATGCGCTGCATATGATGAAGCCGGTTGGCGCCATGGAGGAGCTTGAGGGCAAGGTGATCCGCCCGCCGGGGCGGCACATCGGGCGCTGGACGGTCGAGGCGCTGGGGGCGCAAATTACCAAAAAACGCCATCCCAAACTGCCCAAAGCGCTCAAGGCGGGCCGGCTCGACGGCGCTTTGATGTCGTTTCACCTCGCCCGGAGCATGGGGGTTCTGGATGTGGCAAAGACCCATGTTCTGCCCGGCAGGGGGCAGTTTTTCGGCACTTCGATTTATCTGTTTTTGATGAACAAGGCCCGTTATGAGAGCCTGCCGCCGGATTTGCGCGATGTCATCGATCGCAATTCAGGCCGCGCCTTTGCGCGCGAGGCCGGGGAGGTCTATCAAAAGCTGGGGCTTGAGGCGATGGCGTCCGCCAGAGCCAGCGGCGGCAGGCTCACCGTCTTTGAGGGAAAATCCGCCGGGGCGGCGCGGCAGGCCATGGCGGGAGTGTTGCAAAGCTGGTCCAGGGACCTTGCAAAACGCCATATCGAGGGCCTGCCGCTCATCAAGAGGGCGCGCGAGCTGGTGAGAAAAAACAGCCGCGGCGGCAAATAGCCGGACAGCGTTTCAATCCTGACGGATTTCAAGCAAAAGTGACTTCCATGTTACAATGGCATTGCCTATCTTTTTACAGATAGACTGCGTCTAGAGCATCGTGCGATTAAAAAAATCGCACTCACGCTCTAGTTGTTTGTTCTGCCGCATCATTTTATCGGCAAAACCGCGTACACTTTTCGGAATGATGCTCTGTTTATTCCGGTTGCTACCGGCCCGCATGTTGCGTATCGGAGGTTTTTCAGGAGGTCATGTTGAAACGGATCGTTTTTTTCATCATCAGCATCGTGATCGCCGGAGGTTTGTGGAAATATTACACCACCCCCGGCGTCAGCACGGTGCATGTCGCCGCGGATAAAAAACACGCGGGCCTGTCGGTCGCCACCTTCGCGGGGGGGTGTTTCTGGTGCGTGGAAAACGGCTTTGAAGCGGTTCCGGGTGTTTACGATGTCATCAGCGGCTATAGCGGCGGCAAGGAGCCCGATCCTACTTATGAAACCGTCTCGGCGGGCACAACCGGGCACACCGAAAGCGTTCAGGTTTATTACGACCCGAAAGTGATCACCTATGAAGGGCTATTGCAGGCGTTCTGGCGGATGATGGACCCGACGGATACGCAAGGCCAGTTTTCCGACCGGGGCAAGCAGTACCGCCCGGCGATTTTCTATCATAATGAAGCCCAGAGACGTGCCGCGATCAAATCGCGCGATGAACTGGACAAATCGGGACGTTATGAGCAGCCCGTTACCATCGAAATCACGCCGTTTAAAAACTTTTACAAGGCGGAGACTTATCATCAGGATTATGCGCGCAAAAACCCGTTCCGTTATGCGTTTTACACCAGCGCTTCAGGGCGCACCGATTTCGTCACCAATATCTGGGGCAGCAAGCTGAAAGTTGATTTTTCCCGCTACCGGCCCGCGAACAAGAAGCCCATGAAACAAAAATACACAAAACCCCCACAGGCCGAGTTGAAAAAACGCCTCTCGCCGCTGCAATATGAAGTCACCCAGGAAGAAGGCACCGAGCGCCCCTTCGCCAATGAATACTGGGACAACAAGCGCGAGGGCATCTATGTCGATATTGTCAGCGGCGAGCCTTTGTTTTCGTCAAAAGACAAGTATAAATCCGGCACCGGCTGGCCCAGCTTCACCCGGCCGCTGGTTGAGGAAAACATCACCCGCAAGGAGGATCGCGGTTTGTTTTCAACCCGCACCGAAATCCGCAGCAAACACGGCGATTCGCATCTGGGGCATGTCTTTAATGACGGCCCGGCGCCCACGGGGCTGCGCTATTGCATGAATTCGGCCTCTTTGCGCTTTATCCCCAAGGAGGATCTGCAAAAAGAGGGCTATGGCGAGTTTATGGCCGCCTTCAAAAGGATCAACAAGTAAGCCGATCAGCCCTTTTTTTCCCGTTCCGGCCCGGCGGCCTCTTCCTCACCGGTTTTTTCGGCCCAGTGCAGGCCGCGATAATCAAAACCGAATTCGATAGTGGGTTTGATGATCTTGAAATAGGGCGAGAGGTCGAAATCGCGCGGCGTAAACAGGGAATGGTGGCGGATATGATAGATCATTTTCGGCGAATAGCCGCTGGTCATTCCGGCCCCTTCCACGACCTCAATCCGGGGCAGGATCGGATAGCGCAGGGACTGGAAGCTCTCGGCAATCATGGTGGAGCATATGGCGCGGGTGGGCGAGCCTGAGCCCAGAGCCAGCATGCGGCGGCGCCAGAACACCGGCACCGGAAGGGCAGGGAGCAGATAGCGCGCCAGATCGATAATGTTTTTCATGTCATAGCGGGTGCCCAAACGCTGCACCATGAAGTTGACAAGCTGGCGGCAATCTTTATCGGAAAGGCCGATGGGGCGGCAGATACGGATATTATAGGTGGCGTATCTGGACAGCGGCGAGGCGATGGCGCCCTTGCCCAGTTCCACCTCGATGAGAGACGGGCGCTCGGAGCCGTCTTCGGGCGCGGGCATGGCGTCGCCGACATACATGGCGGCATGGGACCAGGTGGACTGGGTGAGATATTTGATCACCGATGAAATTCTGGAGCCGCCGTCAATCAGCACGATATCGCCCGGCTTTAAAACCCGGCACAGGGTTTTGGCGTCAAATGCGGCATAGGGGCGGTAGCCGCTGACCTCCCTTTCCAGCTTGGCGGCCATCCATTGGCCAAATTTGTCGAGTAGGGTTTGCGCCATCATGCCTTCGAGCCAAGCCTGTCGGGAAATAACCCGCAAGCTTATTTTCTAAAGATCGCGGATATATCTTGCACATCTGTCGGCGCGGACACAAATTCAATAGCCGGTAACATTTTAGTGACCCCTCTGCTGCAAGGCGAGCTTCAGGCCCTCATGACTGGCCGTGAAGCCGAGCGTTTCATAAAAGCGCAAGGCGCCAGGGCGCGATTTATCGGTTGTGAGCTGAACCAGGGCGCAGCCGCGTTCGCGGCAGGTATCAATTGCCCATTCAAATATATGCCGGCCCAGACCGCGGCCGCGATGGGAACTGGCGATCCGTACGCTTTCAATCTGTCCGCGCCAGGCGCCAAGGCGGGAAAGGCCGGGAATAAAGGTGAGTTGCAGACAGCCGACAACCCTGCCCTTTTCCTCAAGAACAGCAAGAAACTGGTTGGGATCAAGCTCTATCGCCGCCATCGCCTCGCGATAACGGGCGCGGCGTTCGCGGCTTGCCACTTCACGGGTTTTTCCCAGAGGATCATCGGCCAGCAATGCAATAATCGCCGCCAGGTCCTCGTTTTCGGCTCTTCGGATTTGTATGTTTTGCACTTTTGCCGCTTTGCTCCAGATTGATAAAATCCTCCCTGGAGTTGATAAAACTCAATTCCAGATATTCAGGGTTTGTGTTACACTGGCGCTATGGGAGCAGGTGTCAAGCATAGATGGTCAGCGCCGCCGCGGAAATTCGGCGTCTGGCTGGCTCTGGTTGCGATGGTTTCCCAGGTCATGTTCGGGGCGGCGCATGCCGCGGCTCTGGCGGCGGCGGCGTTCGGGCCGCTCACCATCAGCCAGACGCCAAACGCCTCGTTCGGCCTGCTGCAAATCTGCACCGCGAACGGGCTTATCAACATTGTTCCGGGTAAACCGCTCAAGAGCGGGGTACCGGCGCGAAACACCGCCCAGGACCGCTGCCATGTCTGCGCCTCGGCTGGCGTATCGCCCTTCCTTGACGCCCCGGCTGTCTTTGTTCTTGTAACCGGGTTTAACGCTGTGGTCATTTCCCCTCCGCAGCAAACCTGTGCGTTCATAGACAATGTCAGCCGCGTTCACCCCATTCGCGCCCCGCCGCAAATCTGAGCTGTTTCTCAAAAAACCGTCATGGCATCTGCCCCCGGACCGGCTGTTTCAAAAGCTGAAAGGGGGGAAAACCCTTATGCCATGACGGTCTTGTTTATAAGAGTAATCATCAGAGTAATACCTACAACAGGATCAAATTCATGACACGCAAGACGGCACTTATTGGCGCAGTCATTCTCTTTATCGGCGGAACAGCAATATGGTTTGCCACCGACAGGATGCTCTCCTCGCGGCAAGGCGCCGGAAGCGCGGCAACAACCGGCGCGGTGTCGATCGGCGGCGCTTTCAAGATGACCGACCATAACGGCAAGCCGGTTACCGACAAGGATTTCGCCGGTAAATACATGCTGATGTTTTTTGGCTATACGTTTTGCCCCGATGTCTGCCCGACCGAATTGCAGGCCATGTCCGAGACCATGAAGGATCTGGGCAAGGACGCCGATCAGGTCACGCCGATCTTCGTCACCATTGACCCGGCCCGCGACGGGGTGAAGGAAATGAACGCCTATGTCAAAGCCTTTGACCCGCGGCTTGTCGGTCTGACCGGCTCGGCGGAAGATGTCGCCAAAATCGCCAAAACTTTCAGGGTTTACTACGCCAAGGTGGTGGAAAAGGACGCTGAAGACCCCAAGGATTACGCCATGGATCACAGCGCCATCGTTTATCTGATGGACCGCAAGGGCAAATATGCGGCGCATTTCACCTATGGCACCAAGCCCGAAGTGATGGCCGATAAAATCCGCGCCATCCTGAACAAGACCGGGTCCTGAGGCCGGGCGGCGAGCAAACCGGGGAACCCCCGGCCGCGCACGGCGCGCCCTGTGCATCCCCTCACCCTTCCCTCTCCCTCGGGAAGAGGGCTGTTTATATCATGGCCCGGGACAAATCCTCATATTCGGGAACCGAGCCGTCATCGAGGCAGCATTCAATGACCCTGCGCCCTTCGCGGCTCAGATTGGGGGTGTTGTAGATGGATAATTCCCGCTTGAAAAAGGCCGTCAGTTCCGCCGCCCCTACATCATAGCCTTCCAGGCCGATCTCGGGCTGGGTTTCGGTTTTCAGGAACCAGTTGGGGATGCGGTAGCCTTCGATCTGCATCGATTGCATGGCGTGACCCAGCAGGGCGCAGCGGGCCGGGGCAATCTGCTCGGGGCGGAACTGGGCGCCGCCCCGGCGGGCGAGATATTCGCGCGCCAGCCACTGGGCGTTAAAGCCCACCTTCCAGGCGCCGATATGCTGGTTCGGCATCAGAACATAGCGGGTTGCCGAGGCCGCCTTCATCTGGTCGAAGATCAGATCGGCATAATCCACCCGCAGCCCGGTGGCAAAGGGCCAGAAGGAGCCGACGCCTTCACTGGCCAGCCCCTCATCGGAGATAATGCTGGGATTGGCATAGCCCCGGGGCGCAACCAGCCGCCATATCCAGGCCAGAGCCGGGGGCAGCATGTGCAGCATGCCCAAAATGCCGTAGGAGGGCTTTTCCATGGTGCAGGGCGGGGTGCGGACGCCAAAGCTGCGGACATCCACCATCACCGGCTCCTTGACGATATGCGGGATGGTGCCGCGCGGCAGGATCACCCGCGGATTGGAACACGGCTTGCCGGGGGCGTCCTCGGTATGCTCCCAGATCAAACAGGTGGCGTCGGCAACCCCGCGCAGATTGAGGAAAATAAGCGGTTCCGGCGGATTGACGCAGATACTCTCAAGATCGGGGTTAACGCCGTAACTGTTGACATGATCAACCCGCACGAACCAGGCCGCCTCGGCGTCGGTGACGGCAAGTTTGCGGCCGGCTCCCTGAATTTCGGGGTGGCAAAGCGCCATATCATCGGTCACCGGCTCCAGACGGCAGTTCTGGTGCAGCGCCACATGGCGGCGCTCGCCGGTGACGACATTGACGCCAAGGCGTATGCGGCCGTCATGCTCGCGGTGGGGATATTCCAGCATCTCGCTCTTGCCGCCGCCGCTGGCGCCTTCATGCATGATGGTGACGATATTGTCGTAAGGGGTGATCACCCGGACGGTGGAGGCATGGGCGGTGACCCAGCCTTCGGATTCGCCGCGATTGAGCAAGATGGAGTAAACCCCCTTCTTGGCGCTGGGACCAGGATAGAGGTTCAGGGAAAACACCTCGTGGAACTCATCGAGGCGGTTGTGAACCACAATCTGCTTGCCTTCGCAATGGGTGTGGCGGAAGGGCGGCGCCAGATAGATAACGGCTTTGGGCGCAAAATCGGGGCCGGTGCGCTCCATGTCGATCATGCCCTGAAGATCGGCCAGGGCGGCGGCGAAAAATCCGGCATTGGCCGGACCGATGAACAGCGCATCATGCGCGATGCTTCCGCCACCGGCCGAGAACGGGAAAACAATCAGATCCTGCTGCGCCAGCCAGTCGAAAATTTCCTCGCGCACGGACGCAAACGGCGTGCCGAAGCGCTCGGCATAGAGCGGCTTGTCGGTGGGCTTTTCGTCGGCAATCATCATGCTCTCGGGGTCGCGGCGGCGCATATAGGGGTCGGTGTAATTGACCGCGACGCCGTTGCGGCACCTGACCACATGCGCCTCGACAACCCGGCCATGACCCTTAACCTCATAGGCGACCTCGTGGATTTTGTCCTGCCCGGCCATGGCGAGGCGGAAAAGTTCATCGCGGTCGCGCGGGACATGAACACTGCGCGCCCGGCGCAGCAAATGTTCGATTTCCGGGTGCTGGCTTCCCCATGTGCCGAGCCAGGTCTCATAAAGAGCGGCGGGATTGTCTGAAGTGGTATTGGTCATGAAGGGTCCATTTCGTTCGCTGACAGGAATTGAAAATCCGCAAAGGCGGCGGGCCACAAACCGGCCATCATGATGCGGGCCGGCAGGCATGAAATTCGAGGATTACAGCCTGGCTCAGGTGAGAGCCGGATAGGTTCGCGCCGGTTTTACCCTGATGGCCCTGATATGCGGCGGGCGCCGTTCGGCCTGAACGGCGGCGCGCAATCCGCGCAGGAAACCGGCAATCAGACGCCCGTCATCGGCGCGCAGCGCGTGGCCCGGAGGGGTGATCACACGTTTCGAGCGTCCTCTCAACGCCGCCACGCGGTTCATGTCCTGGCTCCATTCGGGGACAAATTCGTCCCCTCCCGCGCGCCGGACAATCGAGAGATATTCAATCGCCGGATGGGGTTGCCGGTTCAGCCAGCCCAGCATGGTGCCGGGGCGCTCGGGCACCAGTTCCGAATAGAGCTGCTGCGAGCGGTTGATGGTCTCGCCGCCGAACAGGGGCGTGAGCAAGCTCAGCGGGCTTTGCCCCACGGCCAGACCGGTTTCGGCGGCCCCGGTGCCCAGATGCGGGCTGGCAATGGTGATCAGGGCGGCGATATTTTCCTGCCTGATACGTTTTGCCCCGGCGCGCACCAGATGATAGCGCGCCACAACGCCGCCGGCGGAATGACCGGCGATAAAGATTTTTTCGCCCTTGTGGCGCGCAGCAAGGTAATCGAGATACTGCCCCAATATTGCGGCCTGGACATGCACCGGCGCTTCGGTCGGCAAATCAAGGGTGTAAAACCGTCTCGCCGCTTCAGGGCCGGGGCCCTGCCGGAAGACGCCGCGGGGGCCAAGGCCCAGATGGCCGCCATCGCGCCAGCCCGAGGCGGTTAAAACCGCGCTCACGCCGCTCAGACGCCAGCTTGCCGCCGAGCCCAGATAGCCCTGCACCAGAAGCAGTGTATCGGCCGCCGCGCCCAGACCTGAAGCGAGCAGCAACATTGTAGCAAGGGCGACGGCGCGAATTTTCATCACGGACTCCTGAACCGGAATTATATTAGTTATCGTTAATGTACACCAATTGCGGTCATAAAAAAAGCCCCGGCTCTCAAAGGCGAGAACCGGGGCTGTTTGTTCGTGTTTTTCAGAGCCTTGGCTTACTGATCGATTTCCTCGCCGGTTTCCTGATCCACCATCTTCATGGAGAGGCGGACCTTGCCGCGATCATCAAAGCCCAGCAGCTTGACCTTCACCGAATCGCCCTCATTGACGATATCGGTGACCTTGCCAACCCGGTGCGGGGCAAGCTGGGAGATGTGCACGAGGCCGTCCTTGGGACCGAAGAAGTTCACGAAGGCGCCAAAATCGACAACCTTGACCACCTTGCCGTCATAGATCATGCCCGCTTCCGGCTCGGCGGTGATGCCCTTGATCCATTTCAGCGCCGCCTCGATGGAGGCCTTGTCGCTGGAGGCGACCGAGACGGTGCCGTCATCGGAGACATTCACCTTGGCGCCGGTTTCCTCGACGATCTGGCGGATGATCTTGCCGCCGGTGCCGATCACGTCGCGGATTTTGTCAACCGGGATATGGATGACTTCAATTCGCGGCGCGAACTCGCCGACCTCGGCGCGGTTTTCGGTCAGGGCTTTCGCCATTTCGTCCAGAATATGCGCCCGGCCGCCGCGGGCCTGATCAAGCGCCTGGGACATGATGTCTTCGGTGATGCCGGTGATCTTGATATCCATCTGCAAGGATGTGATGCCCTTTTCGGTGCCGGCGACCTTGAAGTCCATATCGCCCAGATGATCCTCATCGCCCAGAATGTCGGAGAGCACCGCGAACTCGTCGCCTTCCTTGATCAGGCCCATGGCGATGCCCGAAACGGGACGTTTCAACGGCACGCCCGCATCCATCAGCGATAACGATGTGCCGCAAACGGTGGCCATGGAGGAGGAGCCGTTCGACTCGGTGATCTCGGAGACAACCCGGACCGTGTAGGGAAAATCATCCTTGCCCGGCATGACCGGGTGCAGCGCCCGCCAGGCGAGCTTGCCATGGCCGATCTCGCGCCTTCCGGTGAAGCCTATGCGGCCGGCCTCGCCCACGGAATAGGGCGGGAAGTTGTAATGCAGCATGAAGTTTTCACGTCTCGTACCATCAAGCGAGTCCACAAACTGCTCGTCATCGGAAGTGCCCAGGGTGGTGATGCACAGAGCCTGTGTTTCGCCGCGGGTAAACAGCGCCGCGCCGTGGGTGCGGGGCAGAACGCCGACTTCGGAGATGATCTTGCGCACATCGGAAAGGCCGCGCCCGTCAATGCGTTTGCCGGTTTTCAGGATCGAGCCGCGTACAATCTGCTTCTCCAGCTTCTTGAACACGCCGCCAACCTGGCCGGCATCCTCGCCGGTTCCCTCTTCGGGGCAAAGCTCGTCCATGACCTTGGCGCGCACGGCGCCAACGGCGTCCTGACGCTCCATCTTTTCCGGGATGGCGTAAGCGGCGGCCAGATCATCGGCGGCCATTTTTTCAACTTTGGCGAACAGCTCGGAAGTGTCGGGCGCATTGATATCGCGCGGCTCCTTGGCGCATTTTTCCGCCAGACGGATAATCGCCTCGATCACCGGCTGGAAGCCCTCATGGCCGAACATGACCGCCTTGAGCATGGTGTCTTCGGAAAGCTCCCTGGCTTCGGATTCCACCATCAGCACCGCATCATTGGTCCCGGCGACCACCAGATCAAGATCACCATCGGCCACTTCGTCAACGGTGGGATTGAGAATAAACTCGCCGTCGATCATGCCAACCCTTGCGCCGCCGATGGGGCCAAGGAAGGGAATGCCGGAGATGGTGAGCGCTGCTGATGCGCCAACCATGGCGACAACATCGGGATCATTTTCCAGATCATGGCTCAAAACGGTGAGGATCACCTGGGTTTCGTTGTTATAGCCCTTGGCGAACAGGGGCCGGATGGGGCGGTCGATGAGCCGCGAGGTGAGGGTATCTTTTTCCGTCGGGCGGGCTTCACGTTTCAGATAGCCGCCGGGGATTTTGCCCGCCGCGTAGTATTTCTCCTGATAATGAACCGAAAGCGGGAAAAAATCGATCCCCGGGCGCGGTTTGGACTCGCCGACAACCGTGGCCAGAACCGTGGTTTCGCCATAGGTCACCATTACGGCGCCATCGGCCTGACGGGCAACCTTGCCCGTTTCAATCACCAGCGGACGATCGGCCCAGGTGATTTCTTCTCTGTGTATTTCAAACATACGATATATCCGTTTTTAAGCGCGGCTCCCCATGAGCGGCGCGAGATGTAGGCCGGCCACATAGCCGGCAGGCAAACGCCCTTTTTAGCGGCGGATGCCAAGTCTTTTGATGATGTCCTTGTAGCGGGCCTCATCGCCCTTCTTGACATAATCGAGCAAGCGCCGACGCTGGCTGACCATTTTCAGCAGGCCGCGACGCGAATGATTATCTTTTTTATGGGTTTTGAAATGCCCGGTCAGATTGACGATACGCTCGGTCAAAACCGCAATCTGGACTTCCGGCGATCCTGTATCGCCTTCACTCAAGGCAAATTCCTTGATCAGTTCCTGTTTACGCTCAGGGGTAATCGACATCGGGTTCTCCTTATGTATTCCATCTTTTTTAAATGTTCAGATGGGCAGGTTAAAAACACGCGTCGGATGAAGATAGCCTTCCCTGACCTGCCCGATGCTAACCGGGACGCCGCGCGAGACGGCATAGATCATGCCGTCTTCGGGAAAGAGTTCTTCTCCACGCAATAAAAGCGGCTGCCCGCGTTTCAACAAGGCAGCCTCGGTTTTGCTGACGGCCAGCGCCGGGATGTCGTCCAGCGCGGTCGCAACGGATTTGAGGCCCTTGTCCAGTTCCTCAAATTGCGCGCCAATATGGCGCATTTCCTCCAGTTGTGCCAGAGAAATCATATCTTTTTCCAAAAATGGTCCCACCCGGGTGCGGCGCAGCGCACTGACATGGCCGCAAGTGCCCAGAACCCGCGCCAGATCGCGGGCAATGGCGCGCACATAGGTGCCCTTGCCGCAGGTGGCCTCAAGGGTGCAATGATCCGCATCGGGGATAGCGGTAATGACCAGATCCTCGATATAAATCTCGCGCGGCTCCAGCGCCACCGCCTCGCCGGAGCGGGCGATATCATAGGCGCGCTCACCGGCCACCTTGATGGCGGAAAATTGCGGCGGGGTTTGCATGATAGCCCCGCAAAACCGCTCCAGCGCCGCTTCAATATCGCTTTGCTGCGGGCGGACATCGCTTTGGGCGATGATCTCGCCTTCGGCGTCATCGGTGTTGGTGGCGGTGCCCCAGCGAATAGTAAAGGCATATTTCTTGATCCCGTCCATCATATAGGAGACGGTTTTGGTCGCCTCGCCAAAGGCGATGGGCAGCAGGCCGGAGGCCAGCGGGTCCAGCGTGCCGCCATGGCCCGCCTTGGCGGCGCCAAACAGCCAGCGCACCTTGCCCAGCGCCTGGGTCGAGGTCATGCCCACCGGCTTGTCAAGCGCCAGCCAGCCATGCACCGGCCTGCCCTTTCGTCTGCGTCCCATTATGCTAGTACACCCTTTCGTAAGTCCTGACGGTGTTTCATGCGGTCAGTGGTTTACCT
>CAZIVB010000049.1:0-12970 GCA_964542565.1 uncultured Hyphomicrobiales bacterium | reverse complement strand
GATTATGGGCGGGCGGATTGCCATGCTGGGCATCCCGCCGGGAAAATCAGAGGTGGACTGGTCGCGAATTATTTTCAAGGCCCTCACCATCAAGGGCGTCTATGGCCGCGAGATTTTTGAAACATGGTACAAAATGATTGCCATGCTGCAAAACGGTCTGGATGTCAGCAACATTATCACCCACCGCTTCAGCGCCGATGATTTCAGGGAAGGTTTCGCCGCCATGAAGTCCGGTTCCAGCGGAAAAGTTGTGCTGGACTGGAGCGGCAGTGCCTATGATCTTGAGAGACAGGACTGACATTTTGAGTGTTTATACCGACCGCCTTTTGAAACTTGTCGTCATGAGTGACATTCACCTCTTGCCGCGCGGTGAAATAAAACGTGGTCTGGATACAGCCCCGCGCTTCGAGTGCGCCATTGAGGATGTCAACACATTTCATGCGGATGCTGATCTGTGTGTATTTGCCGGTGACATCACGGAAAAAGCCGATAAACAGGCCTATGTGCTTTTTGACGAAATACGCGCCGGCAATACCTTGCCGCAGCGGGTGATGATGGGCAATCACGATGATCGAAATGTCTATCTGGACCATGCTGAAAACCCCATGCTTGATGAGAATGATTTCGTTCAGGGATATGACGACATCAAGGGCCACAGGGTTCTTATGCTGGACACGTCCGAGCCCGGCGTGCTTCGCAGTGGCCCGTGCGAAAAACGGCTTTCATGGGCCGCGGAGCGTCTGGCTGAGGCAAAAACTCAGAGCCTCAAGGTCATTTTATTGTTGCACCACAACCCCTGCGCATTGCAGATGCCCGTGGATA
Organism: uncultured Hyphomicrobiales bacterium; assembly: GCA_964542565.1. GTDB lineage: Bacteria > Pseudomonadota > Alphaproteobacteria > Rhizobiales > BM303 > BM303. The sequence goes on along the minus strand of CAZIVB010000049.1, from coordinate 12,148 downwards.
CCTATCGACTGGCGGAGCCGGAAAAACTGCTGAAGGTGCTTCACGAGAGCGAAGCCGACATCATACAGATTCTCGCGGGGCACTGTCATATCTCTTCCGCCGGGAGTTGGGGTGGGTATCCATGCGCAACGATTTCCGGCAATCAGCACAGGGTTGAACCGTTTCTGCGCGGCCGCACGGGCCAGCAGACCAGCTATGAGACTCCCGCTCAATACGCCGTATTAATGTCGGACGGGATGAACTGTGCGGTTCACTTCCAAAATTATATAGATCAAAGCGTGGCTATGAATCCCGAGCTTTTTCCATTCAAGATGGACCAGGAATTTGAGATGATAGAGCACTTCCGGGAAAAGTGAGAACCGGTTTTCCGAAAAGAAGTGCGGCAAAAACAAAGAGCCGAAAGCCGAGATTCACTCTATTTCCGTTTTTGGCACGAGGCGGCCTCTTCATGGGGTGTTCCGAGGTTATGACTCACCCCCTTCCAGACCGGGATACGGCCCTGTCACTGAATACTTGCGGAACACAACGGAAACATGTATAAATGTTCTGCTTTTGTACGTTGCCGTGATTCGGAAAGCCCGTTGTTCGGCCCCTAGGAGGTTTCCGCCTGATGTTGACACGAAAACAACTTGATCTTCTCATGTTCATCCATGAACGCCTGAAGGAATCCGGGGTTCCGCCTTCTTTCGAGGAAATGAAGGTGGCGCTTGACCTTAAATCAAAATCGGGCATTCACCGCCTGATAACGGCGCTGGAAGAGCGCGGCTTTATTCGCCGCCTGCCGCACCGGGCGCGGGCGCTGGAAATCCTCAAACTGCCCGATTCTGTCGGGCCGCGCGCCGGTTCGGCGCCGCGTTTTTCGCCCAATGTCATTGAAGGCTCTCTGGGCAAGGCCCCCTCGCCGGTCTCCGATGCGGGCCGCGATGCGCCGATTTCGGTTCCGGTCATGGGGCGAATCGCCGCTGGAACGCCCATCAGCGCCATTCAGGATCATACCCACAATATCTGCGTCCCGCCTGAAATGATTGGCGCTGGAGAGCATTTTGCGCTTGAGGTCAAAGGCGATTCGATGATTGATGCGGGGATATTCGATGGCGATCTGGCGGTTTTGCGCCGCATGGATACGGCAAATAACGGAGATATCGTCGTGGCGCTGGTTGATGAGGAAGAGGCAACCCTGAAACGCCTGCGCAAGCGCGGCCAGTCAGTTGCGCTCGAAGCGGCCAATCCCGACTATGAAACCCGTATTTTCGGACCCGACCGGGTCAAGGTGCAGGGCCGGCTGGTGGGGCTGATAAGGCGTTATTAAAATCTAGAGCATCATTCCGAAAAGTGTACGCGGTTTTCGGATAAAATGACTTGATCGATACGCATACTCTAATTTCGGCGCGGGCCCGTTCGCTCGCCGCGTCTTTTGCGGATGCTTGACCAGGGCCGTTTCCCCTCATCGGCGGCGGCGGTATGAACAAAAACCTCATTGCCCTTGAGGGTAATTGACATTGCGCCATTTTCTTTTAAGGCAAAAATATCAATAAGTTGGGATGGGCTCTTACACCTTTTCCGCCTTACCGGGATTGTTGCGATGACAATATCGGCGCGGGCGCAATCTTCCAACAATGCGCCGGGATGACGGATATAGGCCAGAGACTTGCCGTTCTTCAGCCTTGCGATGCAGGCAAGCGAATCGCATGAAAAGACCTTGTCTTTATCCGCCGCCGCCGCGCGCGGCAAACGCCGGTCGCCATCGGCTTCCAGCCATTTGCGCACGCTGTAGGCGTCTTTTCGCGCCTTGAGAACGACAAGCCGGCCCGTTTCGGCCCGCACCGCCAGATTGCCCCCGTCGCGGGCGATATAAATATCGGCCCTCGCGCCAAATGGCGCGATTGCCAGCCCGGCCAGAACGGGGATCACCCCCGCCAGCCGCCACAAACGCCGCCACAGACACAGCCAGAGACCACCGGCGATCAGCAGCGGCAGCGCCAGCGCATGCAAAACGGGAACCAGCCGCGCCGCGCCGGGCAGAGCGGCAACCTCGCCCGCCACCATAATTACGATTTCAATGCCAAACCCCATTACGGCGAGGGGGATGGCTTCCAGCCCGAACGGCATCAGGACGAGGCTGACAAGCGCAGCGGGCATGATCAGCAGCGCCATGACCGGCACGGCAGCGATATTGCCCAAAACGCCATAGACGGCGAAACGGTGAAAATGATAGGCGGCAAAAGGACCGGTCGCTGCCCCGGCAACGACGGATGTGAGGATATTGCCCAGCATATAGAGGATGAAGATGCGGCCAAACACCGCCAGTTTGCCACGGTTCCGGCCCGCAAGGGGCAGCCGGAACAGGCCCGATTCGTAAACCGCGATCAGGGCGATCACCGCGGCGAAAGACATCTGGAACGAAACATTGAACAGGCTTTCCGGCCGCAGCAGCAAAATCACGATGGCCGCCAGGGCGACATTGCGCATGCTCAGGGCCCGGCGGTCGAGAATGATGGCCAGAAACATGATCGATATCATGATGAAAGCGCGCTGGGTGGCGATGGAGCCGCCGCTGAGGAGCAGATATATGCCGGCGCCGGCAAGGGCGATAAAGGCGGACCATTTCTTGATGGGATATTTCAGGCTCAGCCTTGCGCTCAGGGCGAACAGGGCGCGGCAAAACGCAAAAAGCGCGCCTCCGAACAGCGCCATATGCAAGCCTGATATGGCAAGGAGATGCGCCAGGCCCGCATCGCGCATTTTATCGCGCAATTCAGGAATCAAAGCCCCTTTTTCGCCGGTGATCAAAGCCGCCGCAATGCCGCCCGAGGCCGCGTTCGAGCCTTTGAGGATGCGTTTGGTGACGGCGGCGCGAAGCTGTTGCAGCCCTGTGCCCAGCCGGGAAAAAACTCCGTTTTCCTGCGCCGGCATTATCCGCGGCGCCGAGACAAGAAAACCGGTGGCGCCGATCTGCCTGAACCACGCCATGCGCGCATAGCTGAAGCCGCCGGGCCGCGCCGCGCCGGGCGGCGGCATCAATATGGCGCGAAAGCGCACTTTATTTCCGCTTTCAACCCCCGTTACCGCCATGCGGGCGGTAAGCTGGATGCGCCTCGGCAAGGCCGCTTTGGCCAGTCGGTCAATGTGAAGCGGGCGGATGAGAAGGCGTTTGCCGCCCGCGGCCTTGCCGGTCACGCTTTCCACCAGGCCGGTGACACTGACGGGCCCGAGACGCTTTTCCAGCACCGGAGCGGCGACATATTCGCTGCGTAATTTGGCGACAAGAACACCGCTCGCCACAAGCAGCAGGGACATGACAAGGGGAAAGACGCCGGGAGATTTGCGCGGCAAGGCGGCAAGCCCGGCCGCAAGAGAAAAGAAAATCAGGACAATGAACAGCGGCGGTTCAAAGGCAAGAGAAAAATAGACGCCAATTCCGATCCCGAGGAAAACCGGAACCCATAAAAACCAGCGGCCGCTTTCCCGCGCCAGATTTTCCGTCACGGCGGCAAAGATATTTTTGGCAAACCGCACCGGGGCGCGGGCCACGGGGCGGGCGGCCCCGCCCGGCAAATCCTGCGTCTTTGTGTGATTTTCGATAGCCGCCATGACAGCGGCTATGCTACATCACTTTGCACGTCCAACCAATCCCGCGCCCTCTATGCCCGGTTCAGGGAGAAGACCTTGAATATCATCACCCGCTTTGCCCCCTCCCCGACCGGTTTTTTACATATCGGCGGCGCGCGCACCGCGCTTTTCAACTGGCTGTTTGCCCGCGCCAATGGCGGCAAAATGCGCCTTCGCATTGAAGACACCGACCGCAAGCGCTCAACCCCGGAGGCGGTTGACGCCATCATCGAGGGGCTGGAATGGCTGGGGCTTCGCCATGATGACGAGATCATTTATCAGCATGAATGCCTTGAGCGCCACAAGCAGATCGCCCGGCGGCTGCTGGAGAGGGGGGCGGCTTATAAATGCACCTGTACGGCAGAAGAAATCGAGGCCATGCGCGAGCGCGCGCGCAAGGCGGGCAAGACGCCGCGCTATGACGGAACCTGCCGGGAAAAAGCCCCCGGGGATATCCCGGCCGAGGCCCCGTTCGTGATCCGGTTTAAAACCCCCGCACACGGGCAGACCATCATTGAGGATCAGGTGCAGGGCAGAACCGCGATCGCCAATGATCAGCTCGATGATCTCATTTTGCTGCGCTCCAACGGCACACCGACCTATATGCTCTCGGTTGTGGTGGATGATCATGACATGGGGGTGAGCCATATTATCCGCGGCGATGACCATTTCACCAATTCGGCGCGCCAGAAGCTGATCTATGAGGCTCTGGGCTGGGAGGTGCCGGTCTTTGCCCATATCCCGCTTATTCATGGCGCCGACGGGGCCAAGCTGTCCAAACGCCACGGGGCGCTTGGCATTGACGCCTACCGGGCGATGGGCTATCTGCCCGAAGCGCTGCGCAATTATCTGGTGCGTCTGGGCTGGAGCCACGGCGATGACGAGGTGATTTCCACCGCGCAGATGATCGAATGGTTCAGCCTTGAGGCGGTGGGCAAGGCCCCGGCGCGGTTTGATTTTGCCAAGCTGGAAAATCTCAACGGCATCTATATCCGCAAGATGGAAGATACGGAACTGCTGGAAAAACTCATCCATGCCCTGCCCTATCTGGAAGATGGGCCCGAGCTTCTGGAACAGCTCACTCCGGATATGAAAACGCGTCTGCTAAAAGCCATGAAGGGGCTCAAATCGCGGGCCAAAACCCTGAATGATCTGGTTGCGGCAAGCCGGTTTATCTTTGCCCAAAGGCCGCTTGTGATCGAGGCAAAAGCCGCCAGGGCGCTTGATGACGCGGCGCGCGCGCATCTGGCCGGGCTTTGCCGCGAACTTGAGAAAATTTGCGAGTGGACACCGGAGACTATTGAAACCACGATCCGCGCCTATACGGCCGGGCATGAGCTCAAATTCGGCAAGATCGCCCAGCCCCTGCGCAGCGCCCTGACCGGCTCGTCGGTTTCACCGGGGATTTTTGATGTGCTTTACGCTCTGGGGCGCGAAGAAACCCTGGCGCGAATTCAGGATCAGAGCTGATTATCATAATTCTGGCGGGAAACAGATTATCTCCCGCCAGCTTTACACTATAGCCGAATAGCATCTTTTTTACATTGCGGTTATAAATATAGCCGACCCCTTGGGTGATTCTCATCGCCCGGGCCGCTTTTTGCGGGATTCCAATTTCAGAGAAAAAAAATAAGGAAGCAAGATGAAAGCCAAGGACTATTGTACACTAACATGTGGGGACAAATCGATAAAACTGCCCATTTACGAGGGAACGGAAGGGCCGGATGTCATCGATATAACAAAGCTTTACCGTGAAACCGGCTTTTTCACCTATGACCCTGGCTATATGTCAACGGGAAGCTGCCACTCTGAAATCACCTTTATTGACGGCGACAAGGGAATTTTGCGCTATCGCGGCTATCCCATCGAACAACTGGCGGAACATTCCGATTATCTGGAGGTCTGCTACCTGCTTCTGGAAGGCGAGTTGCCGAATGAGCAGCAGAAAAAAAACTTCAAGAATACAATTACCCACCATACATTGCTGCATGAGCAAATGGCCAAGACCTATACCGGGCTGCAACGCGATTCGCATCCGATGGCGATCATGGTCACCATTGTGGGCGCATTGTCGGCGTTTTATCACGATTCAACCGATATTGACGATGAGGAGCAGCGCACCAAGGCCATTGACCGCATGATCGCCAAAATGCCGACCATGGCGGCGGCGGCCTATAAATACTCCATCGGCCAGCCTTTTGTTTATCCGGACAACAACCTTGATTATGTCTCGAACTTCCTGCGCATGTGTTTTTCGGTTCCGACGGAGGAATATGTCGTGAACCCGGTTTTCGCCAAGGCGCTCGATACCATCATGATCCTGCATGCGGATCACGAGCAAAACGCATCCACCTCCACCGTGCGTCTGGCGGGCTCATCAGAAGCCAATCCGTTTGCCTGTATTTCATCCGGGGTCACTTCTCTCTGGGGCCCGGCCCATGGCGGCGCCAATGAGGCGTGTCTGCGCATGCTGGAAGAAATCGGCACGGTTGACCGGGTGCCCGAATATGTCAAACGCGCCCGCGACCCCAATGACAAATACCGCCTGATGGGCTTTGGCCACCGGGTCTATAAAAACTACGATCCGCGCGCCCGCATCATGCAAAAGACCTGTCATGCGGTTTTGCACGAACTTGACCATGATGATGATCCCATCTTGAAAGTTGCTCTGGAACTGGAGCGGATTGCGTTGCAGGACGAATATTTCATCGAACGCAAGCTCTACCCCAATGTTGATTATTATTCCGGCATCACCATGCGGGCGCTGGGCTTTCCTTCATCCATGTTCACGGTGCTGTTTTCCGTTGCCCGCACCGTCGGCTGGATTGCGCAGTGGAAAGAAATGATCGAGGACCCGCGGCAAAGAATCGCCCGCCCGCGCCAGCTTTATGTCGGCAAAACCGAGCGCGATTTTATTCCCCTGGACAAGAGGTAGGCAACGGCTTGCCCCTTGAAGCTTACGCCCTGCAAGCTGTTGCCGCTTGCAGGTTATTTCGCCGCGCCGATCAGTTTTTCCACATAGGGCAGGATATTATCGACAATCACCGCCACGCCTCTGGCGTTGGGGTGCAGGCCGTCGGCAAGCAGATAATCGCGTTCCAGCGCCACGCCTTGCAAAAAGAAGGGAAACAGGATCGCGCCGTGCTTGCGGGCCAGATCGGGGTAAATGGCGTCAAATGCGGCGATATATTCAGGCCCCAGATTGCGCGGCGCGGCCATGCCGGCGAGCAGAACCGGGAGTTTTCGCTGCGCAAGGCGGGTTAAAATCGCATCAAGGGCTTTTTTCACCCGCAAGGGGGCATAGCCGCGCAGGGCGTCATTGGCGCCAAATTCGACAATCACTGCATCGACATTTTTACCCACGGCCCAGTCCAGGCGCGCCAGACCATCTTCAGCCGTATCACCCGATACCCCGGCATTGAGCACCTTTACATTATGGCCCCTTGCGCGCAGGGCCCGCTCCAGCCGGGCGGCAAAGGCATCGCGCAGGGGCAAGCTGTAGCCGGCGATCAGACTGTCGCCCAATGCCGCGATAACAATGTCCTGAGCCGCCCGGGCGGATGCGGATGAGCAAAAAAGCAGTATTGAAGTGCAAACAATCACCGACAGACGCTTGAATGCCGATCCCGCGCGGCCATATGAATCAAGATGGCGCGCGGCGGAAAAACGGTTGAAAAGGGATAGCTTTGATATCTGCACGTTACACTCCTGTTTTAATCCTTTGTTTTAAAACATGATTCATCTGTCCGGCATTCATGTCTCGCTCAAGGGCAATGCGGGTCTGGTCAATATTCTGCGCGGCATTTCGCTTGATGTGGCGGCAGGCGAGACGCTTGGCCTCGTGGGGCCTTCAGGTTCGGGCAAATCCACACTCTTGATGGTCATTGCCGGTCTGGAACAGATTTCACAAGGCGCGGTGCACATAGCGGGCAGTGATATCACTCATTTCGGTGAAGATAAACTGGCCCGTTTCCGGGCGCGCAATATCGGCATTGTTTTTCAGTCCTTTCATCTTATCCCCACCCTGACGGCGCTGGAAAATGTGGCGGTTCCGCTTGATTTTGCCGCTGTACCCGATGCGTATGAGCGCGCCAGGGCGCAGCTGGACAAGGTCGGGCTGCTGCCGCGGTGCGATCATTATCCGGGCGAGATGTCGGGCGGCGAGCAGCAGCGCACCGCGCTGGCGCGGGCGCTGGCGGGCGGCGCCAAACTCATCCTTGCCGATGAGCCAACCGGCAATCTGGACAAAAACACCGGCAAACAGATTGCCGATCTTCTCTTTGCCCTGCCCGGAGAGCAAGGCGCAACCTTGCTTCTTGTGACCCATGATGAAACCATTGCCCGGCGCTGCAGCCGGATTGTGCATCTGGAAGACGGGCGTATAGCGCCATGAGCACAAGATGGCCCGCGCTGCTGCATTTTGCCGCCCGCGAGATGCGCGGCGGCATGGGCCGTTTTGGCGTGTTTCTGGCCTGCATCGCCCTTGGCGTGGCGGCAATAGCGGCGGTTCTGGGCACCTCCAGCGCCTTGCAGCAGTCTCTTGCCAAAGAGGGGCGGCACCTGCTTGGCGGCGATGCCGAATTCAGCCTTATCCACCGCCGCGCTTCAAAGCCGGAGCGGGAGTTGCTGGCATCGGGCGGCAGGGTGAGCGAGATCGCCACCTTGCGCGCCATGGCGCGTTCGGGCGGCAAAGACGCCCTGCCGGCGCTGGTGGAAGTCAAGGCCATTGACGCAAATTACCCCCTGAGCGGCAGGCTTGATATTGCGCCCAAAACCGCGCGGGCGCGATTGAACGTCAAGACAAACGGGGTCTGGGGGGCGCTGGCGGAAAAAACCCTGCTGGCGCGGCTCAATATCAGCCTTGGCGGCAAAATCAGGATTGGCCGTGCCGATTTCATCATTGCCGGGATTATCAATCAGGAACCGGACCGGCTGGGAACAGGCTTCCCGGTGGGCCCGCGGGTTCTGATCAACAAGGCGGCTCTGGCCGATACCGGCCTGATCACGCCGGGCTCGCTGATCCGCTGGCATTACCGGGTGCTTTTGTCCGGCAAGGCGGACCTGCCCCGGATCAAGGCCTTTGTTGACAAGGTGAAGACCAGGGCTCCCGAAGCGGGCTGGCGCATCAGGGACCGGGCGAATGCCGCGCCGCGCCTGCAACGCTTTGTCTCCCGCGTGACCATTTTTTTCACCTTTATTGCCCTGGCCTCGCTGATTACCGGCGGCGTTGGGGTGGCGGCCTCGGTGAAAAACTATCTCGATGGCCGCCGCGAAACCATCGCCATTTTAAAATGCCTCGGGCTCACCGGGTCTGAGGTTTTTCTCATCTATCTGATGCAAATTCTTGTCCTCACCCTTGCCGGGATTGCCATAGGGCTGGTGCTGGGGGCCTCGGTTCCCTTCATAATGGCGAGTGCATTGCAAAGCCTCGCGCCGCTGCCGCTGGTTTTTACCCAGCAGGCCGGGCCGCTTCTCTTTGCCGCCGCTTCGGGGCTGCTCACATCGCTGGCCTTTGCTTTTTGGCCGCTGGGGCGGGCAAGGGATTTGCCGGCGGCAAGCCTTTTTCGCGATCTGATCACACCGCACAGGCGCGGCGCAAGTTACAAGGATATGGCCGCTATCCTTGTTTTCCTCAGCGCTCTGGCCGCTCTGGTTATTTTCGGCATGGGCGAGCAACGTCTGGGCGGCATTTTTGTCATTGGCGCGGCCTTATGTTTTGGCGCGCTGGCGCTGCTGGCGCGGCTGCTGATTTTTCTGGCGCGCCGGACATCGCCAAAGCTTAATCTTTATCTGCGGCTCGGGATAAAGGCGCTTTACCGCCCCGGATCGCAAACCCCCGGCGCGGTTCTGGCGCTGGGTCTGGGGCTGACCTTGCTGGTGGCGCTGGTGCAGGTTGATCTGAACCTATCCAACCAGCTTTCCGCCCGGTTGCCCGAACGCGCGCCCTCGTTTTTCTTCGCCAGCATCCGGGCGCCGCAACTGCAAGCCTTCAAGGAGCTTGTTGAAGCTGCTCCGGGGGTCAAATCGGTTGAGAGCGTTCCCATGCTGCGCGGGCGGATTGTCAGCATCAAGGGGGTGCGCGTTGAAGACATGAAAATACCCGATCAGGCGCGCTGGGTCTTGCGCGGCGACCGGGGCATTACCTTTGCGGCCAGCCTTCCCAAAGGCTCCAGCCTTGTCAAAGGCAAATGGTGGCCGCCCGATTACAGCGGCCCGCCGCTGATTTCCTTCAGCGCCAAGGAAGCCGGCTTGCTCGGCCTTGAGCCGGGAGATGCAATCACCGTCAATGTCATGGGGCGCAAAATCAGGGCCAAAATCGCCAATACCCGCAAGCTGGACTGGTCGTCGCTGGGGATAAATTTTGTCATGGTGTTCTCACCCGCAACCTTCAAGGGCGCGCCTCATACCAATCTGGCGACGGTTTCGGTTGACGAGGCCGAAGAAGGCGCGCTGCTGCAACGGGTTGCCAATGCCTTCGAGAATGTGACCGCCTTGAGGGTAAAAGAGGCTCTGGGGGCGATCAACACCCTGCTGCGCCAGTTCATGTATGCGGTGCGCACTGCCTCTCTGGTCGCAGTTGCCACCGGCGCGATTGTGCTTGCCGGGGCTTTGGCGGCGGGGATGCGCGGGCGCATTTATGATGCGGCGGTTTTCAAGGCGGTGGGAGCAACGCGCAAACAGCTCATGCTCACCTATGGGGTCGAATTCCTTATTCTGGGGCTGGCGGCGGGCGGATTTGCGCTTCTGGCCGGATCGGTTGTCGCCTGGGGGGTTGTCAGCCTGTTGATGAATATGAGCTTTACGTTTTATCCCGGCGCGGCGTTCCTGACCGCCGGAACCGCGATCATCCTCACCTTGTCGCTCGGATTTACTGGCGCATGGCGCGCCCTTGGCAAAAAGGCTGCCCCTGTCTTGCGGGCGCAGTAAGACCGGTCATTTCATCAAATTGGCGCAGACGGGTTTGCCGTCAAAGCGTTCTCCCGGCCTTACCCCGGCCTGCTCTTTGGTGTGCAGCATTTTTCTCGATACCGTGGGCGTATCGCCGTTTACGGGCAGGTTTTCTTCATTGGTGCGGCCGGTTTTCGGGTAGGAATTAATCACCTCAACCTTGATCCGGCCGCGCTCGTTCAGACCGAGAATTTTGACCTTGAAAGCAAATTTCTCCGGCCAGGTGGGATGATACTGGTCCTGAAGGCATAAAAACGCTTCATCTCCGGCCTCAAAGGCAAGCACCGGCGGCGCATAGCTCAAAAGAGCCGCGCCCATGCCGATGAGGTTCAAAACCCTGCTCATGCCTCCTCATAGCCCAGGATGGCTTTGGTCTCGGTAAACTCCTCCAGCCCGGCGCGGCCCCATTCACGGCCGTTTCCCGACGCCTTGTAGCCGCCAAAGGGGGCCGATGGGTCGGCCGCCGCACCGTTGATATGCACCATGCCGACACGCAGTTTGCGCGCCGCCGCCCGGGCGCGTTCAAGGCTGGCGGACTGGACATATCCGGCCAGTCCGAAGGGGCTGTCATTGGCGATCCTTATCGCCTCGTCTTCACTTTCATAGCCGATAATGGCCAGAACCGGGCCGAAGATTTCCTCCCGTGCGATGGTCATATCCGGGCGCACACCGGCAAATATGGTGGGTTTGACATAAAAACCTTTTTCCAGCCCGTCCGGGCGTCCCGGCCCGCCGGTAACGAGCCTTGCCCCCTGCTCCAGCGCGCCATGAATATGCGCCTGTATGTTGTCCCACTGGCGCTTTGAGACAACCGGGCCCATATCGGTATCCGCGCTTTTGGGATCGCCGACAATGATCCGCTCCGCTACGATCTTTGCGAGTGCTGCAACCTCATCCATGCGCGTATTCGGCACCAGCATGCGGGTGGGCGAATTGCACGACTGGCCGGCATTTCGGAAACACAGCGCCACCCCGGCGCCAACGGCTTTTTCAAAATCGGCGTCTTCAAGCAGGATATTGGCCGATTTGCCCCCCAGTTCCTGCCCGACCCGCTTCACGCTCGGCGCGGCGGCCTTGGCAACGGCAATTCCGGCGCGGGTGGAGCCGGTAAAGGAGATCATGTCAATGTCTTCATGCGCGCTCAGCGCCGCGCCCGCATCGGGGCCCAGCCCCTGCACCATATTGAACACGCCGGGCGGAACGCCCGCCTCTTCAAGAATTTCCGCCATGATGACAGAGGCGCGCGGGGTGAGCTCGGAGGGTTTTAACACCATGGTGCAGCCCGCCGCCAGCGCCGGGGCGATCTTGCAGGCCATCTGGTTCAGCGGCCAGTTCCACGGCGTGATCATGCCGCACACCCCGACCGGCTCATGCACAATGCAGGTTGTGCCTGATACGCTTTCAAAGGGATTATCCGCCATGACTTTTAAAATCTGGCGGAAATGCACCAGACCCGCCCCAGCCTGAATTTTTGAAGCAAATAAAAGCGGTGCGCCCATTTCTTCAGATATTGATTCGCCGATATCGGCGAATCTGGTTTTATAGATTTCTACAATTTTCTCGATCAGCGCCATGCGGCTGGCGGCGCTGG
>CAZIVB010000048.1:0-13140 GCA_964542565.1 uncultured Hyphomicrobiales bacterium | reverse complement strand
TCCGCGTGGATAAGATGAAGAACAGCAGATCATCCTTGATCGGCACCTTGAAGCGTGAAAAGGCATAAGCCGCCAGTGTTCCGAGGAAAACCGAAAGGAAAGTGGAGCCAAACCCGATAATAATCGAATTCAGGAACCGCTGGCCATAGCGCGAGGGCCCGGCAATGACCATGTTCTTGTCGCGCACGATCTGTTCATACCAGGTGCTCGGCGCGGGCAGGCCAGCCCTCATATCCGGTGTGATGCGGGTCTGGGTGGTGAACAAATTCACATAGCCCTCCAGCGAGGGCTGGAACACCACTTTGGGCGGATAGGCAATCGAATCGGCCGGAGACTTGAAACCGGTGGCGATGATCCACAACAGCGGCATCAGGGTAACCACCGCATAGGTAACCACCAGAAAACCGGCAATCCATTTTTGCCGTATCGACGGCTCGGTAACAGAAAACCCGCTCATCTCTCTTTTACCTTGTTGAGGGCTTTGACATAGATGGAGGCCAGACCAAAAATCGTTACGAACAGGATCACGGCATAAGCCGAAGCATAGCCGGTGCGCCATTTCTCAAAGGCCTCGCGTTTGAGATTGATCGAGGTCAACTCGGTGATCGAGCCGGGCCCGCCGCCGGTAAGCTGCACCACCAGATCGAACATCTTGAAGTTTTCGATGCCGCGAAACAGAACCGCCAGCATCAAGAACGGCAGCACCATGGGGATGGTGATGGTCCAGAACTGGCGCCATTTGCTGGCCCGGTCGCATTCGGCCGCCTCATAGATCGAATCCGGGATCGAGCGCAGCCCCGCCAGACAGATCAGCATCACAAAGGGCGTCCACATCCAGGTATCGACAATGACAATTGCCCACGGGGCCAGATCAACCGAGCCGATCATCGAAAAAGACGACGGGTCCACCCCGGAGAAAAACCCGACCGCATAATTGAACAAACCGATTTGCGGCTGATACAGGAAGGTCCAGAAATTGCCGACCACGGCGGGCGAAAGCATCATCGGCAAAACGATCACCGTGGTCCACAGATTGTTACCCTTGAATTTTTTGTTGATCAGATAAGCCAGCGCAAAACCGATCAGGACCTGAAAAAACAAGGTCCAGAACAAAAAATGCGCCGTAGCCTGCATGGTCTGCCAGATGTCCGGGTCTGACAGAATGCGCTCATAGTTGCGCAAACCGATCCATTTGACATCCGCATTCATCCGGTTGACGCGGAAATTGGTGAAACTCAGCCGGATTGTCCAGATCAGCGGGAAGATATTGATCGCCAACAGCAAAAAGATGGTAGGCGCAACGAATATCCACGCAATGGTCCGGTCGGACAGGCCTTTTATTTTTCTGGCAATATCAGGCGGCGTCGCCTTGGCGATACCATCCACAGCTTTCCCGGACATGAGAGCTCCTTATGCAGTGCCGCGCCCCATTTTCAAAGCCGGGTCGCAGTCCCGGGCGCATGGGGCAGGGCAAGCCCTGCCCCATTTCATGGGTTCGGCCAACTCCGCCCGGCAGGCGGGCGGAGCATACTCATCAAGAGTTAGAGTTTACCTTCATCCTCGAAGACCTCGATCCAGTCCTTGACCAGACCGTCAAGTGCTTCTTTTGCCGTGCCTTGCCCGGCCACGACATAATTATGCACCCGTTTTTGCATCGCCAGCAGCAAAGAGGCATAAGCCGGTTCAGCCCAGAAGTCCTTCACGATCGCCATCGAGTTGAGGAACGCCTGATTATAGGGCTGGGCGCTCGGGAAACCGGGGTCTTCCACCACCGCGCGCAAGGCCGAGGCGCCGCCCATTTCGGTCCAGCGCGCCTGGATTTTGGGCTGGGCGAACCATTTGATATAGGCCAGCGCGGCATCCTTGCTTTCGGTATTGGCCACGACGGAAATCCCCTGCCCGCCAAGCTGGGCGAAATGACCATCAGGTCCGGGAGGATTGGCAAAATAGCCGGTGCGCTCGCCGCCGACATTCGGATCGGCATTCACGCCGGGCCAGATAAAGGCAAAGTTCATCTGCAAGGCCACCTGGCCGGATTTATAGGCATCAATATCCTCGGACATATACCAGTCCGAAGAGCCTGGAGGCGTGCAGCAATCATAGAGCGCCTTGTAGTATTCCAGCCCCTTTATGGCTCCGGGAGAGTTCACAAACCCCTGCATATCATAAGGTTTTTTCGGATTTTGATATTTGAATCCGTAATTGTAGAGCGCATTGGTCACGCCCATGGTGATGCCTTCGGAGCCACGCTCGGTATAGATCGCCGCGCCGTAAACCTTCTTGCCGTCAATGTTGCGGCCCTGGAAAAACGTCGCGATGTCCTTCAACTGCGCAAGGTCCTTGGGCACGCCAAGATCATAGCCATATTTTTTCTTGAACTCGGCCTTAAGCTCGGGGCGCGAGAACCAGTCCTTGCGATAGGTCCAGCCGACCACATCGGCATAAGCCGGGAGCGCCCAGTAATTTGGCGTGTTTTTGGGCCATTCGGCATAGCCCGTCACCGTCGCCGGAATGAAGTCGCCCATGGAAATCCCGTTGGCCTTGAAGAAATCATTGAGCTTCAGATATTGACCGTTTTCCGCCGCACCGCCGATCCACTGGCTATCGCCGATCATCAGATCGCAAAGTTTGCCGCCGGAATTCAACTCGTTGAGCATCCGGTCGGCAAAATTGGGCCAGGGGACAAATTCAAACTTCATTTTAACGCCGGATTGCTTTTCAAAGTCCTTGCTCAGTTCAACAAGCGCATTGGCCGGATCCCACGCCGCCCAGCACAGGGTAAGAGATTTGGCGGAGACGCTGGTGGCCCCCACACCGGCCATGGCGGCCAGAGCGGTTGCCATTAAGAATTTTGAAACTTTCATTTGGATCCTCCCAAATTTTGCTGACGGCGCATGGCCGATTCCACCGGGTCACCCCGCATTCAACCGCCAATCGCCTGAATGCAGACCGATCACCACAAATGAATCCGGGCGCCTTGCGTGAACGCGAATGAACGCACGGCGCCCAAACTCCTGTACAATTATAGCTATAAATGATGGCTTCACTGCGAGTCAATGATTTTTTGAGGTACGTACATCATTTTTTAGCAAAACCACACCCGGCAAGGGAAGAAACTGCAAATTTACACGCTTTGGGATTGCTTTTCCTCGGGCATGTTTTCCCTCAGAATGATCTCTATCCGGATCCGTTCTTGCGAATCCACCGGGCTCACCCGTGTGAGCTTGGCCCGCAGCATCCGGATCGAACTGCGCACCAGATGGCCGACATTCTGGGTAATCACGGCATCAATGGAACCATCGAGCAGCCGGGCGCTTGTGTGCGGGGTCAACTCGTGGCCGATGATGACCGTCCGCTGCGAGCGGCCCTGATTGTCGATCTCCTGCATGATCTCGAGGATATCGTGATTCATCAGATAAATCCCCACCACGGGCGGGTGGCTTTGCAGGGCCTGCCTGACGATCTGCGCCGTGCGCCGCGGATCGCCATAGGTTTCCATCGAGGGGCTCACCTTCAGGCGCGGGGCGTATTTTGCCATGATCGTATCAAAGCCGAGCCGGCGTTCCTGACTGTCGCGGGACTGCATGGTCTCGGTCAACACCAGCACGCTTCCTTGCTGTTCGCCGGTAAAGCGGGCGATCAGCTGGCCGACCGTGCGCCCGGCGGCTTCGTTGTTGATCCCGACAAAATAGACATTTTCCGCCGTGGGCTGGTGCGACACAAAAGCCACCACGGCGATGCCCCTTGCATCCAGCCGCGAGATGGCGTCACGCACCTGCGGCGTCTCCGGAGCCATGATCGCCACGCCGTCAATCACCTCCGGCGACAGCTTGTCGATCTCCTGCGCAATCTTGTGCGGGTCATTGGCCGGGGCGCGGATGATCGAGACATTGGTGCGCTCGTGAGCCAGAAACCTGCCGGCCTCGGCAATCTCGCTCTGGATGAGATCGATGAACTCGTCATCATGGTCCGGCAGTAAAAACACCAGTTGATAATTCTTTTTGCGCGCCAGATTGGCCGCGGATATATCGCGCACAAAATCGATCTCCTTGATCGCCCTGTGCACCCGCTCCGCCGTCGTTTGCCGCACACCCGCCCGCGCGTTCAAAACCCGGTCCACCGTAGCCAGACTCACCCCGGCGGCTTTTGCGAGATCTTTAGTTGTCGGTTTTCCCATGCATCCCTCTGTTTCATCCCATAACTTAATTCACCCCGGTGAGGTACGTCAATCATTTGTCGGGAGGGCGCACTTCCGGCCATGATTTTATCATCGCTGACTTTGTCGTTGGCGAAGACGCGATAAGCCGCCGTGGTATTAGCCCAATCCTGAAACGCTATTGGCAGCGGGCGACCGCCCCGCTCGCCCAAAGCTGTGAGCATCTTGCCAAATCGCCTATTCAGCCGTTCGTCTCCAAAGTTAGCGCCCTTCAATTCACCATCTGCCCTTCAATTCATTTCGCAACACCACCTGTTCAAAAAACGATCCGGTGTCAGCTAACGAGCAACAGAGATTCCTTTGGGGTCAACAAAATATGAGACAGGCTGCAAACTTATGGGTAATTGAAAAAGTGCGGCAGCGCTTGCGATAGGCTGCCGGACCATCGGGAGCGTCAAGCGATCCGATATGGCGGAAGGATCTGAACTCATTCCACGCCGCTGGTTCGTGGAACAAATATTCAAACGGCCCGGGCGTTGCCGCAGCCTGGCGATTCCCCGGTTTCACCGCAAAACAAGACAGTCGTGGCAGGCAGGATTACCTGACGTAAACATTTGCCTTATAGGTATAATATCGTTTTCCATTGCCGGCTCGGGCTTTGAATCTTACCGAGTCTCTTCCGCGGAAATTACGGTTTGATCTGTAGAAGACGCCAACACCCCTGATACGTTTGCCTAAACATTTGCCAGCTTTGCCCATGCTGGTTTTTGCCGGAATCGGATATCTTCCGCCTCTTCGGATGGTTGCTCTCCCATGTCTTGGTTTTTTTAATAAAACAACATGGGCGTAGCCGGTTGATCTGCATCTTTTATCCCAACCGACAAGGTTTACGATCAACGCGGTTCTTCCAGACTTGACAGAAATCGTAGCTGCGTTGCCCGTTTGAGGTAAAAAAACGTAAGCGGCAAGAAAACATGTCATCATTAAAAGATATTTCATTTGTCTGACTCCATATTAAAACAGCGGCAAGTTTACTATCCATAAAACTACTCATTTGGACAGAACTCTTCTATGTAATTAATCAGTTTCCAGTGTGCCTTTCAAGTTTTATCGAGTCAAAATTTTAGGAATTTTATTATCTGGTTAATATGGATGTTCCCCGAGTATTTCCGAAGGGCCGCCGGCATTCTCAAGCGTGAACTGCAGCACTCCGGGGCGTTATGACAACGCCCTGGGCATCAACCCAACCGGCGATCTCAAAGTCACGCTTGGGGCATGGGCAAATGGCGGCCTCCGGTTATGCACCGGCGAGTTCTTGCCATGGATATTCAATAATTTATCAAGCCGGGACACAAAAAACCGCCGCATACCGCTTACAACAGAAGCAGAAATCTGACGCGTAAAATCACTATAAAACAAGCACCATCAGCGCGGTGAAAACTCACGACCCGCTATGAGTCGTAATTTTGCGTTGATTATGGTCTTCGCAATACTTTGATTTAAGATGCGCCAATATAATCAATTGACTCTTAATAATGATTAATGGTAGTATAGCAAGGTTAGGAGTGTAGGCGTTAGCCTCTCGTATCACGACATTAATTATCGCAATGTAGAGCGGTTTGCGCCACCGTGCAACCATATAGTGGAGTGCGGTTCCAGATCAGGGAGTTATGATAATGAAATACAGAACAGCTACGGCGATTTTGGCGCTTTGCGTTGGTGTCTCTCTTCCAATTTCAGGTGCTATGGCGTTTGATTTTAGCAACGCTAACGGTATTGGCGGCGGCGGCGGTTTCGCGGTTGCCTTGACTCTCGGGCCGGCCATTTCAAGTGCCGGTGCGGCAGGGTCGGGAACAGGCATTGGTCTGGCCAGCACAAAACAAGCCGGTGCTTTTGCTGCCGGTGGTGGTACGGCAAAATCCAGCTCTACATCAACGGGTGGCTTTGCAGCTTCCCTGGGTGTTGGCGGCGGCGGCGGTGCAGCCAGCGGCTTAAATGTCACCACAACATCGCTTAATGTGGCAGGTGCGGTGGCAGGCGGCGTGGCGCTGGCCGCCTCGGCGACCTTGGGCAATGCGAAAGCAAACAGCACTGGCACTGGCCAGGGGCAGGCGGCGTCCACTTCAACCGCAGCAGGCACATCAGCAGCAGCCGGTGGCACAGGCGGCGGCACAGCAAGCGCCTCTTCAGCCGGCGGTGGCATTGGCGGGGCGGCCGGCGGTGGTGCCGGTGGCGGTTCTGCATCGAGTGGCTCACTGTAGTTCCATTCAACCCTGAATGAAAAGGGGGCGGGCGTTTTGCCCGTCCCGCAGGTCGAGGTGTCTTGAGCTGTGCGCACAGATGCAGTTCGCGTTCGGGTGTCTTTCTACCAAAGCGGTCATATTCGAATGTAGGGCTGCGCGTGCGGCGCGAGGTTGGTGAGTGTGTGCGAAAGGACGGGTGTTGGTCGCACGTCAATTCTGCCGCGCGAGTGAGTTCTCCCGTAAGTCGTGCGCCAGTGGAGGATACGGTATGATGAAATTAATGGCAGCAGGTGCCACGGACGCGTTTTTAATTTCAGCTTTACTGGCAGTGACCGTAACTCCCGGAGTTAGCGCTACAGTTTTCGGAACCGGCGCATCGTCGCTGATACGTTGCAACGTGCCGATAAACATGGCGACAAACATTCAGTGCTTTGCCATAATACCGGTAGTAAGTCCCGTGATACATTTCAAGCCCGATTGGCAGGGTGACGGGGCGTCTGGCTTCGCCGTTAGCCTTCCGCCCGCCTCCCCGCCGGGATCGGGCGGACCGGGAGGACCGGGGGGTGGAGGCTCAAGCAAAGGCAATACTCCCGGGATTAACGGGACAGCGGCGGTCAGCAGCGGCGGGGGGTTTGGATTTTCGGCCGCAATTTCAGCCCCCGGCGCAGGAATTGCCGTCTCCTCGGGCCTTGGCCAAAGCGCGAATATCTCTCAGGGGACCAGCATAGGCGATAACGGCAATACCGGCGGAGCAACCATTGGATCAGCAAACTCCCTTGCAGGCGGAGCTGGTATCGGTATAGGCACTGCCATTGTGGGTGCAAACGCGGCAGCCAGTGGCGGAGGTTTCGGCGCAGGGTATGGCAAGGCGTCAACCGGTCCGGGAACTTCATCATTCTCCGGCGGCTTTGGCATGGGGGTGAGTTCGGCTTCAACAGCTCCTAACAAATTTGGCGGCGCATTCGGGCTTGGCGGCGGGCTCGGGTCGGGCGGCGCTCTGGGTGCCAGCGCCAGCATTGGCGGCGGAGGCCCGGCGGGCGGTGTTGGCGGCATCGGCGGCGGAGGTCCATCTGGCGGTGTTGGCGGCATTGGCGGCGGAGGTCCGGCAGGCGGTGTCGGTGGTATCGGCGGCGGTCTTCCCTAGAACGCCACGCGAAAGCCGGCTCGGATACGGGCGCTGATGCTCTTGTCACTGGCGGCTGCGATGTCCATGCTGGCCGAGAAGTTTGTGTTGCCTGAAGTCATGTAATCTACCCCCGCGCTGGCGTATAAACCAGCGAGCGTCTTCCTGGCGCGCGGGGTGAAGGACAAAGCCCGCCCAAGAAGGGTTGCCTCAACCCTGTTCCCGCCAGGCATCGCGCGACCAAAGCCGCCTATACGGCCGGTTGCCCTGAGGTGACGCCCTGACTTCAGCGCCATTTTTTTTGAATAAGAGATTTCCAGCCGGGCTTCGATTGATTGAAACCGTCGGTCATTCACGGTCAGATTGCCCGCGGATCCTGTTTCCCTGTACGATCTGAACTTCGCTGTCAGGGAGCGCATATGCAGGATTGGCGTTATCGTCTCCTCCCTGGAGATCGCCAAATCTTTACCGATTGTAATTTCCGGAGCGAAAAACCAACCCTTATAATTGGCTTTCGCGGTCTCCAGTCCTGATGGCGTAAGATTATTGGCAATCAGACGTGTGCTGCCATGCTGCATGAAGCCGCCAAAGACGACAGTATTGAGAAAATAGCCATTATTGTCATATTGACCATATGCGCCGGCAAAGCCGGTGGAACTGTCAATTTTTTGTATACCTGATTTGACATCCAGGCGCCCTGATGATGTGCCGGCCAATACTCCAAAGCGGAAATTTGGCGTTATCATTTTGTCCATTCCACCAACAATCCCGCCAAACAGATGAGTATTTTCAAGTGTGGGCTGTTTGGCAAACTGCTTGCTCGAACCTGCAAAGGTTTTAACCCAGACAGCGCCCGTGCTACCGGGCACCTCGCCTTTTGGAGCCGCAAAGCCCCAGCGTTGCCCGTTAAATCGATCTCCAACACTCGCATTGACGCTCCCGGCCAGAGAGATCATCGCATTATCAACTGCCGAAAAACCTGTCGGTTCTATGCTCGCAACGGAGACAGCAGAGGCTCCCAGCCCGGGACGGGCAATAACAAAAGGCACACCGCCCTCCATATTGATATTGCCGTTCGGCAGGTTCCCCTCAAAAGACCAGATCCAGGATAAATCCTTGCCGGTTTCCATGTTGACCTTGTTGTCACCGTTGCCAAGTTTCATTGCACCCGATATTCTGGAGCCACTGCGCAAGCTTAGCGTATCAGCACCATCACGAAGGTCAAAGGCTGTTCCCCCACCGCCGGTCAGATTGCCCGAGTTGATGATTGTGTCGCTTGTGTTGCTGCCGAGAATCGCCTGAGACCGTACACTCGAAAGCGAACCGGCGTTGAATATGTCATGATTGCCGGTCCAGGGTTGCAGCAAAATCGCGGCGGCGTTTGCGCCTGAGACCTCTACGGAAGCCCCGTCAGCCAGTCTGATCACGCTATTGAGGCCTTCAATGACAATACCGCTTGCGCCATCCCCGCTGGTTGCTATCCTGCTGCGCCCTCCAAGGCTGACGCGGCCATTGGGCGCGGCGATCAGGACGGCCGGTGCGCCCGCACCGCTTGTCGTTATGGTGCTGCCCGCACCTTTCAGATTGACGGCAAACGATGAATCTGTGCCGCTGCCGCTCATATAGACGCCAAATGCATGAATGCCGTTGGTTGCAATACTGGCGTCAATACCGCTCAGATTCACACTGGCAGCGCCGTTGCGGTTGCTGTTAGCCAGCAAAACAACACCCACTGCGCCATTTCCACCCGTTGTAATTTTGCTCCTGACTCCATCAAGTGTAAGATCGATGGTGTTTGCATCCGTACCAAGGCCTAAAAGAGTTGTCCCAAATGCATTTTCCCCAGCGGTGGTTATGCTGCTATCCGTACCGCTCAAAGAGAAATTAATAGCAGAAGCGGCGCCATTGCCGGCAAAAACAAAAGCGCCAAACGCATTGGCGCCTGCAGTTGATATTCGGCTACCGGCCCCCTTCAGATCAACATCAACCCTCGCACGCGAACCAGCTCCGTAAAGAAAAGCGCCGTGAGCGCCAACTCCCCTTGTGGAAACCTGACTGCGCACACCGCCAAGGCTAAAATTCACGGCGGTATCAGGTGCAATACCAGCCATAAATGCACCGATGGCATCATCTCCGGCGGTATTGATGGAACTGCCGGAACCGCTCAGTGTAAGATGCACATCACTGGCGCCAGAGACGCCCGAGCCGGACCCGACGACATAAGCGCCGATCGCATCTTGTCCGCTCGTGGTGATATTGGCATTTTCACCGCTCATCTCGATATTGGCAGTGGCATCGACGGCGCCTTGTGCAAACAGATAAGCACCAAAGGCATCATCTCCAGCCGTTGTGATACGGCTGCCGGTCCCACTGAAAGTCAGGTCAATACCGGCATTTCCCGGGCCATTTTGCAGGAGGAAGGCGCCATATGCAGTGTCCCCACGGGTTGCAATGTGGCTGTTCAGACCGCCCAGGCTCAGTTTTGCAGTATTGGTGCCAAGTCCCGCTCCCAGAAAAGTGACGCCCGACGCATTGTCTCCGCCTGTGGTAACGTGGCTGCCATCGCCATTGAGGGTAAGATCAAATGCAGTATTGCCGCCGCCGCTAGCGAATCCATAAACGCCTCCGGCGCCGTTACCTTTTGTTGATATGGCGCTACCTGTGCCCTCCAGCCGAAAATCCATTGTGGAATTGCCGGGACCGCTTAGTGCGGCAAAAACACCCGGCGCTTTCGCGCCTCCGGTGTTTATGGAGCTGTTGTCACCGGCCAGATTAAGGTTTGCAGATATATTTCCCGCCGAGGAACCTTCAAGATAAAGGGCGCCGAATTCACCGGTCCGGGTCGTTGTTATCGCAGCGTTTATATTGTTCAAATTCAGAGATACGGATATATCGGGCGCCGGGACCGCATCATAAACAAACCCCGCGATATGAGGTGAGCCGGTACCAAACGTGGAAACGGATGCCAGACTGAGAGAGCTCGCAGCCGTCGCAGCGCTGGTTCCCCCCGGTTCCGTTTCAGCATGAGCGCTGCCATCGCCATTACCAGAAGCGCTGGCAGTGAGCGGCCCGGTCATATTCACCAAACCGCTACCCCCGCCATTTCCCGTGGCGCTGGAGCCGGGCGCGCCCCCGCCGGGAGATATTTTGACCGCGGCCCCCGCGCCGCTGCCAAAACCACCACCCGCCGACACTGCAACAGCGCCAGGACCGGCAACAACAACCGAATAGCTTCCACTGACAGCAACAGATATTGCAATACCACCCGGTGCAGCGCCGGGATTGCCCGCCCCCAGAGCGTTGCCTGCCGCACTCACATTTATCGTATTGCCAACAGAATGGGTAAGGCTTCCTGTTCCATCGCCTGCCGACCCGGCGGTCAGCTGTGAACCGTTCGCATCGCGCGTGCTGATAGCGATCCCCAGACCAAAACCATGCCTGGCGCTTGTTGCGCTTGCAATGCCGCCGGGACCCTGATTGTCAGCTCCCCACGCCATAAACCCAAATGAAGTGGAGGCAGAAATCACAATTAGTATTCTATATAAATAAGAATACATCGTTATTGTATTTACCGCCTATTTTGATATTAAGATAAAATTAAATATATATTAATATTTATCATTATCTATTATTCAATCTAATAAATGAATTCTTGTTTGTTAATTTAATACTTAAGCTATGTGTTTCATTATGGTACAGAATATCTTCTGAAATGGTTAACAAGTGGTTAACCATTTCAGAGAATCATCAAAGAGGAGAGGAGTAATAAATTTTGAGACCGCCGAAATTGGCCCTTTTTCGTGGAATGCGATTCAATCCGGCATTGATTTGAAGGAGAGACCAGTACGCATGGACAAGGCGGGCATGGATTTCCAGAAATTCAACGGGTGACAGACCACCATGGCTTACGTCGAGGTGGAAATGGCCCTTGCGGTCTCCATGACCAGAACCGCGACTTTTGTCCTCAGGTCATTTCGCGTCCATTTGCTTTTTGATCCAGAAGCAGTGACCGTAGCAACTGCATTTCCCTGGGTGTCAAAAATCGGGGCAGCTATGTTAATGTCGGCGGTTATTAGTTCCTGATCGGTAATTGAGTATCCGTTTTGACGAACAAGCTCTATTTCACTCATGATTTCATCAACATCGATAATAGTAAAAGGTGTGTATTTTTTGCGGTCACAGCTTGCGATAATGTTTTTAACCTGGTCATATTCACCAAAAGCAAGCAAAGCCCGGCCGGTTGACGTGCAATACACAGGAACTTCGAAGCCTGGATGGGCAGTGCGAAATGCGGCCCTATTGCTTTGTAAAGGGATAAGGTACATGGCGTTGCGCCCGTGCAAGCACCCCATGCCCACGCGCATGTCCAACTGACGGCGAAGATCAATAATGTGCGGCGTTGCCCGGTTGACCAAAGTATCCATGCTTAAAAAACAGTTGGCACTTTCAAGCACTTTTTTAGAGAGTGAATAGCGCCGCGAGGCGAGGTCCTTTTTCAGATAATCCAAACGATGCAATGTATGGGTAAAACGCTGAGCCGCACTTTTGTTCAGACCGGTACGGGAAATGATCTCAACAAGACTGAGGTCGAGTTTGTCGGTCCGAAAAGCTTCCAGCACCTTGAAAGCCTTTTCAACAGATTCAACGAACAGCCGATCCTTGTTTTGTTTTGGTTTTTCAAGATTGTCCAGAATTCCCCCCTTACAGGCAAAAACGACCGCTCACTAGAGCATTTCCGGTTTTGATTGAATCAAAACCGGGTTCTAACTCTTTGTTGTTGCTGCACTTCTTATCGGAAAACTGGTTCCCACTTTTCTAAGAAGTGCTCTAGTCATTGCTCACTGATGGGTCATTTGGAGACCCAGTTTGACTCAATTTACCATTCATTGTAATGTTTATTATGCAATAAAATGTATTGCATGTCAATACTAAAGGCCAGTTTCCAATGAGAGAAAATCATGAAAAAGAAACTTAGCGTGGTCGTCGCCGCCATCGGATTGGGGGTGGCTGTACTTGCCACTCCTGCCTTGGCGGGAAAATCCGATAATTCTCTGAATATCGCTCTGAAACTCGAAAACTATAATATGGATTCGTATTTCACGACCCACCGGATCGGCATCATCGTGACCCGGCATATCTGGGACAGTTTGCTTTATCGTGATCCGGCGGATTTCAGTTACAAGCCGGCGCTTGCAACGTCTTACAAATGGATCAACGACACGACTTTGGAATTCAAGCTGCGCAAAGGTGTCAAATTCCACAACGGTGAGCCATTCGATGCTGACGATGTGGTGTACACATTCAATTTCATATCCAACCCGGACAACAAAATTCTCAACCAGCGTAATGCCAAGTGGATCAAAAACGCCGAGAAAATCGACCAGTGGACGGTGCGCATCAATCTAAAAGCGCCCTTCCCCCCCGCAATCGATTTCATTGCCGGTCCCTTGCCGATCTATCCCAATGAATATTATGCCAAGGTCGGCCCCAAGGGCATGAACCTGAAACCCATCGGCACCGGGCCCTACAAGGTGGTCAGCCTTGAACCGGGCAAAAAATGGTTTTTGAAGCCAATGAAAACTACTGGGAAGACAGTCCCAAAGGCAAGCCAAGCATCA
>CAZIVB010000047.1:0-13142 GCA_964542565.1 uncultured Hyphomicrobiales bacterium | reverse complement strand
TCAACTGCACCCGCTGGTGCCGCCGCAGGTGTCGCATTTGAGGCAGGTGCCGTTGCGCACCAGGGTGAAGTTGCCGCATTCGCCGCACGGGTCGCCCTCATAGCCTTTCATGCGCGCCTGC
The DNA here is from genome assembly GCA_964542565.1 of uncultured Hyphomicrobiales bacterium. Classification (GTDB taxonomy): domain Bacteria; phylum Pseudomonadota; class Alphaproteobacteria; order Rhizobiales; family BM303; genus BM303. Next base: position 13,021 of record CAZIVB010000047.1, on the reverse strand, counting down.
ATCGCCTGGGCGGCGCTGTCGGGTTTGGCGGAAGATTGCGTTTTGCCGATTGAGACCGGCTCCTGCGCCGCTTTGAGTGCTGCTTCGGCCACGGCGGAGCCCGAGGTCATCAGGCTGGCGGCTCTTGCCTGCATGGCGCTCACCTCGCTGCCGTTGGCGGTGTTGCCGGGCAGGATCACCAGATTGTGCTGCGAGTGGCGGGTAAAGCCGGTGCTCACCATGCTGGTGGCGGGCACGGGCTCGGGCGCATGGCCTTCGGAGACCCCCTTGCCCATGACATCATGGCCGATCTGGTCCGGTTCCACATGCGCCAGATCATTGCGGTCGAGATAGGAAACGGCAAGTTCGCGGAAGATATAATCCAGCAATGAAGTGGCGTTCTTGATGGTGTCATTGCCCTGCACCAGCCCGGCCGGTTCAAAGCGGGTGAAGGTGAAGGCCTCGACATATTCATCCAGCGGCACGCCGTATTGCAGCCCCAGCGAGATGGCGATGGCGAAATTGTTCATCATCGCCCTAAAAGCCGCGCCTTCCTTATGCATATCGATGAAAATCTCGCCCAGACGCCCGTCTTCATATTCGCCGGTGCGCAAATAGACCTTGTGGCCGCCGACCACCGCCTTTTGCGTATAGCCCTTGCGCCGGTGCGGCAGTTTTTCACGCTCATACTTGCTCACCACCTCGACAATACGTTCGGCTATTTTTCCGGTGCGCAGCAGGGCCGGTTGTTCACTGGCGGTTTTCTCCAGCGTTTCCTCGATTTCCTCTTCATCCTCGCCGAGAATTTGCGAGTTGAGGGGCTGGCTGAGCTTGGAGCCGTCGCGGTAAAGCGCATTGGCCTTGATGCCCAGTTTCCACGACAGCATATAGGCCGCCTTGCAATCATCAATGCTGGCGTCCGAGGCCATATTGATGGTTTTCGAGATCGCGCCGGAAATAAACGGCTGCGCCGCCGCCATCATGCGGATATGGCTTTCCACCGACAAATAGCGCTTGCCGATGCGCCCGCACGGATTGGCGCAGTCAAATACGGGCAGATGCGCCTCGTCGAGCCCCGGCGCCCCTTCCAGCGTCATGGCGCCGCAGCAATAAAGATTGGCCGCTTCAATCTCCCGGGGCTCAAAGCCGATTTCGCGCAGCAGGTTGAAATCAAAATCATCGAGGCTGGCCGCCTCGATGCCCAGGGTTCCGGTGCAAAATTCCTCGCCAAGGGTATATTTGTTAAAGGCGAATTTAATCTCGAAGGATGTGGCGAGCGCCGCTTCGACAGCAGCGATTTTCTCATCCGTAAAGCCCTTGGCCTTTAAAGTTTCATGATTGATCCCCGGCGCGCCCTTCAAGGTGCCCAGCCCGACGGCATAGGCGATGATGGCGTCAATGCTGCCCTTTGAATACCCCAGGGTGCTCAGGGCTTCGGGCACCGCCCGGTTGATGATCTTGAAATAGCCGCCGCCGGCCAGCTTCTTGAACTTGACCAGCGCGAAATCCGGCTCGATCCCGGTGGTGTCGCAATCCATGATAAGGCCGATGGTGCCGGTGGGGGCCACCACGGACACCTGCGCATTGCGGTAGCCGTGTTTTTTACCAAGCTCAAGCGCCCGGTCCCAGGCCCTGGCGGCGAATTTAATCAGGTCCTGATCCGGGCAGGATTTATGATCAAGCGGCACCGGTTTGGTATTGAGCGCCTCATAACCCTCCGCAATCCCGTGCGCTGCCCGGTGATGGTTGCGGATCACCCGCAACATGTCCTGGGCATTGGGCTCATAACCGGGGAATGCGCCCAGCTCGCCCGCCATCTCGGCCGATGTGGCGTAAGCCTCGCCGGTGATAATGGCGCTGATCGCGCCGCAGATTGCCCGGCCTTCATCCGAATCATAAGACAGGCCGCTGGCCATCAGCAGCCCGCCGATATTGGCAAAGCCCAGCCCCAATGTGCGGTATTCGTAAGACAACTCGGCAATGCGCGCCGAAGGGAACTGCGCCATCAGCACCGAGATTTCCAGCACGATAGTCCACAGCCTTGTGGCATGGGCAAGCGCCGGGGCGTCGAATTTGCCGTTTTTATCGCGGAACGCCATCAGGTTCATCGAGGCCAGATTGCACGCGGTGTCGTCAAGGAACATATATTCCGAGCACGGGTTCGAGGCATTGATCGGGCCTGATTGCGGGCAGGTGTGCCAGTCATTGATGGTGGTGTGAAACTGGATGCCCGGATCGGCGCAGGACCAGGCCGCATAGCCCACCTGATCCCAAAGCTCGCGCGCCTGCAAGGTCTTGGTGATCTCGCCATTGGTGCGCGCGGTCAAATTCCAGTAGCTGTTGCTCTCGACCGCTTTTAAAAATTCATCCGACACCCGGATGGAATTGTTGGAATTTTGCCCCGAGACGGTCAGGTAGGCTTCAGAATCCCAATCGGTGTCATAGGTATCAAATTCAAGATCGGTAAAGCCCTGGCGCGCGAACTGGATAATGCGGTTGATCAGGTTATCCGGCACCAGCGCCTTGCGCGCCTTTTTGACCTCACGTTTCAGCGCCGGGTTCTTGCGCGCATCAAAACAGTCATCGCCGTCGCCCTCGCAATAAACACAGGCCTTCATGATGGCTTTCAGGTGCTTTTCGCAAATTTTGGAGCCGGTCACCAGCGCCGCGACTTTCTGCTCTTCCTTCACCTTCCAGTTGATATAGGCCTCGATATCCGGGTGATCGATATCCACCACCACCATTTTGGCGGCGCGCCTTGTGGTGCCGCCCGATTTGATCGCGCCCGCCGCCCGGTCGCCGATTTTCAAAAAGCTCATCAGCCCGGAAGATTTGCCGCCGCCCGAAAGGCTTTCCGCCTCGCCGCGCAGATTGGAGAAATTGGTCCCCGTTCCCGAGCCGTATTTGAACAATCGCGCCTCGCGCACCCACAAATCCATGATCCCGCCTTCATTGACCAGATCATCCTGAATCGACTGGATAAAACAGGCATGGGGCTGGGGATGCTCATAGGCGCTGGTGGATCGGGTCAGTTTGCCGGTCTGGAAATCGACATAGGAATGCCCCTGACCTGGCCCGTCAATGCCGTAGGCCCAGTGCAGGCCGGTGTTGAACCATTGCGGCGAATTGGGCGCCGCCTTTTGCGTCGCCAGCATATAGCGCATTTCATCGTGAAAGGCATGGGCGTCGTCTTCTGAATCAAAATAGCCGCCTTTCCAGCCCCAATAGGTCCAGGCCCCGGCCAGACGGTCAAACACCTGGGTGGCGGATGTCTCGCCGGTGCTGCGCTCATCGGCGGGCAATCGGGCAAGGGCGCGCTCATCGGGCACCGAGCGCCACAGCCATGCCGGAACCGTGTTTTCCTCAAGCTTTTTCAGCCGCGCCGGAACCCCGGCCTTGCGGAAATATTTCTGCGCCAGAATATCACACGCCACCTGCGACCAGTCCGCCGGTGCTATAACGTTATCAAGCCGGAAAACCTGTGATCCGTCCGGGTTTTTGATTTCGCTCGTGGTGTTGCGAAAAACAATAGCCTCATAAGGTGAGACTCCAGCCTTGGTGAAGTGTCGGATAATCCGCATATTTGTCGTGCCCCTTAAGCCGATGGCGCTGAACTTCCGGCTTTTTTCAGGAGAGGTCCAGCTATTCTCAATTGTTGATCCACATGGAATCAGCTTGTTTTTTCAGGCTTCTCGTTAATCCCGCAGTCCCGGATTTCAAGGACAGACAACCACTCGCCCCGGCCGAATCCGAACTTGAAGCGGCAAAGCCAATACGTAGCTGATATATGAGATTACTGAACCTTTTTGCCAGAGAGTTTTTCGCTCCCCGGCAGAATCGTAAGTTAGATTAACGCTCATGTTTCGTCAAGAAGTTGTGGGGTTGAATTATACAACCACAACATTTAGCTCAAGTTGTTAATTTGGGGTTAATATGCGCAAAAGTTCAGAGAATCCGGATGATTCGGCATGGTCAAACCCGGCGCGAAATTTCCGGCGGCGCGGTAACCTTTTTTTTATGAGCTTTGCCTAATATCGAAGGCGGGGTCGTACAGATAAATCAAAACGCTATTCGTTAGTTCATACTGTACCATGCCCAGACATATTGCCTACAAGCTCCCCATGAGTGCGCTTGATGTTGTTGTTGTTGACGATAATCAGTCCATGCGCCAGATCCTCCACTCCATTATCACGGCTTTTGGCGTCATGCGGCTTCGCTCTTACGCCGATGGCGAATCAGCTTTGCTGGAAATCGCGGACGACCCGCCCAATCTGGTGATTACCGACTGGCATATGAAGCCGGTCAATGGCTACCAGCTGGTGCGCGCGATGCGCCACAAATCATCAACAACCCTGTCCCTGGTGCCGGTCATCATGCTGACCGGTTTTGCCTCACGCGGCTTTGTGCAAAAATCCTTTGACGCCGGGGTGCAGCAATTTCTGGTCAAACCGGTTTCTCCCAATGCCCTGCTGAAAAGAATCAAATGGATTTTGCACGACGGGCGCGAGTTGATTCTCAAGGACCGGTTTTATGTCTGCGACCAGGATCTGGCTCTGGAAGATGAAAAAACGATCAAGCAGCGGGCCAGGAACAAAATTCGCCTGGCGCATCTGCTGGCCAGCCGGGGTGCGGCTCCCGAAGCGGCAAATGATGAGGCGCAAATCCGCCTTGCCGCCGAAACCATGCCGGATAAGAAAAGCCCTGTCGACCATTGGGAAATTTAAACGCGCGCATCGCGCCAGATGACTGGACAGGGGTTCGGTCCGGTGGCATAGTTCCGGGCGGAGTTTCAAACATGATGTGGGTGGCCCTCATGCGATTCGTGAACTATCTCAAATTTATCCTGACCTGGTGGAACTCACAGACTCCCGGCACGTGGTTTTTTACCTGGCGCAAGGGGATAAAGGTCGGTGAGGACGATCAGGGAAATATCTATTACAAGCAGCGCGGCGGCCCGAGGCGCTGGGTGATCTATAACGGTCTGGCCGAACCCTCGCGCATTCCGCCCGAATGGCATGGCTGGATGCATCACAGGGTTGATGTGCCCCCGGTCGATGAGGAGTATACGCCAAGGCCCTGGCAGTTGCCCCCCCGCGCCAATTATACCGGAACCCCGTATGCGCTTTATCCGCCCGGTTCGCTTTTGCGTTCCGGCAAGCGCCCCAGGAGCGCCGATGATTACGAGCCGTGGCGGCCGGAATGAGCGGCCGGAAAAACAGGCCCTGAACAGATGAAAAACTCATTCGTGGAAACCATCGTCGGCGCGCTCGTCATTCTCGTGGCGGCGGTGTTCTTTACCTATATCTACCGCACAACAGGCCTTGGCGCCAATACCGGCGGCTATAGCGTCGTGGCCGAGTTCGATCACATTGACGGCCTGCCCATGGGCGCCGATGTGCGCCTTTCCGGCATCAAGGTGGGAACGGTAACGGATCAGAAACTGGACAAGGAGAGCTACCGCGCCCTTGTCACCATGAATATCTCGAAAGCGGTTAAACTCCCGACCGACAGCAATGCCAAGATTGCTTCGGAAGGCCTGCTGGGCGGCGCTTACATCACGCTCGACCCCGGCGGCGCCGAAGAGATGCTGGCCGATGGCGGCAAGATTATCTACACCCAGAGTTCGGTCGATATCATGGGCCTGATCGGCAAGGCGATTTTCAACAGCGGCGGCAAATGAAAAATACAGATGCGTGATGCGGGAGGAAACCGCAGCGCCGGTTCTGTCCGCTTGCGCCTTGCCGCTGTTTTGAAATAAAAAAGCCGCATTCTCACTATACATTCGCCCAAGCCAACAATCAGGACCGATAATGAAAATCAGTTTTTATATGTCAAAATCAAACTTCGCCCTGCCGGTCCTGGCTGTCGCCCTTGTTGTTCTGGGGAGTTTTGCGCCGCAAATCGCCGCCGCCGCCAAAATCCGCAATCCGGTTGCGGTGTTTTCCGCCCTCGACAAGGTCACGGCGCAAATCACCACACTGGTCGCGCCGGTCAACACCCCGGTGCGTTTTGGCGCGCTGGTGGTAACGGCGAAGGTCTGTTACACCCGGCCCGTGACCGAAAAGCCCAAAACCACCGCCTTCGTCATTGTCGATGAGCACCAGCTCAACGGTCAGGTCAAGCGCCTGTTCACCGGCTGGATGTTTGCCGCCAATCCGGGGCTGCACGGGGTCGAGCACCCGGTTTACGATGTCTGGCTCAAGACCTGCAGGGCCGCCGCGCCGCTAAAGCCGGCAACGCCAAGCCTGAAAAAATCGCCCTGAAGCCTGAGCGCCGCTTCGAGTTTTTCGTGATACGCCTCGCGGCTGATCTCGGTAACGCCGAACTGGCTCAGGTGATCGGTGACGAACTGGGTGTCGAGCAGGGCGAATTTGCCGGCCTTGAGGCGGGCAACCAGATGCACCAGCGCCACCTTGCTGGCGTCGCGCTCGGTGGAAAACATGCTTTCGCCGAAAAACGCCCCCGCCAGCCTTACCCCGTAAAGCCCGCCGACAAGCCTGTTCTCGCGCCAGACCTCAACCGAATGGCAATGCCCGAGCTCGAAAAGGGCGGTGTAGAGCCGGGAAATGCGGCCGTTGATCCAGGTGTTGCTGCGGCCTTTGCCCGGCGCGGCGCAGGCGGCCACGACCGCCGTGAAAGCGGTATCGATGCGGATTTCAAAACGCTCCGAGGCCACCGTTCGCGCCAGTCTTTTCGGGACATGAAACTTATCCAGCGGCAGGACACCGCGCTCTTCCGGATCAATCCAGTAGAGCGCATTGTCGCCGGCGCTTTCCGCCATGGGGAAAATGCCGCAGGCATACGCCTTGAGCAGGACGCTGGGCGTGATATCGGTCCCGCCTGTGCCGATCCCCGTCATATGCCTTTACTCTTGCGATTCAAGAAACTTCTCAAGCCAGTGGATATTATACGTGCCGTTAATGACATCGCTATGGGTCGCCAGGGTTTTGAACAGCGGGATGGTGGTGTCAATCCCGTCAATGACAAACTCGTCCAGCGCCCGGCGCAGCCGCATCAGGCATTCGTTGCGCGTTGCCCCGTGCACGATCAGCTTGCCGATCAGACTGTCGTAATAAGGCGTGATGACATAGCCTGAATAGGCGCCCGAATCAAAGCGCACCCCATAGCCGCCCGGCGGGTGAAAATTTTCGATGCGTCCGGGAGAGGGGATGAAGGTCTTGGCATTTTCCGCATTGATGCGGCATTCAATGGAATGGCCGTTGAAATGAATATCCTCCTGGGCAATATTGAGCGGCGCGCCGCTGGCCAGCCGGATTTGCTCCTGAACGATATTCACCCCGGTGATCATCTCGGTCACCGGATGCTCGACCTGTAGCCGTGTGTTCATTTCGATGAAATAAAACCCGCCATCCTCGTAAAGAAACTCAATCGTTCCCGCGCCCTGATAATTCAGCTTGCCGATCGCCTTGGAGACAATCTTGCCGATTTCGGCCCGCTGGGTGTCGTTGAGCGCCGGGGAGGGGGCCTCTTCCAGAACCTTTTGATGCCGCCGCTGCAACGAGCAGTCCCGCTCGCCCAGATGAATCGCCTTGCCATGACCATCGCCCAGCACCTGAACCTCGATATGGCGCGGATGCGAGAGGTATTTCTCCATATACATGGCGTCATCGCCAAAGGCGGCCTTGGATTCGGCCCGCGCGGTGGCAAAGGCATTCGGCAGCTCTTCCTTGTTTTTGGCGACCTTCATGCCGCGCCCGCCGCCGCCCGCCGCCGCCTTGATGATCACCGGATAGCCGATCCCGTCGGCGAGTTCCAGCGCCTCTTCAACCCCCGATAACGCCCCCTCGGAGCCCGGAACCACCGGAATGCCGAGCGCCTTTACCGTTTCCTTGGCCATGATCTTGTCGCCCATCACCCGGATATGCTCCGCCGTGGGGCCGATAAACGTAATCTGGTGTTCGGCGCAGATATCGGCAAAACGGGCGTTTTCCGACAAAAACCCGTAGCCGGGATGAACCGCATCAGCGCCGGTGATCTCGGCCGCTGCGATCAGCGACGGAATATTGAGATAGCTGAGCGCCGGGCTGGGCGGGCCGATGCATACGCTTTCATCGGCAAGGCGCACATGCATGGCGTTTTTATCCGCCGTGGAATGCACGGCAACGGTTTTTACCCCCAGCTCACGGCAGGCGCGCTGGATTCTAAGAGCAATCTCGCCGCGATTGGCGATGAGGACCTTGTCGAACATCAGATGTTTAGGCCCCGCTTGCTATTCGATAATGACGAGAGGTTCGCCAAATTCCACCGGCTGGCCGTCATCGACCAAAATCGCCGTCACCCTGCCGCTGCGCGGCGAAGGGATGTTGTTCATGGTTTTCATGGCCTCGACGATCATCAGGATCTGCCCCTCGGCAACCGTTGTTCCCACATCGATAAAGGGCGCGGCGTCGGGCTCGGGCGAACGATAGATCGTTCCTACCATCGGCGAGGTCACCGCGCCGGGATGCGAGGCGGCGTCTTCAGGTGCGGGCGGCGGCGAAGCCGCTACCGGCGCCTGCGCCATCATGGAAGGAACGCTGACATTCTGGACGGTGCAATTGCGCACCACCCGCAGACGCATGCCGTCCTGTTCAATTTCAATCTCGCTTAAATCCGTTTCCTTAAGCAGCGCCGCAAGATCGCGGATAACGCTTTGATCAACTGACTTTTTCTTGCTCATATCTTCTTATCGCTCAACTTATAATCGGTACGGCTATCTTGCCGCACAAGACCTCCGGCGTCCGCTCACGCCCTTTGACGCCGAATCCGCGGATCATACCAGCAACAGTCGGTGAAACATAGGATTTATGCCGAAAGGTTTCACGGAAAAAAGCATTTGAAAGATGGACCTCAATTGCTGGCGGACCACACGCTTCTTGTGCACCCGTGGCGGCAATGGAAACGTGGGCGGATTTGGCGCTGCCAAGACTATAAACCGGTATACCCATTAACAGTTCTAACAGTATTTGCAGCCGGTTTTGCGGATTTTGGCAATCTGCTGGCGCAGACTTTCAATGCCGACAGCCCCGGGGATGATGGCGTCATCAATTATATAGGCAGGGGTACCGGTGATTCCCAATTTTTGCGCAAGATTTTGCACTAAGGCCAGTGAAGCCATGGTCTCCGGGGTCTTCATATCGGCTTTGAGCCTCTTCATGTCGAGCCCGAGTTTCTCGGCCAGCTTCAGCGCCTTTTTGCCGTCGGCCTGCCCGCGCGCACTCAGCAAAGCGGTGTGAAACTTCATGTAATTGCCCTGTTTGCCCGCCGCCAGTGAAACCTTCGCCGCTTCAAGCGAGCCGGCGCTCAATATGGGGTATTCCTTGATGACCACCCGCAAATTCTTGTCGGTTTTCAGCAAGGTTTGCAGATCGCCCAGGGCGCGTTTGCAATAGCCGCAATTGTAGTCAAAAAATTCCACCAGCGTGACATCGCCCTCGGGGTTGCCAAGCACGATATCGCCCGGCGCACGGTAGATGGCGTCGGCATTCTTCGCCATTGCCTTGCTAAGGGCGGCGGCGCGCTCGCGGGTTTCACTGCTCTCCAGCGCGCGCATCATTTCGCGCAAGATACCGGGGTTCTTGAGAAGGTATTCGCGAACCAGCCCTTCAATCTCCTGTCGCTGCATATTGCTAAAACCGGCCTTTTCGCCGGCCTGCAAAGCCGGGGCCGCCGCTATGGTCAGCAGCGCCGAAAACGCAACAGGCGCGAATACGGCGCGCCAGATTGTTGTCAATGTCATCAATATCTCCTTAAACCCTGTGGGGCGGTCTCTGCCTCTATCACCGTTTTGAGCGTTTGTTCAACTTTTTCAGCAAAATAATGTCACTGGCGCGCAGCCAGGCCGGGCTGCCCTTGCGCAGTTTTTTGCGCGCCCTTGTGGCATGGGTAAAGGCGAGTGATCTGTTGCCCTCGCGCAAGAAGCGCTCGGCGGAGTTGAGTTGCGCCAGGGCAATCTGGCCGTTTTGCCCGTAAGCCTGCGCCAGAAGCCGGTAGGGGTCCGGATTGTCGCTTTCGGTCAAAAGCGCCTTGCGAAGCTGAACGATGGCCGCCTTGCGAAGGGCGGGTTTGCGCGAGGCCAGCATCGCCTGCGCCAGCATAATGCGGATAAGACCGGCTTTGGGCGCCAGCGCCGCCGCCCGTTTCAAAGGCCCGGTCGCCTCGCCCGCCAGCCCGCTTTCCAGCAGCGCCTGCCCTTTAAGCTCATGAAAATAGGGATTTTTCGGTTGAGCCTTGATCAATGCATTAATCTGCTTCACCGCCTTGCGGATGCCGGTGGTGCGGTAAGAGACAATCGCCCGCGCATATCTTGCGGGCAGGGATTTGTCGCTCGCCTTGTATTTGCGCAAGGTTGAGCCGCGCCCGCGGGTGAAGCCGTAAAGCTTTGCCCGCATCATGTCATGCCTGAGCTGCAATTGCGGCGAGTCTTTTTTGTTGTAATAGGGGCTCTGGCGCGAGCGTTCTTCGAGCAGCGCCATGCGCTCGCGCGGTACCGGGTGGCTCAAGGCGTAAGGATCGACATATTTCAGCGATACCATCATCTGGCTGGCCAGCTTCTCGAAGATGGTGGCCATGCCTTTGGCCGATTGGCGGGTTTTATTCAAAAACCCGATGGCGGCCTGATCGGCCGAGGCTTCCTGAATGCGCCGGTAGGCAAGAAAATTGCGCCGCGCCACGCGCGCGCCGCCGCGCATGATGCCGATCCCGGCATTGCCCGCACTGGTATTGCCGCTGGCCGCACCCGCCGCCGTGGCGGCAATGCCCAGCAGCATGGTGATGATCTGGGTTGTGCTGGCGCGTCTGATCTCGGCCTGCATCTGCGCCAGATGCGCCCCGGTGATATGTCCGGTTTCATGGGCGATCACACCAATCACCTCATTGGGCGTTTTGGCCTCAAGCAGCAGGCCGGTAAAAATAAACATGCGGTTATTGCCGGTGACAAAGGCGTTAATCGCCCTGTCGTCCACCAGAACAACCTTGATCGAGCGCGGATTGAGCCGCGCTGCCTTGAAAATCGGCACCGTATAGCTGCGCATCAGCGCCTCGATTTCCGAATCGCGGATAATGGTGGCGCGCGCCTGCGCACTCTGGCTCAGGCCCGAGGCGGCAATCCCGAAACTCAGGGCAAAACAGGCAAGTTTTTTCATAATCGGGCCGCAAGATAAGGGCTTGTTGCGGGCCCTCAAGCCGTTTATCACGTTAGTCATAAAAATGATCCCGGGGCTTTTTCAGGTTGTTTCGGGCGGCGCGGCGCGGACCGCAAAGCCTTAAAAAAAACTACCGGATGAATATGGCCTGTTTGTGAAGTAAACAAAAGCATGAAAAACACCTTGTCGCCGTCAAAACGCTCTGCCATCGATCCCTTTATCGTCATGGATGTCATGCGCGCCGCCAGAGAGCGCGAGGAAAAGGGCGGCAATGTTCTGCATCTGGAGGTCGGCCAGCCGGGAACACCGGCCCCCAAAGCCGTGCTTGATGCCGCCGCCTCGGCGCTGCGGCAGGACAAGCTGGGCTATACCGACGCCATGGGGCTGCCCGCCTTGCGCGCCCGCATTGCCGCCCATTACCGCGAAAAATACAATCTTGATGTCTCGCCCGAACGCATTGCCGTCACCACGGGCTCCTCGGCCGGGTTTGTGCTTGCCTTTTTAAGCGCCTTTGACGCCGGCGCCAGGGTGGCGCTGACCAATCCGGGCTATCCGTGCTACCGCCAGGTGATGAAAACCCTCGGCATGGAGCCGGTGGCCATCCAGACCCGGGCCGAACATAACTGGATGCCGACCCGTGATGAGATGCGGGCCGCTGGAAAGAACGGGCTCGACGGCGCCATCCTCGCCAGCCCCGCCAATCCCACCGGCACCATGCTGAGCCCGGGCGAATTGCGGATGCTGATCGAAACCGTGCAGGGCCTGGGCGGACTTTATATCTCGGACGAGATCTATCACGGCCTGACCTATGGCGGGCGGGCGCGCTGTGCGCTGGAGTTTTCCGATGATGTGATCGTCGTCAACTCGTTTTCAAAATACTACTGCATGACCGGCTGGCGTATCGGCTGGATGGTATTGCCGGAAAATCTGGTGCGCCCGGTTGAGCGCCTGATGCAAAATCTCTATATCGCCGCCCCCACCTTGTCGCAATTCGCCGCCATCGCCGCCTTTGACGCCGCGGATGAACTGGAAAAGGTCAAGGCGGTGTACCGGCAAAACCGCGATCTGCTGGTCGCCGAACTGCCCTGCGCCGGGCTGACAAAAATAGTCCCCGCCACGGGAGCATTTTACCTCTATGCCGATATCCGTGATTTCAGCGATGATTCTTACGCCTTTGCCAAAAAAATGCTGCGCGAAACCGGAATCGCCGCCACGCCGGGGCTCGATTTCGACCCCGAATTCGGCCACGCTTACCTGCGGTTTTCCTTCGCCGGCAAAACAGACGAGATCGCCGAGGCCGCAAGGCGGCTGAAAGACTGGCTGGCCTGAGTTTTATATTCAGGCCGACCAAAGCCCGGCAATGAAAAAGCCACCCGCCGCTTTCGCGCCGGATGGCTTTTCATGTCTCGCAGACCGGTTTTGCGCCGGTTTATTTGGCTGAAAAACGGTTGGACCACCACCCCTTTCGTTTGGGGGCAGAGGACGTATCCTCCCCGGTCGCCGCTTCGGCGTCCGTGACGGTCTCCTTGGCCGGGGCTTCAGTTTCGGCGGATTTGCTTTGTTTTTTATCCGCTTTTTTCTTTTCGGCCGGTTTGTCCTTATCCGCTTTTTTCTTTTCCGCCGGTTTTTTCCCGCTGCCGGATTTTTCCTTGTCCTTGTCCTTGCTCGCGGCCTTCTTGCGTTTTGGCTTGTCGGATTTGTCTTTTTTCGTCTCTGCCTTTTCGCTCACAGGCTCGCTTGTCCCGGCATCGGCGGCGACGATTTCGGGGTTCCCCGCCGCGGTTTCAGCAACGGCATCGGGTTTTTCCGTCGCGGTTTCAGCAACGTCATCGGGTTTTTCCGCCGCGGTTTCGGCAACATCATCGGTCTTTTCCCTCACCGCCCGGCTTCTGCGCCGC